>NZ_QTWZ01000001.1:0-137507 GCF_003461385.1 Ruminococcus sp. AF17-1AC
TTGTTCCTTTAATACAAAAAGTGACAGCTGAGCGTCGCTCAGTTGTCACTTTGCTCGGTGTTTCCTCTGCTTTGTGTTAATGATTTACTCGGTATGGCTCCGCCATTCCTCACTCCTCATTCCTCATTAATCTTACCGTTTCCGCCATTAATTCTGCCGCTTTCTGCTTTTTCTCCAATGTCACTGCAAAATACGGTTTCTCTCCGTCAAAAAACCTGATCCTATTCTTATATGCTCCATACAACGCTTGTATCTGCTCCACCTCTGCGGTTTTCACAAAGAACAGCACCTTATCCCCTCTTTGTGTTATTTCTTTTATGCCAAGCTTTGAAGCAGTATTTCTCGTAATTGCAACGTTCACCAATCCCAGCACCGATTTCGGTGGGTCGCCGTATCTATCTATAAGCTCGTCGATAACGTCCCTGGAATCCTCCTCATTGCCTATGGAAGCTATCTTCCTATAGCAATCTATCCTCTGTGACAGATTTTCTATATAATGGTCAGGTATAAATGCGTCTATGGATATATCCACCAAACAATCCTCAGGTGACGGTGGCAGAGCCTCTCCCTTTTGTTCAGCTATAGCCTCATTGAGCAATCTCAGGTACATATCATAGCCTACTGCCTCCATATGACCATGCTGTTTACCGCTGAGTATAGAGCCTGCACCTCTTATTTCAAGGTCACGCAATGCTATCCTGAAGCCTGAGCCGAACTGTGTGAACTCTCTTATTGCATCAAGCCTTTTTGCCGCTACCTCAGTGAGTACCTTGCCACGTCTGAAAGTGAAGTACGCAAAAGCACGGCGGTTTGATCTTCCCACACGTCCACGGAGCTGATAGAGCTGTGAAAGGCCTAATCTGTCAGCGTCCTCTATTATAAGTGTATTTACATTCGGCACGTCAACACCCGTTTCGATTATGGTGGTGCAGACCAGTATATCTATTTCTCTGTCGCAAAGCTGCCGCCATATTTCCGACAGCTCCTCCTCGGGCATTTGTCCGTGTGCGAACGCTATCCTTGCGTCAGGGAGCATTTCCTGAAGCTTATTTGCGGTCATCATGATAGTTTCCACCCTGTTGTGGATATAATACACCTGACCGCCACGTCGCAGCTCCTTGCTTATTGCCTGCGCTATAACGCCCATATTATGCTCTATAACATAGGTCTGAACAGGGTGTCTGTCCATAGGCGGCTCCTCTATGACCGACATATCTCTGATACCGCTCATTGCCATGTTAAGCGTTCTTGGTATCGGGGTAGCCGAAAGTGTAAGCACATCAACACCCTTGAAAGTTTCCTTGAACTTTTCCTTATGGGCAACACCAAAACGCTGTTCCTCGTCTATGATAACAAGGCCCAAGTCCTTGAACTTAACGTCTTTCTGCACAAGCCTGTGCGTGCCTATGATAAGGTCGATAGTGCCACGGTTAAGCTCTCTTATTATCTGCTGTTGCTCCTTTGGTTTTCTAAATCTCGACAAAAGCTCCACCTTCACCGGGAAATGCTCAAATCTTTTTATCGCCGTCTGATAATGCTGCCATGCAAGAACAGTTGTTGGCACAAGTATAGCCACCTGCTTGTTATCAAGCATACACTTGAACGCCGCACGGAGAGCCACCTCCGTTTTGCCGAAGCCCACATCTCCGCAGAGAAGTCTGTCCATTGGGGACGGCTTTTCCATATCTGACTTTATCTCCTGTATAGATCTTAACTGATCGTCGGTTTCCTGATAATCGAAACGCTCCTCAAAATCCGCCTGCCAATCGTTGTCAGGGGAAAAAGCAAAACCCTTTGCCATTTGTCTTTGAGCATAAAGCTTTGTAAGCTCCTCCGCCATATCCTTTACGGCAGACTTTACCTTGTTTCGTGTCTTTGTCCACTCCATAGAGTTGAGCTTATTGAGCTTCACTGCCCCGTCATCTCTAGGACCTATATATCTTGACACAAGGTCAAGCTGAGTAACAGGCACATAAAGCACGTCCGTACCTGCATATTTTATTGTGATATAATCCTTTGTTACGCCGTTCGTTTCTATATTTTTTATTCCTGAAAATCTGCCTATGCCGTACATAGCATGAACAACAAGGTCGCCTGTCTGTATATCCGAAAGGCTTTTTATCTCTTCTCCTGCCTTGTGACGGGATTTTCTCTTCTTTGCACTCATGGCTTTCATCTGAGTGATAGCCGCACAGCCTATGTCAGGATAATCAAAGCCACCTGACAGACAGCCCGTGCGCAGGTATACCTTACCCTTTATTATCTCGCTGTCCTCAGTGAGGATCTCCGCAGAGATGCCAGCATCATTAAGGTCTTTATTTATAATAGGAAGCGTCTTTTCCGAGCCTGCCAGCACAACAGTGCAATACCCCTGAGAGCAGAGATTTTTCAGTTCTTCTTCAAGATTGATGATATTACCGCCCCAAGCCGCCGTTTGTCGGCAGTCGGTATTGATAAGCTTTTTGAACTTCACGCCGTTGTTAGAGCGCATAAAGCTGTCAAGAAACACCGACTTCATTTGTGTTATTTTTAGTTCCGCTTGTGGTATATCAAGATAAAAGCCCTCCAGCTTTCTGAACAGTATGCCGTCCTCATAAAGAAGCTTCATATCCTCCGAAAGCTGAGCAAGAGCCGCCTTGCCCTTTTCGATACAGTTAGTATACTCCGACACAAGGCAAACACCGCTTTGAAAATAGTCAAAAATAGTTGTGAGCTTGTCATAGCACACAGTATAATACTTATCAAGATTAGTGAGGGTGATACCGCTCTGAGCCGTTTCTATATCCCTTGAAATATTCGTTCTTATCTTATCGGTACGGCTTCCACGAACAGACTTCGACAAGGCTTCAAGCTTTGTCACAAGGTCATCAGTGTCAGGGAAAATTATCTCCAAGGCAGGGAAAACCGCTATCTCGTCTATTGGGTCGGTACGTCTTTGGCTTTCGGGGTCAAAATATGATATAGAGTCAACCTCGTCGCCCCAAAGCTCTATTCTCACAGGACGTGACTCCTGCACAGGGAAAATATCGGCGATAGAGCCTCTCACAGAAAACTGCGCCTGACCCTCCACCTGATCTGTTCTTGTATATCCGCCTGCAAGCAGCTTGTTCGTAAGCTCCTCAAGACTCAGTTCGCCCCCTGTTTTTACCTCAAAGGAAAACTCTTTCAGCTTATCCTGCGGAATAGTTCCCTGCAAGCAAGCTTCCATACTTGCGGCGATTATCTTGCATTTGCCCTGAGTGATAAGAGAAAGAGCTTCCAGCCTTTTATGCTCATATTCTCTTGAAACGCCCTCCATGTATGCAAAGTTCAGGTCTTTTGCAGGAAAAACGCAGGCAAGCTGTTCCCCAGCCATTTCGTTTATATCCCCTGTCATTCTAATGGCAGACGCTTCGTCGTCGCATATAACAAGGCAAGGGGAAAGCCTGCTGAGAGCCATTGCGGTCTGAGCCTTGTGTATATTTGAAACGCCAGTGACCGCACAAGGAGTAAACCCTTTGAGCAGGCAGTTTTTCACATCTTTATAAAAGCCAAGACGGCTCGCCATTTCGTAAAAAATATTCATCTTGCTGTTCTCCGAAAAAAAGTTTTAATAACAATATAACTGTAGGGGACGGCGCCCTCGACGTCCCGATATTTGTCTTTATCAATATGTCGGTCAAAAATTGTCCCTAATTGAACTTGTTCATAGCCTCGTTTATCTTGCCCTGCACCATAAGCTCCACAGCCTCGCAGGTGTTTTTATCCACATCAGAAAGCTTTTTCATTTCCTCGTCAGTGAATCTTGAAAGCACCCAGTCAGCCAAGTTGTAATCAGGATGAGGCTTTTTGCCCACGCCTATTTTTACCCTTGGGAAATCCTGACCGCCACACAGTGCGATAATGCTTTTTATGCCGTTATGACCCCCAGCCGAACCGTTTCTGCGTATCCTCATTTTGCCCACGTCAAGTGAAATATCGTCATAGACCACGACAACATTTTCAAGCGGTATATCATAAAAGTCCATAGCGTCGCTGACAGCCTCACCGCTATTGTTCATGAAAGTTTCAGGCTTCATGACAAGACAGCTTTTTCCACCTATAACGGCACGTCCCACAAGAGCCTTGAACTTATGTGTATTCACCGAAAAGCCGTATTTCTTTTCCATAGCCGCCACCGCAAGAAAGCCTGCGTTATGGCGAGTATTCTCATAAGCCACGCCGGGATTGCCAAGCCCCACGATAATATACTCAGGCTTGCCCATAGCCGTTTCCCTCTCGGCAGACAATTTCTTTAATTTCTCAAATATATCCATTGTAAATTCTCCTATCTTTTATAATATGTCAGCCCCGACAGCTTATTCTATCCACGCACAATAACCCCGTCTTTATGCAAGACGGGGTATAAACAAAAGCCGACATTTTACTGTCGGCTTTATTATAGCATATGAGATTTTGTTTGTCAAACGAAAAATGAATAAAATTAGCAGAAAGCAAAAGCAAGTGGCTGTTCGTTCACACTCAAAGCTAATATCCGCTCTTACTTCTCCTCAGACTTGCCGTGGATAGCCTCGAACTTTTCTGTTCTCGCCTTGAGCTTCTTCTCAGCGTAGCCCTCTTTGATAGTTTCTCTGCCACGCTCGATAGCAAGTGCGTTGTCAGGGATATCAGTTGTGATAGTAGAGCCTGCCGCTGTGTATGCACCCTTGCCGACTCTTACAGGTGCAACAAGGTTTGTGTTGCAGCCGATGAAAGCATTGTCCTCGATAACAGTTCTGAACTTCTTGTCGCCGTTGTAGTTTACTGTTACAACGCCGCAGCCGAAGTTTACATTTGAACCGACGTCAGAATCGCCGATGTATGTAAGATGTGCCACCGCTGTGTATTCGCCGATAGTGGAGTTCTTTATCTCCACAAAGTCACCTATCTTCGCACCCTTCTTGATGTGTGAATTAGGTCTGAGCTGAACATAAGGTCCTATCTTAACGTCGTCCTCGATAACAGACTCGTAAGCCTGAACGTTGTTGAGGTTTACGCCGTTTCCTACAGTTGTGTTCTCTATTATGCAGTTGTTGCCGATATTGCAGTTCTCGCCGATAGTGGTGTTTCCTCTAAGTATAACTCCGCTGTGTATCTTTGTTCCATGACCGATAGTAACATTGTTTCCGATAGAAACACCGTCTGTGCAGCAGAACTCGATACCCTCGTCAAGCCACTTTCCTATTATCTCATATCTTGCGATATCATTGAGTGCAAGCAGACCACGTCTGTCATTTGCACCAAGCGCAACATGAGGATTTGCAGAAATAAATGCGTCAGCCTTTTTGCCCTTTGCAATAAGCAGTTCGATGCAGTCTGTAAGATAATACTCACCCTGAGCGTTCTCAGGCTTGATGTCGAAAAGAACTTCCAGCAGATCAGCCGTCTTGAACCAGTAACAGCCTGAGTTTATCTCAGTGATAGCAAGCTGCATAGGTGTGCAGTCCTTGTGCTCAACTATTCCTGAAATGCCATTCTCAGTGCGGATTATTCTGCCGTAGCCTGTAGGGTTCTCAACTCTTGATGTAACAACAGTTACGCCGCAGTCCTTTTCAGTATGAAGCTCCAGCGCACCCTTGATAGTTTCTGCGTCGATAAAAGGAGCATCGCCGTAGAGTATAAGTGTGTTTCCCTCAGCGTGAGCTTTAAGGAAGTCAGCCGCCTGCATAACAGCATGACCTGTGCCAAGTCGCTCTTCCTGCATAACAGTGCAGATATCAGCCTTTGACTTTCTCTGTGCAAGATAATCCTCTATCTGCTGACCCTCGTAGCCTTTTACAACGCAGATATCGTCAAGCTCTGCATTTTCGCAGGCTGTCAGCACCCACTCCAGCATAGGCTCGCCGATAACATTGCACAAAGCCTTTGGCATATTGGTCTTCATTCTCTTGCCCTGTCCGCCGGCAAGAATAATAACATTGTTCTCCATAATACAAATTCCTTTCAGATACGTCCCACAAAATAAGACTTGGCACTTTCGCACCATTTCCTTATTATTATAATACGGTTGGGATAAAAAGTCAACAGTTGGTTCATATTTTACCGCAATTTATTCTTTTGCTTGACAACATATTGCGACACTGCTATAATAAAATGTGTAGTTATCATGTTAATATATTGCAGTTTTTTCTGCTTCAGATATGGGGGAAAAATATATGCAGAAACAATTCTATCCTGTTATAGGAACTGAAAAAGCTCTGCCATTTTATATCATCGGCATAGGCGTGAGCTGCTGGCAGTTTCCTGTCAGCAGACCGGAGGGCTATGATTATCCTCAGCTTTTCGTCTGTCTTGAGGGCGAGGGTGAGGTAACGGTAGACGGCAAGACCGTAAAAATAATGCCTGACAGCATTTTCTATATACCACCGCACTGTCCCCACGAATATAGATCCATGACTCATTCATGGTATCTTGACTGGGTGTGCTTTGACGGCAAACAGGCTCTCGAGCTGCTGAAAGAATGGGATCTTAACAAATTTCATGTTTTCTTAAACTGTGGTGCAGATCGTATGCACAAGCTTTTTGACAGCGCATATTACACCATAAAAAGCGATAAGGCATACGGCAACTATTATGCCTCCGCACAGCTTTACGATATGCTTCTTGAATACCGCAAGCTTTCGGACGATAAGTTCCCATACAAGAGCCGTGTAAATTCCGAAGCCGTCGCAAAGGTCATGAAATACACCGAGGAGAATTATTCAAAGCCTATAAAACTCGCAGATATGGCGGCTGTGGCAGGGGTATCAGAACAGCACCTTTGCAGACTTTTCAAGAAAAATTTCAGCATAAGACCAATGGAATATTTAAACACAGTGCGCATAAGCCACGCAAAGGAGCTTCTTACCTACTCATCAAAGACAGTTGCGGAGATAGCTTCGGAAACAGGCTTCAGCGACAGCTCGTATTTTTATGTTGTATTCAAAAAGCACGAGAACATCTCTCCGGCGGAATACAGAAAGATAAAGGCATAAGGTGGCAATAAATATGGAACAAAAATATATCTATTCCTTTTCTCAGATAGAGGATAAGGTCAAAGCTTTGCATGAAACCAATACTGAGGCTGCAGCAGCCGTTGCCCTTTCGTGGCTGGGGCTGAGCCGTGATGAGCTTAAAACACTCAGGGTATCAGACTACAACAGCACAATGCGAATGCTCCACTCTGCAGGCAGAGTGGTGTACGTCCGTGAAGATCTTATAGCAGATATGCTTAAAGCTATATGTGAGGAGGCTCCTGAATACAGCATGGGCTTTTTCATCACAGACGTGAACTCTGCATACGAAGCCGCAGAAAAGCAGAAGCTTTCCCCTATCAGCGTGCTTAAAATGAGATACTTCTACGAAAAGCACAGTGCAAAGCTTTCAGGAGAGCCTGAGGACAGAGTATTTCTCAAAGAGATACTGCGCTCAGTTGGCGAAAGCGAAGCTGATATGGAAAAGCAATTCGCCGAATACGAAAAGGACGCACCTGAAAAAATATAGACCATTGCTACCGCACAAATACATCGTCTGTATGTAGTTCATTTGCTTACACATCTATTTGTTATAATTCACAAGACGGCTTTCAAAGCCGTCTTTTTTATGTCCTAACAACAAAAAGAGCAAAACCGAAGTTCTGCTCTTTTGTAAACTATTCTATTAGTCTATCAGATCGAAATTAGATAGAAGAATGGCTCTTTACATAGTCAACAACAGCGTCAACAGTTGTGTAAGCAAGACCTACGCAAGTGTCAGCACAGCCGTAGTAAATAGCAATTCTGCCTGTGTCAGCGTCGCAAAGTGTTGCGCATGGGAATGTTACGTTCTGAACATCGCCTACGCACTCATAGATCTCTCTTGGGTTGATGAGATACTCGCCGCATCTGTACTTGACCTTCCATGGCTGCTCCTTGTCAAGGATGCAAGCTGAGAAGCTGTATACAAAGCCGTTGCAAGACTCAAGAACACCGTGATAGAAGCAGAGCCAGCCCTCGTCTGTCTCTATTGGAATAGGACCTGCACCGATCTTCTTGGACTCCCAGCCCTTGAGAGGACCCATAACGTGTCTGTGCTCGCCCCAGTACTTCATGTCAGGTGACTGTGAAATGTACATATCACCGAATGGAGTGTGACCTGAGTCAGAAGGTCTTGAGAACATTACATACTTGCCGTCAATCTTTCTTGGGAAGAGTACGCCGTTTCTGTTGAATGGGAGAAATGCGTTCTCGCACTGATAGAATGTCTTGAAATCATATGTATAGCCTACGCCGATAGTTGGCTTCCAGCCGTATGCATTACACCATGTTACCCAATATCTGTCTTCGATGAAGCATACTCTTGGGTCATAACCATATCCCCACTGATTTACTTCTTCTGTAGACTTTTCAGCCTGCTCGAACATAATTCTTGTTGGGTTGATGTTCCAGTGAATACCGTCCTCGGAGAAACCAGCATGGAGAGCCATGTTTCTTTCCTTATCGTCAACACGGAATACACCTGCGAACTTGCCCTCGAAAGGAACTACCGCACTGTTGAAGATAGAGTTTGATGTAGGAAGAAGATTTCTAGGAATGATAGGGTTTCTGTTATCTCTCCAGATCACTTCATTGCAGTCAGCCGGCTTATCCTGCCAAGGCATATTTGGGATAGCCTGTCCGTTGATTACTTTAACGCTCATGTTAAAATCCACCTTTCATAATATAAAAAATGATTACTTTTTATTTTTCCCCCGAATACATATGCGAATATATCCTCCGCTTATTCAAGGCGATGTCATTCGGCTTGCCATTTTGGTAAAACGCCGTTGTTACTATTAAAGCATACTTTAAGAAAAATTTCAAGTCCCTATTTTTGCTGAAAACGTTTAGAATTTGAATGTAAACGTATTCTTCTTAAATTTAACATTTTATTAACACTTTGCTTGTTTCATATTTTTGCATTGCGATAAAAAACTGCGGTTTTCTGTATCTGCAGGCTCAGTTAGTTCTAACAAAACAAAAAACGGATCATCAACAAGCGTTTTGAATGTAAATTATAAAAGTTGCCCATAATGGCCATATTCGCATAAGCATATTCGTGCAAGTTTCTGATTTTTTGCAGGAATGATAAAAAGCACTTGCAAAAACAGTGAAAAGGGTATACAATATAAGTAAGGATATCAGATACGTTCGGCAGAGTGCGGCGAAAGTCGGGATTTGCCGAATTGTTCTGTATAGTAGTGTACTATAATTTATAATTTACAAGTGGAGGACATTGATATGAAACTAACAGAAATGTCTGCAGAGGAACTGGCAGCATTCAAGGCGGAAGTCCAGAAAGAATATGACGATTTCAAGGCTCAGGGATTGTCGCTGAACATGGCAAGAGGAAAGCCGTCTGCCGAACAGCTCGACCTGACAGAGGGTCTGCTCACAGCAGTAAAGAGCAGCGAGGATTGTTTCGCTGAGGACGGCACAGATTGCAGAAACTACGGCGGTCTTGACGGTCTGCCTGAAGCAAAGGCGCTTTTTGCTCCTATGCTGGGCGTAAAGCCTGACGAACTTATCATTTGCGGAAACTCAAGCCTTAACATCATGTATGACACTATCGCAAAGTTCATGCTTTTCGGCACAGGCGACGGTGAAAAGCCTTGGAAGGATACAAAAGTAAAGTGGCTCTGCCCTGTTCCGGGATATGACAGACATTTTCTTATAACAGAAAAAATGGGCTTTGAGCTTGTAAACATTCCAATGGACAAAAACGGTCCTGACATGGATATGGTAGAAAAGCTCGTTGCCGAGGACGATACTATAAAGGGTATATGGTGTGTTCCAATGTACGCTAACCCTACAGGCACAACATACTCTGACGAAGTAGTAAAGCGTCTTGCAGCCATGAAGACAAAGGCTAAGGATTTCAAGATATTCTGGGATAACGCATATTGTATCCACCACCTTTCTGATACGCCTGACACACTTCTCAACATTCTTGACGAGTGTGAAAAGGCAGGCAACCCTGACAGAGTTTATATGCTCGCCTCCACTTCAAAGGTAACGTTCCCTGGTGCAGGCGTTGCAATGATAGCGTCATCTGAAAAGAACATCAAGTACCTCAAATCCATGATGACAGTTCAGACTATCGGCTATGACAAGATAAATCAGCTCCGCCACGTTAAGTTCTTCGGCACATATGAAAACCTTATGGAGCATATGAAGAAGCACAGAGCTATAATCGAGCCTAAGTTCAAGATAGTTCTTGACACTCTCGAAAAGGAGATAGCACCTCTGGGAATCGGAAGCTGGGAGAAGCCAAACGGCGGTTACTTTATAAGCTTCAACGCTCTTAACGGCTGTGCAAAGAGAATTTGTCAGCTTTGCAAAGAGGCAGGCGTAGTCCTCACAGGTGCAGGTGCAACATACCCTTACGGAAAGGACCCTGACGATTCAAACATCAGAATTGCTCCTACATTCCCGCCTGAGAACGAGCTTAAAATTGCAGCCGACGTGTTCGCTACAGCAGTTAAGCTTGCAAGTGCAGAAAAGCTTCTTGCAGAATAATTCAACAAAGTCAAGATAACAATACTCTCTATATAAAAAAGCGATGACCTTGCAAAAGGCTCATCGCTTTTTTGTTTGCCTATAAAGCAAAAGCGGTATCGACCTCCTAAAAGGTCATACCGCCTGCTATGGTAAGGAAATTAAAGGCAACACCGCACAAGGCACGCCTGTCGGCTTTGCACGCAATCTGCTTGCAGATTTTCCGTCATATAGCACAGAAATTTCTTGACATACGTCAGTATGCCTGCAAAATTTCTGCACTATCTGACAAAAAATCTGACTGCGCATCTTACGCACAATCCTTGTGCGGTGCTGCCTTAAAATAGAAATAAAGCTTATTCTTTTACAGCTCCCGAAACAAGTCCGCTGTAAATGTACTTTTGCAGTAAGAGGAATATAATAAGAGTCGGAATGATACAAATTACGATTCCCGCAAAAACTACCTCCCACTGTACAGAAGTGGCATTCATAAGATTGTAAAGCACAGTTGAAATAACAACGTGGTCATCATCAGGCATATAAAGCTTTGGAGTGTAGAAATCGTTGTAGATACCAACGAACTTGATGATAAGCACTGTTGCTATTGCAGGCTTGAGGTTAGGGAGAATTATGCTGAAATATACCCTTGGATAAGAAGCACCGTCCATAATAGCACTTTCGTCCAGGGAATATGATATCTGTCCCAAAAACTGAATGAAAATATAGATAGAAATAATATCTGTACCGATATTCAAAATGATAGGTGCAAGCATAGATCTGTAAAGACCAAGCTTGTAAACTATCTGGAATACCGTTACCTGCATTGTGATATTAGGCAGAAGCGTTGCAATAAGGAACGCTGTCTTTACTACTCTTGAAAAATAGGTGTTGAAGCGCTGAACCACATAAGCCGTCATCGTACCTGTTATTATCGAACCAACGCAGGATACAACAATTATTATAGCCGTGTTTTTGAATGCAAGAAGAATGTTCTGTGTAAAAAACGCTGTCTTGAAGTTCTCCCACTGAGGCACTTCCGGAAGAGTGAACACCGTGGTGTTTGAAAGCTCTTTGTAGGTTTTCAGCGAGCCTATGAGCACAACAAGTATCGGTACTATTACTATAAGACAGCAGAGTATAAGAAAAGCATACTTGAAAATGTTCAGTACCCTTGAGCCGATATAAAGCGGCTTTGAATCTTTGTTTTCATTCTGTGCCATTATTTCACAGCCCCCTTTCTGCTCCTTTTGTTCTCCTTAGGGGTCTTGTCGTCCTCACGGAAGAAGTATTTTTGTATAAACGTTACGATTATCGTTATGATAAGCAGCACGATACCCATTGCCGAAGCAAGACCCACCTTTTTCAGCGAGAACGCTGTGTTGATAGTCTTGATAACGAATGTGGTAGTGCCCATCATGCCCTTTGTTGTGATATATGGTATCTCGAATACTGAGATAGCACCCTTTACAGCAAGGATAAGCTGCAATGAGATGATAGGCTTTATGCTTGGAAATACGATATATCTGAAGTTCTGCCATGGATTAGCACCGTCAAGGTCAGCCGCCTCGTAAAGGTCAGGGCTGATAGACTGGATAGCACCGATATACATGATGATATCAAAGCCTATGTATTTCCATATGGAAATGAACACCAAGCAGCAGTTTGCAAGAAACGGCCTGTCAACATCGAACCACAGTATCGGGTCAAGACCCAGTGTGGTAAGGATAGTGTTGAGCGTTCCGTCAGGGGTAAGACCCTTTTGACCTTTGAGGAAAAATCTTTGGAATATGATAGATACCGCAACGCCGTTCATAAGATAAGGGAAGAAAAGTATTCCCTTGAAAAGTCCCTTTGCTCTTATCTTTGAGCAGAGGATAGACGCCAGCAGCAAAGCCAGTGCCTGCTGAATAAATGAACCAACAAGATAATAAAGGCTGTTCTTGAAAGTTTCAAGATAGTCCTTGTCGGTGAATATCGTTACATAATTTGAAAAGCCTGCATATGTAGGGTTAGTGCCGTATGGATCTCTGTTCTGAAAACTGAATATGACCATATCCAGAGCAGGGATAAAGGTAAACGTTACAAGCAGGATTATCGGCAGTGCAAGAAACAGTATAGAAGTATAGAACTTTTTACCCGCATAAGTCTTTGACCACTGTGCAATGCCTTTTCTATTGCCGTTTTGCATTTGAGGTCCTCCTGAACACAATTATCAGGCACAGGAACAATGCCTGTACCTGATAAGGGATTTATCTTAAGTCTTAGCCGAGAACTTTATCTCTTGCAGCAGCCCACTTCTTGTTTACATCAGCGATGATCTCGTTGAAACCGTCGTCGCCCTTGCCTGCGAATGCTGCCTCAGCAAGCTTGATCTTGAAGTTGTCCTCGTCGCCCTGCCATACGCCAACGCCTGACTCCTTGTCGATCTCGTCGAACTTACCAACGAGGTCATCCGGACAAACAGCCTTCTCGAAGAATACAGCGTCCTTGAATCCTGCCAGTGTGCTTGGGAGTTCCTTGTTCTGAACTGTTGAGATCATACCCTCCTGCTCAGAGAAACCTGAATCAGAAACGAACCACTCAACATACGCCTTTGCAAGATCCTGATTCTTGGAGTTTGCACTTACGCCGAGAGTATAGTCAGGGCCTTCCTCTGCGTATACCTTTCCGTCAGCCGCAGTGATAGGAACAGGCATATAACCGATATCGTCAGGGTTCTCAGCCTTTTCCATGAACTGTGAAACTGCCCATGAGCCCATTACCATTGTTGCTATCTTGCCCTCGCCGAACCATACCTTTGATGACTCCCACTCTGTGTTAGCGTGGTCTTCTTCAAGAAGGTCAGGCTTTGAGAACAGATCATACATCAGCTTATATACTTCATAATAGCCGTTTCCCTCTACAAAGAGGTCGCTCTTATCCTGAAGAAGCTTGTTTTCAGCTTCAGCACCGCCTGCTGCTGAAATAACAAGGTTCTGCCACTGAGTGATAGTCCAGCTTGCGTCCTTGAAGTTTGTGTAGTAAGGGATAGCGTCTGTGTTATCCTTGATGAGCTGAAGATCTGCAAGGAACTCGTCAGGAGTCTTAGGAGTTTCTGTGATACCAGCCTGCTCCCATATCTTCTTGTTGTAAAGAACGCCTGTAGCTGTTCCGCCTACCGCAAGTCCGTAAACATTGCCGTCAGCCGTCATCTTCTTGTCTGACCAGCGATATGTGTCCTTGAACTCGTCATAAGTTCCGAGAGATACGAAATATGTAGGAAGTTCCTCAAGCTTAAGGCTTGAAGGGATACAAAGAACATCGCCGTAATCATCTGTGCCCATTCTTGTTGCTACATCTGTATCGTAGTCCTTGTATGCAGTGTATTCAACTGTGCAGTTGTAAGCTTCCTCAAACTTGTCTGTGAGAGCGTCGAGCTTGCCGTCCTCTTTTCTGTCAGTTCTGTTTGTAAGAACTTCCAGTTTTGCACCCTTTGCGTCGAATGAGTCTTTGATATCAGCCTGCGATACTTCAGGTGTAACAGCCTTGCTGCTTGAATCTGTAGAGCTTCCGCAGCCTGTGAACGCACTCATTGTTCCCATTGACAAAACCAGTGCCATTGCACCGGCACATATCTTCTTTGCTTTCATACTTGATAACCTCCGAATTAGCTTAATTTTATTAAGTAAATTAATTTGTCTTCAACGACAATATTAAGTATACAGCCTAAATAAAATTAAGTCAATATCTTTTTAGAAATTAATATCTTTTTAATCTCAATTTTGTAAACAAACATAAACTTTAAGACCCGAATTTTAGCAATATGCACAAAAAAACGGCGACAGTCTTAACAAAGACTGTCGCCTAGATCAGACAACCGACACAACCAATGGGGTCATGTCGCAAACAATAGAAAATCATAGATTAGAAAGGTGCACTTAATAAGTACGGTTATATTATAACTTAAAATTACTCATTTGTCAATAGCAAAATAAAAAAAGATCAGCAACCGCCATGCTGATCTTTTTGTTATATTCGATAATAAAACACCTATATCCTCTTTACAGAGTCCTTTATAACGAGATCGCCCTCGATAGTTATTATCCTTGGCTTGCCGTCAGGTTCTTCCATTCTATCCATAAGTGTCATTACCGCAAGGTCTGCCATATAATCTGCGTCAACGTTTATAGTCGTGATAGTCGGGTCTGAAACTTCAGAGATCAGATAGTTATCATATCCCACAATGGAAATATCCTCAGGCACGTTATATCCCATGCCACGGAGCTGTCTTATTGCACGGTAAGCCGCCTCGTCGCAGTTGCACACGAAAGCCGTTGGCATATCGTCCTCAGGGAAAGTCATAGTGATAAAATCACGCTTGTCACGATCGTCGATACGCCACTTTTCGTTGACCTCATAGCCATGCTCTATCATAGCCTTTACATAGCCCATATATCTGTCAAAAATACTCGTTGTAGCAAATTTATTTCCTATGTATCCTATCTTCTTGTGACCCATTTTTATAAGATATGAAGTAAGCTTGTAGCCTCCGCTGTAGCCATTTGTCACAACAGCGTCCAAGTCTAAGGACGGCACATAGTAATCAAGCAGTACAAGATCTTTCACATTGTCATTAAGAAGCTTTGCATAATTCTTTGAAAGCTGTCCCAGTGAAATAAGTGCTGAAACCTGCTTGTCCTCGATACAATGCGGGAGCATGAGCCTGTCCTCGTCCTCCTGATCGAGATTTTCCATTATGCAGTACATATTCTCTTTTTTGAGCCTTGTTACAAGAGCGTTATACAACGCCCAATAAAAAGAACCGTTAGGATTGATGAATTTTGATGGGATAAGCACACCGATAGTATTGCCTCCCCTGTTCTGAGTGCTTTTCACGCCCACATAACCCATTTCGTCAGCGACCTGCTTTATCTTCTCTCTGAGAGCATCGCTAACTCCGCTTTTTCCTGCAAGGGCTTTTGACACAGTGACATTACTTGTGTCACAGGCTTTGGCTATATCTATAAGTGTAACTGCTTTCTTCAAAATTCTCACCGCTTTTTCTACTTAATGAACTTCTTAAAATAAACTCTGATAACATTCTCATTCAATTATATCATTTTATGACATAAAGTCAATAGAATATTGCAAAATCTCACATTTACACAAAAACGCAGACCAAAATCAGTTGATAATGCTCTCAACAGGAGCGTTATCCCTCTCTCTTTGCAGTCTTTTTCGCTCAATGAGTTTTCTTATTATAGTGCAGATGAGCAGAGTCGCTGATATGACAGCAACACCTATTATAGGATAAAATCTCCACATATATTCCTTATCCATATTCTGCAAAGACTGATCTACAGCCGAATTGCTCAGCTTGTCCTGTATCCTTTTTATAAGATATCCGCCCGCTTTAAGAAACGATATCATGCCCCCAAGGCTAAGTATAAAGGAAACGATATATTTTTTGAAAAACGCAAACAATATTCCTGCAAACATGACAACAACGCCTGCCGCCATTGCCCACAGCACCCACTTTGGCGGAACGGGCTCTATATACTTGCCCATGATGCCCACGATAGTTACACCGCCGTAGAAAAATCCCGAATACGCAAACGGCACTATCATAAGAAGCTTCAAAATAAGATAATAAACAGGCTCACCGTTCGGTTTTGTGCGTTTCGCCTTTTTCATCATCTTTTTCGCCGAGCGGCTCTGCCTTTCTCTGGCTTCCTCACGCTCTCTCTGTTCTTCAAGCTCCGCTTCTTTCCTGAGCCTGTCCTGCTTTTCTTTCTGTGCTTTAAGTCTGTCTTTTTTTGACATAATGTACCTCTTTTATGTATTAAAATATTATCGTATCATAGTGTTCTCATCAGATATTTTATTATATCATAGTATGCCACGAAATTCAACACATACAAATGAAATTTTATTCCTTTGCACTGTTAAGAAGGCAGAATAAAATTGAAAAAGGCTTTCCAAGACAAATAATACTTGTGCCGACGGCTGAATTAAATTTCTCAGCAGGTCAACAATAAAAGCGAAAAGAAAAACAGAAAGGAACGTGAAAAAAATGTCGTCATTTTTCAAAAAAACAGCCTGCGTCACAGGGATAATACTGCTGGGGCTGTTTGGTCTTATAGGATTTTATTCCACAACGCTCCCCGATTTCTACCTTGTTTCAAAGGGCAGCGAGCTTAGCGTGAACTCCTTTTTCACCATATCCTCAAAGCCCTGCGAAAGCAAGGTGACAGTGGCGGTGTCAGGCGGTTCGTCAGGAGCGTCACGATACACAAAAAATATGCTCATGCTTTTTGGGGCAGTGCCAGTCAAGGAGGTTGAATCAAAGACAATGGAAAGACCAATGCTTTATCCTTGCGGACAGCCATTCGGCATAAAGCTTCTCACAGAGGGCGTAATGGTGGTCGATCTGCAAAAGGTGGATTCTTCAAGCCCTGCCAAAGATTGCGGTATAAGAGAGGGCGATGTTATAGTATCTATCGACGGAGAAAAAGTCAAAAGCAACACAGACGTTGCAAAGATAATAAGAAGCTCAAACGGTGAAGCCTGCTCAGTGCGCATAAAGCGTGGAAGCAACGACCTGACCTTCAAGCTATGCCCACGCCTTGAGGACGGAAGCTACAAAGCAGGAATGTGGGTGCGTGACTCCTCCGCAGGCATAGGCACTCTCACATTCTATGACCCTGAAAACGGAACTTTCGGAGGCCTTGGTCACCCCGTATGCGACGCAGACACAAAAGAACCCCTCCCCCTCTCCGCAGGCACAGTTGGCGAAATAAACCTCACAGGCTTCAACAAGTCACGCTCAGGCTGTCCGGGACAGCTTTTAGGCGAGTTTGCAAACTCCGCCTCCACAGGTGATATCCTGAAAAACTGCGAAAGCGGCGTGTTCGGCACACTGAATGCAAATCCTTGCCCAAATGCAAAAGAGTTTCCTCTCGGCTTCCGTCAGGAGATACACCCCGGCAAAGCCAAAATACTCTCCTCTATTGACAATGACGGGCCAAAAGAGTACGAAGTTTCTATTGAGCAGATAAATCTCTCAGATTCTGCCGAGCATGACCTTGTTATCAAAATAACTGACAAGACGCTTCTTGAAAAAACAGGGGGCATTTTGCAGGGCATGAGCGGCTCGCCTATCATTCAGGACGGAAGACTCGTGGGCGCAGTGACCCATGTTTTTATCGAAGACACCGCCAAAGGCTACGGTATCTTCGCTGACGAAATGTATTCAAAGACCTCAGAGTTTGCCGAAAGCACCATAGAAAACGCAGGTTAGCGACCTTTGCCGATCGCTGTCGATTTATGAAAAGGCTTTGCATAGAGAAAAATATCATCTGCAGTCGAACAATGCTTAATTATCTTGTTTTGGCATATTCATGCACTGATATTTGTACACTTTGCATTAATTAGTCGATAATTTGTTGACGATTTTTCTAAAAAACTATTGCATTTAACAAATAAATGTGTTATCATTTATCTTGTGAAAGGGAGTTAAAACAAACGCTCTCAAACAAAAATGACAGATTATACGACGGAGGAAATGACAATGACAAACAAGATCAAAATTCTTATTGGCGACGATTCGGCACAGTACGGGGTAGCATGTGCTTCCTCACTGAGAGCAATGGGCTTTTTCGTGATAACACGTCCCAAGGACGGACTTACTATCTATGACGCTATCAAAAACGAACAGCCGGACGTTGTTATCGCAGACGCAGTGATGCCGAGCCTTGACGCAATCGAGCTTATAAGAAAAATACAGAACTCGTCCTATCAGAAACCGCTTTTTATAATTACAAGCGCCTATGAGAACTCATTTATAGAAACACAGGTCATGAACGCGGGAGCATCATATTTCATGCTCAAACCATTCGACATAAAGATACTTGGCGAGAGGATAAAGTCCATGCTGGATATCGACACCGATATATCCTCCGACTCAAGCTATATGAAAAACAAACAGAGCATAAACCTTGAGATAATCGTCACAGACATAATCCATCAGATAGGCGTCCCTGCCCACATCAAGGGCTATCACTATCTCAGGGAAGCTATCATACAGTCCGTGAACGATAAGGAAATGCTTGAAAGCGTTACAAAGCTATTATATCCTGCAGTGGCAAAAAAATTCGCAACTACGCCCTCCAGAGTAGAAAGAGCCATACGCCATGCCATTGAGATAGCATGGGACAGAGGAGATATCGACACCCTCAACAGCTTCTTCGGCTACACCATAAACACAGGCAAGGGCAAGCCCACAAACAGCGAATTTATCGCACTTATCGCAGACAAAATAAGCCTTAAATTCAAGACCACCATGGCGGTCTAGGGGTCATAAGTCATATATGCAAAAAGAGCAGAACGCATTTTCACGTTCTGCTCTTTTGTTACTTGTTGATAAATGTAGGGGCGAACAGCGTTCGTCCGTCTCTGTTCGCCTGCTAAATTTGCAATAAGACAAACTTTTTCGCTTTGGGTGTGACGTTGCATTTCCGAACACAGGCGACCTCAGGTCGCCCCTTCACACAAAATACAAAAAAGAGGGCGAAAATGATCCGCCCTCTGCATTTTCATATTATCACAGCTTTATCTCTTCGCTGTTCTTTTCGTCCTTGCTGTTGTCATGCTCTATCCTGTCACGGTGAGTTTCAAGAGGAGCCGAATCCTTTACACCCTCAGTGGCTTCCGGTATAAAGCAGGTCTTTACCGTCATAAAGAATATTTTAAGATCAAGCATAAGCGACTGATGCTCTATGTACATAAGGTCAAGCTTCAACTTGTCATAAGGCGTAGTGTTATACTTTCCCATTACCTGTGCATAGCCCGTAAGTCCAGCCTTGACTTTCAGCCTGTATTTGAACTCAGGCATTGTTTTTTCATACTTCTGCGCGATCTCAGGCCGCTCAGGTCTAGGCCCTACAAACGACATATCGCCCTTTAGTATGTTTATAAGCTGCGGAAGCTCGTCTATCCTTACTTTTCTTATAAGCTTTCCTATAGGAGTGATACGGCTGTCATTTTTCTTTGCAAGGGTCGCACCGCTTTTCTTTTCAGCGTCAACTATCATGCTTCTGAACTTGTATACCTTGAACACCCTGCCCCCTGTTGTGAGCCTTTTCTGAGAATAAAGCACAGGACCGCCATCATAAGCCTTTATTGCAATAGCTGTCACTAGCATAAACGGTGACGCCACCACCAGTGCTGCTGCTGACAACAAAATATCGAGCGTTCTCTTTATCGCACGCTGTTCCCAGCGCAAGCCGTCATTTCTCGCCAGCAAAAGGGGCGTATCGAAAAGGTGGAAATCCTCCGCACCCCTTACGATAATATCTGACAGCTTAGGGTTTATATAAGTCCTGATAGAATTTTCAAAAGTAAATTTCAAAAGCTTGTTTCTCAGGTCATTTGGGATATCTGAGATTATAACAGCCTCGTGTTTTAATATCTCACGCTCGATATCCTCAAGGCTCTCCTCACAGCTTATAGAAGCGCATATCCTGTATTTGTCATTTCTCACGCTCATTTTTGAAACAAGGTACTTAGCGTTCTTGTTTCCATAAACGATTATCATTCGCCGTGGAGGGTATACCGCCTGATATATCCAAGTGAAAACATAGCTCCACGCAAAGGCTATGGCCACCTGAATGACCGTCATAACAAGTATGGGCGCTATGTTGAGCCTGCCTCGTCCGATAAGAGAAACGAGTATAAATTCTATAAAATTCGCACCCAGCACACCCAGCACCTGCGAACCGAAAAGCCCCGTGAACTTATCATATCCAAGACGGAAGCCGTTAAAGGTCTTTGCCATGGATATATATAGCACCGCATAGATAGCCACCATAAGAATGTTACCATTATGCCAGAACGGGTCACGCATCGCCTTGTTGTAAAAGTTGTTCCAAACGGTGTCGAAGCACTTCATAAAGGCACAGATTATAACAAGTGCGCTGAGATAGTTAAGTATCTTTTTGAACTGATCTCTGTTATTCAACAAAAAACCGCCTTTCTCTGCTGTTTTTGTTATCTGCTCAATGAGTAAAGTATAGCATACTTTTCGCCAATAATCAAGCATTACACACAATTTTCACCGACTGCCACCTTTTTCAACCTGATTTTTCAAGATAATACCTGTATCTTCATTCGATATAGTTTTAAACTATGACAGACCATAGAATAAAAATTATTGATTTACTAGGAAATTTGTGTTATAATACACTTTACAGAAAAAATAAAAAATATATTTTTATATAGATAACAGAAAAGAGGAAAATAAATGAAGACCTGCGAGCTTTTCAAGAAAAAGACAACATTATCCTTTGAGGTATTCCCACCAAAGAGTTCAACACCTGTTGAGAGCATATACAGCACCATATCACAGCTCCAGCCACTTAATCCTGATTTTATCAGCGTAACATACGGAGCAGGCGGAAGCACGAACAATGCGACTATCGACATATGCTCGGCTATAAAAAATCAACACAAGATAGAGTCAGTGGCACATCTGCCATGCCTTTATCAGACAAAGGAGCGAGTATTAGAGCAGCTTGAAGAGATGAAGTCTGCGAATATCGAGAACATACTTGCTTTGAGAGGTGACAGAAACCCTGATTTTGAGCCGGCAGGTGATTTTCACTACGCTTCCGACCTTGTATCTTTCATAAAAGAACACAGCGACATGAACGTAATAGGCGCATGCTATCCTGAATGTCATCCGGAGTGCGACAGCATAGTAGATGATATAAAGCACCTGAAGGATAAAGTAGACGCAGGCTGTTCACAGCTTATCACCCAGCTTTTCTTTGACAACAGCACATTTTACGATTTCAGAGAAAAAACAGCCATAGCAGGGATAAACGTGCCTATCGAAGCAGGAATAATGCCTGTGACCAACAAAAAGCAGATACTTAGAATGACAACTCTTTGTCATGCGACCCTGCCGAAGAAATTTCTGAAGATAATGGACAAATACGAGAACGACCCAATAGCAATGAGAGATGCAGGCATAGCCTATGCGGTATCGCAGATAGTAGATCTCATCGCCAATGATGTAGACGGCATACACCTTTACACCATGAACAATCCATATATAGCAGAGAAGATATGTGAAGCGGTGAAGTCGCTTTTCTGATTTACACAAACGCAAGCAGGCGGAGAATTGATCTCCGCCTGCTTTTTTGTTTTCCGCACAGACCAACTGTAGGGGCGAACAGTGTTCGCCCGTTTCATTTTTTCACGATCCTACTGATTATTACATTGTATAAACACTGCACCCAAATGTAGGGGACGGCGCCCCGACGTCCCCACATCGAAGCGTTAAGGTTTGATTTATCATAAAGCTGTGTAGGCAAACAAAAGCGGGTCAGAGCTTTACACTCCGACACCGCTTTATTATAGCTTATTATTCATATCTCAAAGCGTCGATAGGATTAAGCTTCGCCGCCTTTATGGACGGAATAAGTCCAAATACTATTCCAACTACCATTGAAAATACCACCGACACTACTATTGACGCCGAGGATATCGCCACAGGCACTTCCGCTACCTTCGCTATTACCTGCGAAAGCCCTATGCCCGTCAGCACACCGATTATTCCGCCTATGCTCGTAAGCACTGCCGCTTCTGTCAAAAACTGTGCAAGAATTCTCTTTTTCCTTGCTCCCAGTGCTTTTTTCAGTCCTATCTCTCTCGTTCTCTCTGTTACCGACACGAGCATAATGTTCATTACGCCTATACCGCCTACCAGCAGTGAAATGCTAGCTATCCATATAAGCATCTTATTAGTGGATGAACTCAGATCCTGCAATGACTTCGCCTGCTCCAGCAGGCTATCGCTCTTGTATTCCACAGAAGCGCTGGTTTCCTCGCTTCCGCCCTTTACAGCCGAAACGTTCTCGTTAAGGATATCCGCCGACTTTTTGCCCGCATTCGTCATCGAGTCCGTGTCCACAGCCTTTACGATACAGTTTTCTGGTTCGTCATAGCGGAAAACTATCCCCCAATCGTTTGTGGGGATAAAGATAAGTCCGCTTGATGTCTGATTGTATGTGTAGTAGTCCTCCACTGAGCTTATAACAGGCTCAAAGTTTGAATTTTTCACAGCCACGCCTATTACAGTGAACGGCTCACCACTTATATCTATTACCTTTCCCACAGGGCTTTCACCCTGAAAAAGACCCTCTGCAAGCGTCTTGTCTACCACTGCCACCTTGTCAAATTTGGTAAAGTTTCTCTCCGCAAAGCCCTTTCCCTCAACTATCTCGTATCCAACAGTGTCAAAATAATCCTTGTCTACTCCGTATATAGTTGACGAATCCATTTTGTTGTTAAGATAAAACAGATTGTCAGGATTGTTTCTTGTGCGGTAAAAAGTGCTTGACTCCACCTCTTTAAGCTCGTTGATACGTTTTTTAGTGTCCGATGTGAACATTGCCACATTAGACGGTGGCGTTTCATAAGAAAAGTCGCAAACAGTGTCGCCATTTGAAAGCTGGATCTTCACAGTGTTGTTTCCTGCGCCGATAAGATTGTTCTTTATCTGCTCATTTGTACCCTTGATAGTGGAAACTATAGCAATGATAGCCGCAATACCGATAATGATACCAAGCATAGTAAGAAACGAGCGTATCTTATGTGAAAGTATTCCCTTAAATGAAAGTCTGATATTTTCTATCATATTATCCGCCCCCTTTTTAATACTCAGGAGAAAGGACTTTGTCGGTCTCCTTTGTCCTTACGCCCTCTTTGACGTCCTTGCCGTATGGGAAGCATATCTTGTCTTTCATAGAAAGTCCGCCCTTGACCTCGATATTAGTGCCATACATTATCTTGCCTGTTTTTATGTAGCTTTTCACAAGTCTGCCGTCCTTGTTGGCTTTCATTATATAGTAGTTTCCGTTTTCCTGCCTTACATAATGTATAGGCAGATAAACGCTGTCACTGTTCGTGGTGTCATTCACAAATGAAACGCCTACCCAGTCGCCCACGTTGAAATCCGTGCTGTCGCTGAGCTTAGCTTCTACAGTGTAGGTGGAGCTGTTAGGATTGTCACCCCAGTTGTTTGCCGAGTATGACGTAGGCTCGCTGCTTATCTTTGTTATCTCAGCGTCAATGCTCATTCCCGTGTTGTATGAGTTCACCATAACAGTGTTTCCCACAGCCGCTCTGTCAAGATTAAGCTCGCCCACACTAAAAGTAACGGAAACTCCGCCCTCGCCCTCGATTATAGCGAAAGCGTCATCATCAGAGCTGCCACCGCTGTAGTCCATGCTGCTGTCCATAATGTCCACATCGTCCTTGCCGTCAACATCGTCCGAATTATTGTCCTCTGCGGCAGCGTCGCCTACAGTGCCTATCTTTTTAACAACTCCGTCGATAGTAGCCACTACCTTGCCGTCTGTCTTTTTCTTCAAAGCGTCATTGTAGTCAAGCTTTGCAGACTTAAGGTTAAGCTTCAGGCTCTTTATCTCGTCCTCTTTTTCTGATATCATTTTCTTTATCTCTGCACGGCTGTACATATAGTCCTCAGAGCCTGAATTTGTATCGCCCGTCTGTGACGGGTCAGCAGGAGTGACATCTATGCCGGCGTCATTATCATCATAATCACCGTTATCAGATATGTCCACATCACCGCCATTGTCGATATCATCAGTATCATCGCTGTCGTCAGCACTGTCATCACTGCGGTCTGAGCCTGCAGGCACAACGATAGAGAACTTGCCGAACTGCTCCACAGAAGTGTCAAGTGAAAGCATACCGCTTTCCTTGTCCTCAGTTATCCCCTGGGAAACTGTCCAGTCTGCAAGAGCCTTTTTGCCCATTGTTTCACGGTTGACTATCCACTTGTATATAAAGTTTGAGTTATCATCATAAACGCAAAGCTCCGCATACGCCCCCGTTGTCTTTATCCTTTCAAGAAACGCTCTGGATACCTTGGTGTTACTGTTGCAGTTTATAATGTAAGGATCGTCCTTTGTGCCTGCATTTTCCGTACGGAAAGAAGCCTTTACAACGTCCACGGTTTCCACAGGCTTAGGCTCAGGTGTCGGCTTAGGCTCAGGCTCCGGTGTTGGCTCCGGCTCTGGCTCCGGTTCAGGCTCCGGCTCAGGGTCAGGCTCTTGCGGTGCGTCCTCAGAAGGCTTTAAAAGCTTGTATTTAGCAAGCTCCTTTTCAGCCATTTTGATGTTCTGCTCGCAGACCTTTACCTGATTTTCTTTCTGTGAAAGCTCCAGCTCCACCACCGTCATGTCATATTCAAGTATAGTGTCGCCCTTTTTCACAGTGTCGCCCTTTTTCACAAACACCTTTTTAACAAGCTTCTCGTTGTCAAGAGTAACTCTCTGAGTATTGGCAGAAACTATCTGCCCGTCCATGTTCGTCGAGTTGTTCCACTCATACGCATCCGCACTTTCCGCCATAAGGTCAACAGGAACTACCGCCACAACAGTTTTCTTGTCTTGATTTTTCTTATATTTCATTGCTCCCGCATATCCTCCTCCACCGAGAATAGCAATGCACAGGAGCGTTATTATTATCTTCTTCATTCCTGCTCACCTGCCTTTTCTCCATGAAGCTCGCCATCACGGATATACATTATCCTCTTTGCACATCTTGCAATGTCAGGCTCGTGTGTTATCATAACGATAGTAACACCGTCGTCATTAAGCTCCTTGAAAAGCTCCATTACCTGATCGCCCGACTTTGTGTCAAGAGCGCCTGTGGGTTCGTCTGCAAGAAGAAGCTTAGGATTGTTGACTATCGCCCTTGCAATAGCCACCCTCTGCTTCTGACCGCCTGAAAGCTGAGTAGGCTTGAACATCATTCTCTCTGCAAGCCCCACCTTTTCAAGAGCCGCCTTTGCTCTCTGACGTCTTTCTCTTTTGCCTACCCCCGCATAAAGCAGCGGAAGCTCCACATTTTCAAGTGCTGATTGTCTAGGGAGCAGATTAAAGTTCTGAAACACAAAACCTATCTTCTTGTTTCTTATCTCCGAAAGCTTCCTATCCTTTGCCTGCATAATGTCACAGCCGTCAAAAACAAAGCTTCCCTTTGTCTGCTTGTCAAGACAGCCTATAATGTTCATGAGCGTAGACTTTCCCGAGCCTGACGGACCCATTATCGCCACATATTCCCCCTCTGAAACATCAAGGGAAATATCCTTAAGCACAGGCACAGCTTCCTTGCCCTGCAAATAATCCTTGTAGATATTTTTCAGTTCAAATACCATTGCAAGCCCTCCTTATTCAGCGAAAGCTGCGTCAGCATCAGCAGCGTCGGCATTCTCACCGTCTGCATTTTCTGCATTTTCCTCTTCACCGTAAAGCTTGTTGAAGTATTCTTCTATCTCCTCGTCAGTCATGCTTTCAAACATATCCTCGTTTATAGCCATGCCGTCCTCATCACTTCCGTCATAAGCTATGTCATTGTCGCCGCCCTCGGTATCAGCGTCACTGTCCGTGTTGTCGTTCGGGTCAAGGTCATTAGGCGGAACAGACACATCAGCCTCATTTGTGGTAGCCGTCATGCCCTCCTCGATAGATTTGTCAGGGTATGCGATAAAGTCGCCCTTTTCAAGACCTGACTTTATCTCGCAGTCTCCGTTCTCCTCGTCCTTCTGACCTATCTCAACATATCTCTTTTCTATCTTTCCGTCTTCGTTCTTAGCCCAAACGTAGTTCTTCTTGCCGTCCTTGCAGATAAAGTCGGAATAGAGCCAAATTCCTGTTTTGTTTATAGCGGTGTCCTGACCGTTATCAATCTCGATAAGAACGTGCTGACCGAGCATAAGTCCGTCAAGGCTCTCAGGCTTAACATAGAAAGCGTAGTTTGAAGACTGGCTCATCTCATCGCTTGAACCGTAGCTGTACATATACATATCTTCACCAGAATTTTTCTGCGGACTTGTGTCAACAGAAGTTATCTCGCCCTTCCAAGTGGAATCATCAAGCCTTGACTTTACGATAACAGAAGCTCCCTGCATGATATCTTTGCTGTTCTGCTCGTTGAATCTGCCCTTTATTCTGTAGTCGCCCTCTTCTGTTATCTGCATTATAACGTCGCCGCCGTCCTGCTGAAGCTTGTCCACCGTCTTGACGTTCTTTACAGTTCCGTCGATAGAAGCGGTGACATATGCGTTCTTTGTGGAAGCCTCCAGCTTTTTGATTTCAACGTTTTTAGTCTTTATGTCATATTCGTTCTTGGCATTGTCGCTCTGCAAAGAAAGGATCTGGGTCGTGTATGACACAGCGGCGTCCTGATCGGCGTTTTTCTTTGCCTTTTCAAGCTCAGCTATCTGATTCTTGTTTGAAACTATCTCGTTCTGAAGCCTTTCCACCTCAAGCTTAGCCTGCTCAAGCTGAAGGTTTATAGCCTCAACGTCATATGTAAGAAGCTTGTCACCCTTTTTAACAGAGTCACCGTTCTTGACAAGTATCTCGTCCACCGTCTTTGAACTGTCATACTTTACGTCCACAGACTCCTGTGCCTCAACAACGCCCAAAAACGAGCAATTAGAAAGCTTGAAGTCCGACACAGTGTTAAGCGACGATACCTTCTGCACATATACCTTCTGTGAGCTTTTCGAGCCTCCCTTGCCGGTCTTTTTCCATACGAGAAAACCTCCCACACACACTGCGCAAACGATAACAAGCACTATTATAACAGTGCATATCCTTTTTTTCGTGGTCATTGCAATACCTCCGTTTGTGATTTTTCCAAAACAGCATAAAAAATCCGCCTGACAGCAGCCGGACGGATAAAACGCCCCACCTTCCCCATAAGGGTATAGCATGAGCGTATTATTCTTTGTTATCTTGCTGTCCTGTTGTCTTTTGTTCTTATCTGTTTTTATGTATACATTATACCATAAAAAGAGTATAAGTCAATAAATAAAGCCGTTGTTTTAAGAAACTCATAAGAATTTCCCTCATCTATAAAGACGTGCAATAACCAATAAAGTTGCAAACAAAAAAATCTCACACGCACACTATTCGCCCCCCTACATACAAACAGCATATTTACATTGCTTGTAGGGGACGGCGCCCTCGACGTCCCGCTTGTTTGACATTCTTGGCGAAACAGTGTTCGTCCGTTTCTGCTGTTTATTACATCTACCACCAACAACAAAAAAAGGGCAGCCCAAGCCGCCCTGATATGTATTATTTTTTCTTAGCCATAAGCCCTATCATTATAAGCACTACCACCGCACCGCCACCGATACAGCCGAAAAGCACCCAGTCCGTCTCCGTGTTCTGGGTGGAGTTTTTCTGCGCCTTGATGACCCCCTGCTCCGCCATAGCCTCCGCCGCAGAGCTTTCCGTCACAATGGAGCTGTCCTCCACCTGAGGGCTGTCCGCATACACCGCCCACGGTATTATCATCATAAGCGACATCACAGCCGCCCCAAGCCCCGACAAAAGCTTTCTCGTCCTCATATAAAAAGACCTCCTCCGATACGCCATTTATCAACAGCAAAGCTTTATCACAGAGCTGCTTAAAGTTTTCCTCATTCAATTATACACATTTCCCAATAAAATTACAAGCAGAATTTTGTACAAATCATACATTAGTTTACACAACAATATACACAACACCTCACGGATTACAAATAAATCGCTGTAAATTTTGATTTATCAGTTTATTAATTGTGTATTGTCACAAAAATATATAGCAAAATTCATCAAAAATAGCATTGAAATTCTTGCCTATATGTGATATAATAACGAATAGCAACATACTGTTCACACTTTACTTGTAAGGAGGTCTTTATTTTGGAAGAACGTATGCAAATTATACAGGCAGCAGGCAACAGCAAGATACAGATAGGCGTTATACCGGGTCACTATGCAACTAACCACTCGCATATCAATTATTATGTAGATATAACATCTCTTAAAACTGGTTATAAAATGGCAAAAGAAGCCGCAAAGGCATTGGCAGCCACCTATGTTTCAACACATATCGACACTATCATATGCCTTGAAGGCACAGAGATCATCGGTGCCTTTCTCGCTGAAAGCCTTGGCGAAAGCGGCATAAACAGCGGTGCAGACGTAAATGTAGTAACACCTGAGCTAAACGCTGTAAATCAGATGATATTCAGAGATAACACTCAGAAGAAGATATGGGGCAAGCAGGTGCTTCTGCTTATCGCTTCCGCATCTACAGGAAAAAGCATAAACAGAGCTATCGACTGCCTGAAATACTATAACGGCAACCTTGTGGGAATAGCTTCCATATTCTCCGCTATCAAAGAGAACAATGGCATTGCTATCCATGCCCTTTTCACAGAAAAGGATATTCATGATTACATGACATATACATCATCAGAATGCCCAATGTGCAAATCAGGACAGAAGGTCGACGCTTTGGTAAACAGCTTCGGCTATTCAAAGATATAGCTTGTAACTTCATTCTCCATAAAAATAACGTTAAAGGGACGGAATTTGACTTCCGCCCCTTTTTCTTTTGCCAAAATGCGTAGGGACGACCTGATGTCGTCCACTTTGCTTATCACGCTTTTATGCCAATAAATTATCCAAACAAATGTGAAAACTTCTTTTTAAGCCCAGCCTTGTCAAAACCAAGACCAAGCACTATATAAAGTATCGAGCTTGCAAGCACCTGTATGCAGTAAGCAGGAGTCTGGCCGAAAGCCGAAATTATTGCGCTCTTTGAGAAACCGCCTGCCATAAAAATTCCCTCATAAAGACTGTAGCATACCACGCATATAACAAGTGCAGGGATAATGCCGAGAAGATTTCTCACGCAGATTATTTTCTCTGTCTTTCTTGAAAAGCAAAGAGCAGTTATCGCCTTTATAACGATAGTTCCCGGAAGCCATACCACAAATCCCGAAAGTCCGTCTGCAAGACCTGCTCCGATAGCGCCTGCCGCCATTGCATAAGGTGTAGGAAGCATTGAAGCCGCAAGATAAATAAGTCCGTCACCTGCGTGTGTGTAGCCTGCACCTGTAGGAATGTGCAGCCATGCCGTAAGAACATATATCATAGCCGCAAAAAGGCCTGTCACACAAATAAGCTGAATATGCTTTGTTGAATTTTTTACCTGAGCTGTTGTACTCATTATTATCACTCCAATTTATTTTTTTACCATTTGTCGATAAAATCATATCATGTAGGAGAACGGCGCAATTTCTGTTTCACAGAAATTTGGCATCCCGTTATTTCCAGTAGAACTTAGTGTTTCTGGCAATATCCCCACAAATGCACCAATGCCTTTACACCATTTTCAGAGAAAAGACATATAATGCAATATTTGTGGTCGCCCACCATTATTCTTTATTTTCCGCTTATCATATCAAGAAAATACTGATGAACTGTCCTGTCATCAGTAAGCTCAGGGTGAAAAGCCGCCGCAAGCTGATTTTTATATCTCACCCCAGTAATGAAGCCCTCGTGCTGCGAAAGCACCTGGCATTCATCATCAAGCACCTTTTCGATATAAGGAGCTCTTATAAATACCTGGGTTATTTCCCTGCCCGCAAAATCTTCCTTACATGAAAAGCTTCCAAGCTGTCTGCCGTAAGCGTTTCTTTTTACCCTCACAGGCAGTGTGCAGAAATTCTTTCTGTCATCATTGGATACCTCTTCTGCAAGCAGTATAAGCCCTGCACAAGTGCCGAAACAGTATCCGCCATTTTTGATGTATTCGCTCACAGGCTCAAAAAGTCCAAGCTCTCTTAACAGCTTTCCCATAACAGTGCTTTCGCCACCTGGGATAATGATGCCGTCAAAGCCGTCATCAAAATCACGAAGCTGCCTTATCTCTTTTACCTCTGCTCCTAAAGCCGTCAGAGCTTTTTCGTGTTCCGCAAATGCCCCTTGCAGAGCCAGAACTCCGATCTTCATATTACTTGCCTCTCTCTGCCATGAGCAGCTTGATCTCCTGCTCGTTGATACCTACCATAGCCTCGCCAAGATCTTCAGAAAGCTCAGCCAGCATCTTAGGATCATTGTAATTTGTCACAGCCTGAACGATAGCTCTTGCTCTCTTCTCAGGGTCGCCTGACTTGAAGATACCTGAGCCTACGAATACGCCCTCTGCCCCAAGCTGCATCATAAGAGCAGCGTCCGCAGGAGTAGCAACTCCGCCTGCCGCAAAATTTACAACAGGAAGTCTGCCGTTATCAGCAACATACTTAACGAGCTGATAATCAACTCTCAAGTCCTTTGCAGCCTGATAAAGCTCGTCCTTTGACATTGAAGTAAGTCTTTTTATCTCGCTCATCATCATTCTCATGTGGCGAACAGCCTGAACAACATCGCCCGTACCGGGCTCGCCCTTTGTTCTTATCATTGACGCTCCCTCGCTTATTCGTCTGAGAGCCTCGCCCAAGTCCTTTGCACCGCATACGAACGGCACCTTGAACTGCGTCTTGTCAATGTGATACTTGTCGTCAGCAGGTGAAAGCACTTCGCTCTCGTCAATGTAGTCTATCTCTATAGCCTCGAGTATCTGCGCCTCAGCAAAATGACCTATCCTGCACTTTGCCATAACAGGGATAGAAACAGCCTCCTGAATACCCTTTATCATCTTAGGGTCGCTCATTCTCGAAACACCGCCTGCGGCTCTTATGTCAGCAGGGATACGCTCCAGCGCCATAACAGCGCAAGCTCCTGCCGCTTCAGCTATCTTAGCCTGCTCAGGTGTAGTAACGTCCATTATAACGCCGCCCTTTAACATCTGTGCAAGATTTTTATTAAGTTCATACTGTTCGCTCATGATATTTTCCTCCGATAAATTAATTTCTATCCTTATTTTATACCTCCAGACTATGATTTGCAAATGCCTCAGTTTCGCACTTTTTCCACCGCAGATTGTATCTTTTGCACAATCCAAAAGTCCTATCCGAACATCACATTTGTGCATCAAAGCAATACCATATCCCACAATAATTTTACAATAACATGACAAAATCAATCATGCACAAAACCAAGCTGTAATATAGGCTTTCTTTTGTGCTATAGGTAGAAGATAAAAAGGCGTAAAAAAAGAGCGGTCATAAGCAAGACCACTCAATTCTGCAAACAGACAGCTTAAGATCGCACAAAAAACGCATAAAAAAACGGGCGAGCAAAGCCCGCCCCTACAAAATATCAAATAACGTAATCATCTATCCTTGCATTTTCCTGATTTACAAGGTCCTGCAAAGTAATGCCGTCAACAACATCATTTATAGCACCGTAAAGCTTTTTCCATACCATCAGCGTTGAACAGCTGTCCTGACGCGGGCAGGTATTTTCTTCCCCCTCCAGACAAGCCACAGGAGCAAGACTTCCCTCTGTGAGCCTAAGTATCATTCCCACAGTGTATTCCTCAGGCGACTTTGCCAGCTTGTATCCGCCACCTGCACCACGAACGCTCTTTACAAAGCCCGCTCTTGCAAGAATGGATATTATCTGTTCAAGATACTTGTCGCTGATGTCTTGTCTTTCAGCGATCACTTTGATAGGCACATATCCGCTCTGCTCATGTAAAGCAAGGTCAAGCATAAGCCTCAGTGCATATCTTCCCTTTGTGGATATTTTCATCAGCGTCAGATCCTTTCATAAATCCTATAGAAAATCTATGATTAATTATATATCATATTTGTAAAAATGTCAAGCAAAAACCACCGCAAAGGGCGTATTTACAAAAAACTTCTTTTTACCCTCTTTATTTTTCTCAAAAAGTAGTGTATAATACAATTAAGTATACAAGTTCACAGCAAAGAAAATAAAGGGAGGTCAAAAGCTATGAAAAACAAGCTTAAAGTAAATATTTACAACCGTACATACAATCTGCTTTCCGAAGAGTCGCAGGAGTATACCAATAAACTTGCGTTGGTGATAAATTCAAAGATAAAAGGCATGATGAAAGCTATCCCGAGCCTTTCCGTTCAGGACGCCGCAGTGCTGACAGCACTTGATTGTCTTGACGAGCTTAGCAAGGCAAATCAGAATATCGAGAATATCCGCACCCAGATAAAGGACTATGTTGACGACGCAGGCAGAGCAAGAAGTCAGGCTGACGAAGCTCAGAAAGAAATAAGAGAGCTTCAGGCAAAAGTCCATGACCTTGAAGAACAGCTCGAAGCACGCACAGTTGTAAAAAGAGAGCCTGAGGACGAAGTTATAAACGCAAACGAGCTTCTTTCGCAGGAGATAAAGAACGCTATTGAAAGACCTGTCCACCCTAATCAGCCTAACAACGGCAATTTTGTCGGCACAGTGAATTACAGACCCGAGGGAGGAAGCCGTTAATGGCTCACAAAGCTGAGATACTTGCCCCCTGCGGTTCTTTTGAAACTCTCGAAGCCGCCCTTAGAAGCGGCTGTGACGCAGTTTATCTTGGGGGAGAGAAATTTTCCGCCAGACAAAATGCCGCCAATTTCACAGATGAACAGCTAAAAGAAGCCGTAAGGCTCTGTCACCTGCGAGGTGTAAAGGTCTATCAGGCGATAAACACTGTTGTCTTTGACGAACAGCTCGAAGAGTGCAAAAAAGCCGTCAAGTTTGCCGCAGAAATTGGTGTTGACGGACTTATCACCCAAGACCTGACCCTTGTGAAAATATGCCGTGAATGTTGCCCCGACCTTGAATATCACGCCTCCACCCAAATGACCATCCACAGCGAAAGCGGTGTGAAAATAGCTAAAAGCCTCGGTTTTTCAAGAACCGTCCTGTCAAGAGAGCTTCCCGAGCATACCATAAAAGACCTCACCGCCCTTGGCATCGAAACAGAGGTCTTTGTCCACGGCGCACTTTGTATGTCCGTGTCAGGTCAGTGCTATATGAGTGCGTTGATAGGCTCACGAAGTGCCAACAGGGGACTTTGTGCTCAGGCTTGCAGACTGCCTGCTCAGGGGGATAAGATAACAAAGGGGCAGGAGCGTTACGCCCTCTCGCTGAAAGATATGTCCTATGTTGATAAGCTCCAAAGGCTCGAAAAGGACGGAGTTTCCTCTCTTAAAATAGAGGGCAGAATGAAGCGCCCCGAATATGTTGCGGCGGCAGTGAACTGCTGTAAAAATTCTCTCGAAAACAAGCCTTATAACCTGAAAGCCCTTGAAGCGGTCTTTTCCCGCGGGGGCTTTACAGACGGCTATTACAATGGCAGATTAGGCAGAGAAATGTTCGGCACAAGGCAGAAAGAGGACGTTTCCGCCACCGCCAGAATTCTTCCCGAGCTTCATGAGCTTTACCGCAGATGTGAAAAGCGCACAAAAGCCTTTTTCACCATAAAGCTTCAGGAAAGTTCTCCGGCGGAGCTTTCTCTCCGTGACAGCGAGGGAAACACCGTGACCGTTTACGGCGATATACCACAAAAAGCCTTGAAAAAGGCCTGCGACAGCGACTATGTAAAAAAACAGCTCTCCAAGCTTGGGGACACCATATACGAGTTCGGAGGACTTGAAGCCGCCATAGGCAAAGACCTTGCCTATCCAGCTTCCGCACTTAATGACCTAAGACGGCAGGCGGTAGAAAAGCTTGACCAAAAGCGTATAGACTTTTTCACCCATACCGCCGATTTTACCGACAAAGCACTTGCCGATCTTCCTTCCCTGCCAAAAGCCTATGAACACAAAAAGATCCGCATAATGCTCTCAAAGCTCTCTCAGCTTGAGGGTATTGACCTTGACAAAGCAGAGCTTGTGGGCGTGCCAATAGAGATAGCGTCAGAAGCGGTAAAGATCGTGTCAGACAAAAGCAAGCTTATGATAATAATGCCACGCTTCACATTCGACGAGAAAGCCCTATGTGAAAAGCTTTCAGCCGCAAAAGAAGCAGGCATAACAAAAATGCTCGCCATGAATATCGGCCACTGCCTTATTGCGAATGACCTTGGCTTTGAGCTTCACGCAGGCTATTCATTCAATCTTTGCAACTCAGCCGCATTGGACGAGATAAAAAAACTCGGTGCAAAAGACTGCACAGTGTCCTTTGAGCTTAAAGCGTCGCAGATAGAAAAGTTAAAGAAGCCCATTGAGATAGGCTTTGTGGCATACGGCAGACTTCCCCTTATGCTCACTGCAAACTGTCCTATAAGAAACGATATGGGCTGTAAAAACTGCAAGGGCAAGCTTTTTGACCGCACAGGCAGAGAGTTTCCGGTGAGATGTCCAAAGGGCAGAGATTGCGCAGAGATACTAAATTCCGATATTTTGTACCTTGCAGACAAGCTGACGGATTTTGACAATGCCGACTATATGGAGCTTCACTTCTATGAGGAGAATGCCCACAGGATAAACGAAATAATAAAAGCCTACAGTGGCGAAAGGGGCGCAAAACCCGAAAACGCCACCAATGGCCTATACTACAGAGGAGTTTTATAAAATGAGATTACTTATAAAAAAGCTTAAGGAAAATGCAGTTATCCCTGCAAGACAAACAGAATTTAGCGCAGGCTATGACCTTTGTGCCTGCACAGATGCACCTGTTACCATAAAAGCAGGTCAAACCGAGAAAATACACACAGGCATATCAGCCGAGGTTCAGGGAGAGAAAAACTGCGTTCTTCTTATCTATGCAAGAAGCTCCCTTGCATCAAAGTTCGGCATCGCCCCTGCAAACTGCGTTGGCGTTGTTGATTGGGACTACAGAGGTGAGATAATCTGCGCTCTCCACAACAGTTCAGACAAGGACTACACCATAAACAGCGGCGACAGGATCGCACAGCTTGTGATAACCCCTGTTTTCACTCCCGAAGTAGAGGAAGTAACAGAGCTTTCCGATACAGAGCGTGGCGCAGGCGGATTTGGCTCAACAGGCAAATAAGAATGGTGAAAACTGCATATGAAAATTTACAACGTTAAAATAAAGACCATGGACAGCGACAGGCGTGTTATTGAAAACGGCTGGGTTGAGATAACAGACGGCATTATTTCCGCTGTAGAAAGTGGCTCTCCCGAAGCTGTCACAGCCGAGGACATAGACGGCAACGGCAGAACAGTTTACCCTGGTTTTATCGACATTCACACACATCTTGGACTATCCACAAGCGGCGTAGGCATGGAGGGCGAAGATTTCAACGAGGAATCTGAACCATGCACAGCTCATATCCGCATTGTTGACGGCATAAACCCGATCGACTATTCCTTTGAGCTTGCAAGAAAAGCAGGCGTAACTTGCTGTCTTGTATCCCCAGGCTCAGCAAACCCAGTCGCAGGCAGTATTGCGGCAGTAAAAACCTATGGCAAGCGAATAGATAAAATGCTTGTAGGCACAGTTGGAATGAAATTCTCAATGGGTGAAAACCCTAAGCTCACCTATTCCGACAAAGAAGACGCCCCCTACACCCGAATGGCGGTAGCAGGAATAATAAGAGAAGCGCTTATAAAGGCGCAGAAATACGGTGAAGCGGTCGAGCGTGCAATGGGAAGCGAGGAGGATATGCCTGAGTTTGACATGAAGTCGGAGGCTCTGCTCCCTGTTCTCAGAGGCAAAGTCAAGGCGCATTTTCACTGTCACAGGGCGGACGATATTTTCACCGCCATAAGGATAGCGAAAGAATTTGAGCTTGACTATGTGCTTATACACTGCACTGACGGTCATATCATAGCTGACGAACTTGCAGAGGAAGAAGCAAGCTGTGTGATAGGTCCTGTAATATGCGACAGATGCAAGCCTGAAATGGCAAATCTGACCCCAGCCAATGCCGGCATACTTTCTTCTCACGGCATAAAGGTAGCTATCTGCACCGACCACTCAGAAGTGCCGGTAGAATATCTGCCCTTGTCAGCGGCAATCGCAGTAAAGAACGGTCTTGACTATGAAAAGGGCATTGAAGCTATCACCTGCACAGCGGCAGAGATAGCAGGCATTTCCGACCGAGTAGGCTCTATAAAGACAGGGCTTGACGCAGACCTCACCCTATTCAGCGGCGACCCCCTTGATGTAATGGTATCACCTGACATGGTGATATGCGGCGGAAAAATAATTTGATATGATACCAATGCGGAACGGTTTTCGTTTCGCATTTTTTATTTGTACTTGTGTTATCTGCACTTTGTTATGCACTTTACAAACCATGTAGGGGCTGGCGCCCTCGACAGCCCGCACCTGTTTGCCTGTCCAATCCTGCGATAACCATACAAAGTTCGGCACGTTGTTTCAAAATGCCATACGACACATATACACAATATTGCGAAACATAACCACTAAAAATTATTGCACAAACCCCGATAACCCCACAAATGGCGGTAGGGGCGAACAGAGTTCGCCCACCTTTATTCACCTACATGGTTTGTACAAATTCAACCCTCGCAACTCCTCGAAACGGGACGTCGTATTTCTGCAAAGCAGAAATTGCGCTGCTCCCCTACAGGTATTCGGGCAAGTTTCTGCGCCGCAAAATCGCTCCGCTCTTTGCGGATATACGTTTTGCTTTGGGATAGAATAGCGGTGCAGATTGTGTTACTCCGATATTTCTTTTGTCTGATATCTTATTTCTATATGCTTTTAATACTACAATCTGCACCTAGTCGGCTATCGCCGAATGAGGCTCTGCCTCATACTCCGCTAGGGGCTTTGCCCCTAGACCCCACAAGCCCTCCAGCGCCGAGCTTGAGCGTGCGCTTTATCTCTCGCTTCGCTCGGTGCTTGGGGGCAGCTTTGCTCATTCCTCATTCCTAATTCCTCACTCCTCACTTACTCCCCTCCTCACTTGATCGTTTCTTTTACTTAAAATGCACAAAAATGCTTGAAAAATATCAAAAAATTTGCTATAATATTATTGATTATATCCGTATGCTTCAACAGCACCGAAAGGGAGTGACTTTTTTGCCGAAATTTGAAAGCGGTATGGAAAATATGGCGGATATGTTCGTCTTTGAAACAGGCGACCTTCTGGAAAAGTTGGACGAGATCCTTATGCGCACCGAGCAGGAAGACTCTATCTCCTCCGACGATATCAACGAGATATTCCGTACCATGCACACTATTAAAGGCTCTGCCGCCATGATGAGTATGCACAATATGTCTACCCTTGCCCACTCAGTTGAGGATCTCTTCTACATTATCCGTGAAGACCCTACTGTGAAATATGACAAGCCTGCTCTCTATGAGCTTCTTTTCTCAGCCTCCGATAACCTTAAATCTGAGCTTGATTCACTCTATGACGACGCACCGCTCACCGATTTTTCAGAGCTTGAAAATAAGATACACGCCTTTGCTGCCACCATGAAAGGTCAGCCTGCCACAGACAGTTCCGATACTTCCTCAGCCGATACCGCCACCTATGAGGGGCTTTTCCCTGATGATGAAAAAGAGGGCGTTCTCACCTATAAGATCACATATTCCGAAAGCTGTGCAATGCCTGATATGCGTGCATTGGTGCTTTTGCGTGCCTTAGGTAAAATGTGCGAGGTAATAAAAACTTTCCCTGAGGATCTTGACGCCGACAATGCAGGGGACGAGATATCCAAAAAGGGACTTTACATAAAGCTTATCACTGATGACCCGAATGGCGTTCTTGACCTTATGAAAAACGCCGTGAACGTTGACAAAGCCGAGCAGGCGAAAAAGCCTGAGCAACCTGCTAACGCAGCCAAAAAACCTCAGCCTGCCCAAAAGTCTGCTCCGGAAAAGTCAGCCCCAAAGCCTGCTCAGCCTGCAAATGCAGTCCCCAAAAAGCCTGCCGAAAAGCATGAGCAGTCTATGATATCCGTCAAGCTCGATAAGCTCAACAGACTTCTTGACCTTGTGGCTGAGATCGTTATAACCGAAGGTTCTGTTATCTCATCTCCCGACCTGAAAAAAGCCGAGATAAACCTTGACCGCTTCAATAAATCCTCCCGTGAGCTGAAAAAGCTTACCGATGAGCTTCAGGACGTTGTAATGTCCATACGAATGGTACCTGTTTCCACAGCATTTCAGAAGATGAACCGTGTTGTCAGGGATATGAACCAAAAGCTCAAAAAGAACGTTACTCTTGTGTTTGAAGGGCAGGAAACGGAAGTGGATAAATCTATCGTAGATATCCTCAACGACCCCCTTATGCACATTGTGAGAAACGCAGTTGACCACGGCATAGAAGACCCCGAAGTCCGTGCAAAAGCAGGCAAGACCGAGCCTGCCACAGTTACTCTGAGCGCAGGCTATGACTCCAACGAAGTGGTTATCTCCTGCCGTGACAACGGTGCAGGAATGGATACCGCAAAGCTTATGGCAAAAGCCAAGAAAAACGGTATGCTCACGAAGCCTGAGAATGAATATACCGACAAAGAGATATTCAATTTCGTTGTGGCGGCAGGCTTTTCCACCAATGATAAGATAACCGAATATTCAGGCAGAGGCGTTGGAATGGACGTTGTAAAGAAAAACCTTGAAAAAGTAGGTGGCAAGCTCTCTGTTAACTCCAAGTTTGGCGAAGGCTCTGTCTTTACTATAAGGATACCACTTTCTCTGTCTATCCTTGACGTTTTAAGCGTTGACGTAGGGGGCGAGAATTTCTCTCTGCCTGTTTCCGCAGTTTCCGAAGCTTTCTCCTGCAAAGCCGAAAGCTTTATCACCGACCCCGAGGGCAACGAGTTTATAATGCTCCGTGAAAAATGTCTGCCTCTTATCAGAATGAGCGACCATTTTGATATACCAAATGCCGAAAAGGACGTAACAAAGGGCATAATGCTCTGTTGTAAAGACGGTGGCAAGGAAGCCGTCCTCATGGCAGACAGGATAACAGTTGACCAGCAGGTGGTAGTAAAACCGTTCTCACCTCTCCTTGATGCCTATCCCCTCAAAGAATCAGGCATGGCAGGCTGTTCAGTCCTCGGTGACGGCAGTATAACCATAATACTGGATATGAAAGAATTTCTCGGCAATTATGACTTCCGAAAGGGTGAATAAAGATGTCAGAACAGGATATAAACGAATTTTGTCAGAAGGGCGGAAAAATACTCTCCTTTGTTTCTGATGAAAAATATTACGCCTTTGAGGTAAAAGATGTCACCGATATAATAGGGCTTCTCCCCGTCACAAGGCTCCCGAAAACACCAAAGTTCATAAAAGGCGTTATAAATCTGCGAGGAAAAGCCGTTCCCGTGATAGATCTCCGCCTGCGTCTTGGACTGCCCGAAGGGGAGTATGACAACAGAAGCAGTACCATAGTGATAGAAGTCGGCTCAAATCAGGCTGGCATAATATGCGATAAGGTCTTGGACGTTGAGGATATCCTCCCCCAGCAGACCGCCGTGTCGCCCGTAAAAAACAGCCTTGTAAAATGCTTTATAAACGCAAACAACAAAAACATATCCCTGCTTGACCCTGATATTCTGGTCAGAACAAACAGGTAAAACATAATAACAAGGAGGAAGAGGAATGCTGTCACGTCTTGAGATCTCTCAGTCAGACTTTGACGAGCTTACTGCATTCATAAAAGAAAAATACGGTCTTGACCTTGCAAGGAAAAAGTCTATCGTTGAAAGCAGGCTGAGCAACTATGTATTGGACTGCGGCTTCAACAGCTTTTCAGAATATCTCAGCGCCGTCTACAGCGATGAAACAGGCAGAGAAACTGCCAACCTTATAAACCGCCTTACTACCAACCATACATATTTCATGCGTGAAACGGACCATTTCCAACACTTCATGGAGAAATTTCTTCCCTATGCCGAAAAAAATGTCCTCGATCATGATATGCGTATATGGAGTGCAGGCTGTTCATTCGGCAACGAACCATATAATCTTGCCATGTGTATGGACGATTATTTCGGCTTTGACCGCCGTTTCTGGGACTTGAAAATACTTGCCACGGATATCTCCCTTAACGCACTGCGTTCTGCCAAAAACGGCATTTATACCAGTATGTCCATAAAGAATATTCCCGAAGATTGGCGTAAAAAGTATTTTCACCCATATTCAAACACCAAGGATCTCTGGCAGGTCAGCGATACAATAAGGCAGAATGTTGAGTTTCGCTACCACACTCTTATGGATGATTTCACTTTCAAAAAGAAATTCGACCTTATCGTCTGCCGTAACGTCATGATATATTTTGACGACGATACAAAAGCCGAGATATGCAGAAAATTCTATGACGCAATGGAGGAGGGCGGATATTTCTATATCGGTCACGCAGAATCAGTGCCGAAGGATATGCCTTTTGTAAAAGTTGCCCCCGCAATATACCGCAAGCTGGGAGGGGATAAAAAATGACGCCTCTCTTTCTTGTGATAACTGAAAACAAAGCCTTTGCACAGCTTTGCAGAAAAGCCCTTACAAATGCAGGCTTCCAAAGCTCAAAGCTCGCCTCAACGTGCCTTTGCAACGGCAGAAAAAGCGTCACTGCCCTTTCTCCCGACTATGTTCTTCTCGACGGTGATTGCCAAAACAATATGGACGACTACATTATAAGCCTTGCTCCACGATATTCTGTGCCTATAATCTATCTTACCATTCAGCACAACAATAAATATCCCATGATGCAGGCAGGTGCCATAGACGTCGTATATAAACCTGACGGCACTCCGTCTGATAACGAGCGTTTTCAGAAACGCTTTACCGAAAGCATACAGCGCCTTGAAAAAGCAAGAGCTAATTCTGTTGTGCATATACCTGCCATAAATACCTCCGGAATAATAGCCATAGGCGGTTCAACAGGCTCAACGGAAGCCCTGAAAACTATCCTTAAAGACCTCCGCCACGACCTGCCTCCTGTAGTGGCAGTCCTGCATATGCCTGCAGGCTATACAAGGATATATGCCGAACAGCTATGCACTGAAACCGGTCACAACGTTGTGGAAGCCAAAAGCGGTCTGTATCTCAGCCAAGGCATGGTGGTAATAGCGCAGGGCGGTCAGCACCTTAGATTGTTCAAGGATAAAAAAGGCTATTTTGTCACCTCTGAAGCAGGTGTAAAGGTTTCAGGTCACTGTCCGTCAGTTGACGTGCTTTTTGACTCTGTGGCATACAGCGCAAAGCGTAACGCTATCGGCGTTATCCTCACCGGCATGGGCTGTGACGGCGCAAAGGGTATGCTCAACATGAAGAAAATGGGAGCTTATAATATCGGACAGAACGCAGAAAGCTCCATAGTCTATGGTATGCCCAAAGCCGCATATGAAAACGGCTCAGTGTCAAAGCAGTGTCCCCTTGACAAGATAGCACAGGAGATACATTATCGCATCGACAGCGGCTTATGATAAAATATAACAAGGAGGGATAGCTGTGGAAAACAGCAGATATCTCATTTTCACCTCAGCAGGGCGAAGCTTTTCACTGCCCTTTGAGGATATAAAAATAATCATAGCGGCGCAGACCCCAACTCCCGTGCCTGATTTTCCCGATTATGTGCCGGGAACAGTGGTGAACGAGGGCGAGGTAGTGCCTGTCATAGACCTGCGCAGACGTTTCCACTATGAGCCAAAAGAGATCTCCGACAGAGATTGCATAATAATCACAATGGGCGAAGAAGTTTCCGTAGGGCTTTTGTGCGACAGCGTAACAGGCTTCACGGATATTCCCGAGGATAAGCTGTGCAAAGCCCCAAATGTCAACGAAGAAGCCTGCGCAGATTTTCTAAAAGGAGAATTTCTTCTGGAGGGCAAGCCATGCTATGTCCTTGACAGCGAAAAAGTAATAAGGCTCAGCGACCGTGAAAAGGTAGCAAATACAGAGCGAAAGGATAAATAAAAATGAGAGAGATAAACGTTTCAGAAGTAGAAGAACTTGTAAGAGATCTGTGCATAAAAGCTAATCTGTATCTTCCTGAGGATATGGAAAGCTGTATAGAGTGCAACGCCAAGAAAGAGCAGTCCCCAGTGGGAAAGAACGTCTTTGCTGATATCCTTGACAATATGAGAGTAGCAAGAGAAGAAACTATCCCTATCTGTCAGGACACAGGCATGGCAGTTATCTTCATGACCATAGGACAGGACGTGCATTTTGTAGGCGGTTCGCTGAATGAAGCCATAAATAAAGGCGTAGCAAGAGGCTATACAGAGGGCAAACTGCGCTGTTCCATAGTATCCGACCCATTGGAAAGAGTAAACACAGGGGATAATACACCGCCTGTTGTGCATCTTAAAATAGCAGAGGGCGAAAAGGTAGAAATAATGGTGGCACCAAAGGGCTTTGGCAGCGAAAATATGTCACAGCTTAAAATGATGACCCCGTCAGTTACCGAGGACGAGATAGTGGATTGGGTAGTGTCAGTGTGTGCAACAGCAGGTTCTAACCCATGTCCGCCAATAGTCATAGGCGTAGGCATAGGCGGCGACTTTGAGAAGTGTGCATACCTTGCAAAGAAAGCACTGTGCAGAAGCGTATCAAAGAGAAATCCAAAGGAACGTTATGCAAAGCTTGAAGCGAAAATGCTGGAGAAGATAAACCTCCTTGGCATAGGACCGCAAGGCTTTGGCGGCACACAGACCTGCCTTGCAGTAAATATAGAAGAAGCACCGACCCATATCGCAGGCCTGCCGGTGTCAGTGAACGTAGGCTGTCATGTGACAAGACACGCAAGCGGAGAGATATAAGGGCATAATGTGGAGGCGAACAGTGTTCACCCAGCTTTGTTCGTTTGAATGACTTCACGAAAAAACAAAACTTACTACTTCGATAATGGGACACCGAGGGCGTCGTCCCCCTACAACTTCATCGTGCCGCAAATTCGCTCCGCTCGGTGCTGACTTTTACGTTGTGCTTGTGCACAACTCTGGTCAGCTTTGCCAATTCCTCACTCCTCATTCCTCATTCCTACCTCTTTTCTCCACAACACCAACACCCCGATAACATTCGGCACTGCCATAAGTCCATTGAAAATATCCGACACTCCCCACACAAGCTCCATGCTCCACATCGTTCCAATGCACCCACAAGCTATCGCCATGATCCTATAGATCATATCACTTCGAGGGAAAAGGTATCTCCAAGCCCTCTCCCCTATGAAAAACCACCCTGCCACTGTCGCTAATGCAAAAAGTATCAGCGAACCTGACATGAAATACTTCCCCGCTCCACCAAGAGCAGCATTGTAAGCCCTCACTGCCATATCCTCCCCCGTGAGGTCAGTGCCGCTTATTATTATCACAACAGCCGTCAGAGTGCATATGACAAAGGTATCTATAAAAACCTCAGCCATTGCCCATGTTCCCTGCAATTCAGGCGACTTTATCCCGCACGAGCTGTGTACTGCCACCGTCGAGCCTAAGCCTGCTTCGTTTGAAAACGCTCCACGCTTTAACCCCTCCACCATGGAAAATATTATCGTCCCTGCTACCGAGCCTGTTATGCAGGCTGTGGGGCAAAAGGCGTTTTTTACTATCATTGCTATGGCTTCTGCGGCTTTTAATGGGTGAAATATTATCACTCCCAAACTGCCGCCTATGAAAAGCACCGCCATTATCGGCACAAGCTTTTCGCAAAGACAAGCTGCTGAGTTTTTTCCCACAGCTACTAAAAATACGAAAATAAGCACCACAAGTGCAAATATATACGAGGGTATCCCAAACCCCTCTCGGGCAGCCGCAGCCGCCGAACCCGTCTGCACCATGTTGCCCATTCCAAGGGACGCACCCACCGTAAAAACTGCAAACAAAACAGCCGTGAGCTTCGTTCTGCCTATCTTTTCGAGATAAGACGCCGCACCGCAAAGCTTTCCGTCAGAGCATCTCACTCCCAGATAATTTTCGCAGTAAGCAAGCCCCATTCCGAAAAATGCAGACACCCACATCCAGAATACCGAGCCTGCACCCCCTATCCTGATACATTCCCCCACGCCCACCACCGAGCCTGTTCCTACAGTTGCCGCAAGCGCCGTGGAAAATGTCTGAAACTGCGAGAGAGAATCGCTTTCGGAGCTTTCTTTTTTAAACAGCGTAAAAACCGTTTTCTTCATTATTTTTATAATGTGTATCTGTGGAAATCCAAGCTTTATGCTCAGATATATTCCGCCCCCAAGCAAAAGTATCAAAAGCGGAACGCCCCACAAAAACGAATTTATCTTGTTTATTATAGCCGTAAGTTCCATAGCTTTCCCCCGAAAACACTTTTTTCGTGCAAATAATTGCCTTATAAATGATATGATATAAAAGGGAGATTAATTCTTGAAAACTGAGATAACCATACATACAAATACGCAAAAAAACAAACAGCGAGGTGAACGTCCTCAAATGCACAGATATAAGCCCTCAAAAATACCGCTTTTTATCTTCTGGGCTATCCTTGCGGTAATATTGTTTCTTATCCGCTATGCGGTCAATCTCATAGAAAAACTTATCCCATTTTCCGTGAATTATATCCTTATGCCAATGTGGATAATCGCCGCACTTTTTTGCCTGCTGGTGCTTCCCTTTTATTTCATCAGATCTTATTTCACCGTCAGTTCAAAAGAAGTCACCGCCTTTACAGGGCTTTTCTTTACCATGCGGCATTTTATGCCCACCTCGGCAATAAAATCCGTCACCACCATAATAACTCCCCTGGGCAGTATAACAGGACTTAACTTCGTTGTCTTAAACGCCTTGGGCGCAAGACTTCTTATACCTTTTATGAGCCGCCGTGATGCCATGGAAATATCCGCCATAGTAAACAGCTCCATACGAAACAGAGAACGCAAAGAAGACTAGATACCATAGACAGGAAAGGTTTAAATGAGCCGCAGAGAAACTATCAAAGAAAAAAGAAGCTGGCTGAAGAATTTCTTCACCCACCGCCAGCACCCTATAATGATATTATCTTATACAACTAAATATATGTGGCTTCTTGCTATCCCTCTTGCCAAGTATCTCATAGCCGCAAAATTCAACTTTCAAAGCTGGTTTCAGGCACATTGGGTTGATATCCTCACTATCACATTTATCTTCGGCTACGCTTTCCTGCGCTGGATATTTGTCTACTATGAGCTTGAAGAAGATTGCATCATAGCCCACACAGGCTATTTCGGCATAACACGAACTAAGGTCTATTTTGCCGAGATAAGCTCGTTGTCACTGTCACAAGGATATATTTCCAGACTTATACATTCCTGTGCCGTATACATAGACACCGATGCAAAATCACTGCAAAATGCAGATATAATGCTCACCCTTACAAAAAAACGAGCCTTTGAGCTTTATCATTTTGCCACTGCCAAATGCAAAAACAAACCTAAATACGTCTACAACTCAAAGAAAAGCCTGCTCGTTATATTCTCTCTTATCTTTTCATCAACTCTGTCAGGCATGATAATCGTGCTGTCGGTACTTTACGAAGCATATAGGATAGTAGGACGAGAGGCGGAGGAACAAATACTCCGCAGAGTGAATACGGAGATAGCAAAAGTTCCGGTGCTTGCAGAAGTGCCTGAATATATCCTTATCGCAGGCGGTGTGCTGGCAGGAGGCTGGCTCATATCATTTCTGTCGAATCTAATGCGCCACTGGAATTTTTCCTGCACACGCTGTGCCGACCTTTTCATAATCAGAAGCGGGATAGGCACAAGACGCAGACACGTCCTCTATAGAGATAGAGTAAACTATATCGACCTAAGACAATCATTGCTTATGAAGATATGCAAAATAACCTCTGTGTCTGCCCACTGTACAGGATACGGAAAAAGACGGCTTGAAATATCAGCACTTATACCGATAACGACAAACGGACAGGTAGACCGCTCCCTGAAGATGCTCATGCCGAAAATACCGCCGGTGAAAAGCGACATCTCCACAGGAAAAGCCGACCTTGGCAGATTTATAACGATACCGCTCATATGCACGTTTATACCCATCGTATCAGGAAGAGGAGCGCTTTACTTTTTTCCTAACTGGAAAAGAGAAATAACCATACTTGTTATACTAACTACCATACCATTGCTGTGGCTCGTGATAGTCAAGGCAGCGGCAGCGTTCACAACGTCAATAGGCTTTGAAAACGGATATTGTACATTATCATATTGTAAATGGTATAGCTTTCATAAATCAATAGCCGCACTTGACAGAGTGTCAATGGTAACGGTCATGCAAAATCCGTTTCAGAAGATAAGCCATACTTGTGCCGTTAGAGTTTACACCAATTCGGAGAATACAGACTATCATGCCGTAAAGGGACTTAATTATGATAAGGTCATAAAATTGTTGAACAGGAATGGGTATGCGGTGTGAAAAATGAGAAATGAGGAATTAGCATAGCAGACCAAAGTTACCCCCTCAGCACCGAGCTAAGCGGGCAAAAGGTCCAGGGACACGTCCCTGGTCAGGGTCAAGGGGTGAAACCCCTTGTGGGTACAGGGCAAAGCCCTGTCGGAGTTTGAGGCAGAGCCTCATTCGGCGCAAGCCGACCAAGCGGTGCAGAGTAAAGCAAAAAAGCATATAGAAGTAGTGCTTTATTATAAATGTATATCGAAGAAACAAAATCTGCACCGCTTTTCTATCCTCCTGCACAAAGTAAAATCCGCAAAGAGCGAAGCGATTTTGCGGCGGTAGAACTTGCGACCATAATGTAGGTGACGGCGCCCCCTATATTATGGTTTGTAAAAATGCACCAAAGCGTGCGGATATGCAGGGTTTGACAGACGACCGACACGGGCGACCAGAGGTCGCCCCTACACAGTTTGATAAACAAATATCATCAGGGACGACCACCTCGTCCCCGATTTTTTTATTCAAAAAAATTTTTTTCACTGCAACATTTCAGTGAAAAATATACACTTATATTATGACGGACGACAGGGGGGATCAGATTGGACAAAAAGGGAAGAAAAAAGCTCGCAGAACTTGCGGTGAACGGCGATACGGACGCCTTTTCTAAGCTCTATGGAGAGATATATAAGGAGCTTTATTATTACGCCCTCGCTAACCTGCAAAATGCCGAGGACGCCGCCGATGCAGTGCAGGACGCTGTGCTGGACGGCTATATGAGCATCTCCTCGCTGCGGAAAAGCGAAGCTTTCGATAGCTGGATGTTCAAAATTCTGGTCGCCAAGATCAAACAAAAGCAAAAGGAATACGCCCAAAGACGCTCTAACCTCGATTATATTAATGAAAGCGACGCAATAATCAAGGACGAAAACGGATTCGAGCGGTGCGAGATCTTAGAAGAGTTTGCTGATCTCAGTGAAGCGGAAAGACTCTGTATATCACTTCACTGTATAGCAGGCTACAAAGGCAGGGAGATAATGGAGATAACAGGTATTAAAGATACGACAGTCCGTTCCCATATATCCAGAGGTAAAGCAAAAATACGCAGTAAGCTGTTTGGAAAGGAGGTGACATGATGAGAAATTTAAGAAAACGCAGAAAGCTTATCAGACAAATGGAACAGGCAAACAAAATTCCTGATAAGCTCATGCCCCAGGAAATAAAAGATATGCTGGACGTGGCAGGCTTCAGACCCGTTATCGAAAATACTCCAAATAGTGCAGAGATAAAAATAAACAGCGGCAGAAGCAACGCCCTGAGATGTCTGGCTGTGGTGGCGGCTTTCGTCCTTGTGGTAGGCGGATTTGCTGTGCTTAGGTTCAGCAATACCCAGTTCGTCAAAAAATACCCCAATTCCGCTTCTTCACAGTCCGCTGACGCCTCAGGTCTTGACGGCCTCCGTGGAACGACCTATAAGGGTCTTTACAACTATATAAATAGCAACAGCAAAAACATAGAGGACTTTATAGTTGACAATAGCTATATATTCAAAAATATCGACACTTTGACTGTTGATGACGATGACTATGTGGCTTTGTATAAGCAGGCACTTAGAGATCACCAGCTCACCCCTAACCCCGCTGATATACAGCTCACTCGCTCAGGCGTGGATATCACCCCCACAACCAGCATAGATGAGCTGGAAACAAACATAACCTACGGAAATGCCCATTTCATTACTGACAATGGCGGTATCGACGTTTATATTACCCAAAACGGAAATATCACAAAGTCAGAACAGGATATCTTTGCGGAAACCTTCCTTAAAAAAGGTCTTGTCGACATTGCCGAATACGAACAGTACGGCTGTAAGTTCGCTCCAAGCGTTGTTGCAATGTATTTGGATAATAACGAACTTTACGCTTTCTTCGACTTTATCTTACCCGTGAAGTCAGGAAAGAAAAACCTCGATATCGAATACTGCGGAATGTGCGGGTTTGACGTGAGCGACCCTGAGAATATCAAGCTCATAAGCGAGTTTGAACAACCCGGCGTGCTGGAGGGCATAAGAAAAGTTGACGGAAAGTTTTTCATCGTGTCACGCTACACCCGAGCAGCTTCACTGCTATTAGATGACCAAAAGCCCGAGGATATCGCACCCGTGCGATACATCAATGGTGAAAAACAGCTTTTTGAAGAAAGTGAAATGTATATCACAGCCAGAGATAATACACCGTCCATGATCCTGCTTTCGTCCTTTGACGGAAAAAATCAAGGCTCATACATGGCTTCAAAGCTTATCGCCTGCGGTGAAAGCAGCATCTTAATGGGAACAGACAACATTTATATTTTAAGAGCATATGGCTTTGAAAAAACAGACGATGATTACAGCACAGTGCCAACAAGAGCGCTTATTACAAGAATAAACTACGGTGGCGGCGACATGGAGCTTAACAAAACCCAGACCGTCACAGGCGCAGACGCCGAGCATATAAGCCACGCCATATCAGGAGATGAGTATAACGGCAGATTGTCGCTGTTCTCAAACGACTCTGCAAACATTTACGATATCAGCACACACAATATCTATTATAGCGGCATTAATATCTGCACCCTGTGGCTTTTTGACAATGACCTTGGCGGCCCTGTGAAAAAGACCCTCACATACGAGGACACTGATTTCGAGAGTGCAAGATATAACACGTTCTATCATTCTATGCTGTATGTTTACAGAGATTATTCTTCCGCTTACAGCAATGATGACACTTATCAGGCAGCGAACAATATCCAGCTTGATGAAGTATATGATTTCTCAGACCCAAACAAGATAACTCAGGTGACCCCTGATGATAAAATGATAGCAGTGTCAACGGCAAACAACTTCTTCCATTATAGCCTGACAAACTATAATGACGATATCGCCGTGCGCACCGACAGCACGTCATTTGACTCTTTCAGCGTAAAGATACTCGACAAGAGCAAAACAGAAAAGCAAGAAACGCTTTTATACGGCTCAAGCGGCAAGGGCATAGCGAATGCTAACGGCACAGTGGATCAGGTGCAGGTTTATGACACAAAGGTAGTAAAGAAATTCAACTTCTTCAAGACTATACAGGAATACAAATATCACGAGAAAGAAATGGGAACAACAGTTGACGGAAAGGATATGACCCAAAGATCCGCAAGCACTGTTTTTTCAAATTCAATAATAACAGACAACGAAAACGGATATATAGCCATACCATTATATGACGTTACCTCAGTTGGAAAGACCGATGACGGCGACAATTGGGAATATACCTATTATGAAAAAACTATTGAAAAAATTCTGGTAATGAAATATAACATAGAAACCAAAACCTTCAGCGAGTATGGAACTATAAAGCTTGACGAATACACGGATTATTATGACGATTATTTCGATCATGCTAACGAGGACGAGATCACAGCTATGGTCAATGACAATGACCAAAGAGATTATTACCAAAGCGCATTCGTTCAGGACGGATATATTTATATCTTCTCCGACAGACAGATACGCTCATACAGCTATGCCGATCTCTCAAAACCCACTGACAGTGTAGACATAGTTAAATAGCATTACACCAAACTTCCCCTTTAGCACCCGACGGATAAATTTCTGTCGGGCGTTTTTTTGCTAAAACGTTTTCGTTATTGCACACAAATAAAACCACCGCAAATTGTATAGTATGTACAATAAATGTTCACAGTAATATAACCAATTGAAATTCTGTTTGTGCTAAAATAATATGGTTTTAGGAATAAATATCAGACATAAACAGGAGAAAGAATTATGAAAGACCTAACGAAAGGAAATATCACAAAGCTTATTTTGACGTTCGCTCTGCCCCTTCTGCTTGGCAACGTTTTTCAGCTTTTTTATAATCTTGCCGACACCCGTATCGTGGGACAGACCCTAGGCAAAAACGCCATAGCCGCCCTTGGCGCAACTTCATCAGTGAACACCGTCATAATAGGCTTTCTGAACGGTCTTACAAACGGCTTTGCCCTTGTGACAGCACGCTTTTTCGGTGCAAAAGAGTTTGACCGCCTGAAAAAGTCCGTCGCCCACGCCCTTACCCTAGGTATCGCAACGGCAATAGCCCTCACCGCCCTCAGCCTTGCCTTTATCGACCCACTGCTGAAAGCGTTGAACACGCCTGACAACATCTTCAAGCAGGCAAAAACCTACATAGTCATAATCCTTGCAGGAATGATAATATCAATGTTCTATAACATCTGCGCAGGTATCCTCCGTGCAGTCGGCGACACTGTTTCGCCACTTATCTTCCTTATAATATCAACTATCGCTAATATCGGGCTTGACCTTCTCTTTATCCTAGGCTTTAAAATGGGTGTTGAGGGTGCGGCATATGCCACCCTTATCGCACAGGGTATCTCAGTTGTGCTTTGTATAATATACATCATTAAAAAACACAAATTTCTTATCCCATCAAAAAGCGACTTCCGCTTTAACTTCAAGCTCGCAGGAGATATGTATGCAACAGGAGTTTCAATGGGACTTATGATATCACTTGTGGGTATCGGTACTGTTATAATGCAGGGCGCAATAAATATCTTCGGCACTGACATAATAGTCGCCCACACCACCGCAAGAAAAATATCTGAGATCTTTATGCTCCCTATATCCGTTTTCGGTGCAGCTTCAGCAACCTTTTCAAGCCAGAACTACGGTGCAGGCAGGATAGACAGAGTAAAAGAGGGCGTGAAAAAAGCGACCCTCATAACATGGGGCTGGTCTGTTATCGTAATAGCCGCAACATGGCTTTTCACACCATTTTTCGCACACCTTATCACAGGTATCAGCGACCCTGAGATAGTGGGTACAGTGGAAAAATACATGAAAATAAACACAGCATTTTACTTTATCCTCGGCATAGTAATAGTTTTCAGAAACGCACTTCAGGGCGTAGGAGATAAGATAACACCTATAGCTTCAAGCATAATAGAGCTTTTGGGCAAGTTCGCAGTGGCAATGATACTCGCCCCACGCATGGGATATTTCGGCATCATGATAAGCGAACCCCTTGTGTGGGCAGGCATGGCTGTAATGCTCGGCATAGGCTTTGCCGCAAATAAGACCTTCCGTAAAGAGAATATTCCCAATACGGCAGAGCAAATGTAAATAGTTTGTTAATTTACATAAAACAGATAGCTCCCTATGTAGAAAAAAACAAGCCACTATTGATTTTATCAAAGAAACGTGTTATAATTAGTAAAAACATACAATCCACAAAAGTGTGGCTGACATACCATAGACGTGAAAGGGGGAAATGCCTGCAAACGGCAGGCATCACAGAAAAAATGCTTTCAAAAATATTGTCAAAAGAGGAATGTGCAAAGTGCAGGATATGCTGCTGCTTTGACAGCTATGATATATGGGAAACACCATATATCTCACCAACGCTTGCAAGCAAGATATTGCAGGAATATGCCCCTAAGCAGGAATTTATAAAGAAGGAAAACCATTTCTTGTTCAAAATGGATAAGGAACAGAATGCAGACCTGTATTATTGCCCAATGCTGGATAACGAGAAGGGCTGTATATTAGGCGACGACAAACCGTTCGACTGCAGGATATGGCCGCTGAGAGTAATGGCACTGAATGAAACTAAAGTAATAACATTGTCGCCGGTCTGTCCTACTATGAATGAAAAGTCCATAAAGGAGCTGACGAAAACGGCTAACGAGCTGGCAGATCAGATATTTGAGTATGCAGACGAAAATCCGGAAGCCGTGAAACCGTATCTTGACGGCTATCCAATATTGGTGGTAGAGGGCAAGAAGTATAAGGATACCCTCGTATAAAAAGTAAAAACCCAAAAACAAAGCGGTGTCGGAGTGAAAAACTCTGCACCGCTTTTTCTATCCCATAGCATAAAGTAAGATCCGCAAAGAATGCCAGCGATTTTGCGACGAAAAAAATCGTCACAAATGTGTAGGGGCTGGCGCCCCCGACAGCCCTCACCTGCTTGCTGCTCAACCATGCGGTATATGCACAATGAACTGCACAATATTTTCCAACACGGCACGTCTACACAAATTCGTGATAAAACCAAACCTTATCGCTCTCAGAACGGGACGTCGTATTTTTGCAAAGCAGAAATTGCGCCGCTCCCCTACAGTTAGTTTGTGCGGTTATCATGAATTGCAAGCAGCTTATCTCAAAAACAAATAATAAATAAGCCCGTAAAGCACACTAGCCAAAGTGCCGTAAAGAATAACAGGACCGCTGATAATGAATATCTTCGCCCCGAGCCCAAGAATATATCCCTCAGTCTTGAACTCAAGAGCAGGCGCTGCCACAGAATTCGCAAAACCTGTTATGGGTACAAGCGTACCTGCACCTGCGTGCTTCGCTATGCGGTCATACCAGCCAAGACCTGTGAGAAGAGCCGATAAAAATATCAAAGTTATTGATACCGACATTGACGCATTATCTTTGGATAAACCTAAATATAAATACATATCCATAAGCGATTGCCCAATAACGCATATAAGTCCGCCAAATAAAAACGCCTTCGGTATGGTCACCCACCACTTTGTCCCCTTTGACGCCTCCTTGTACATCTCGCTGTATTGTGCCTTGCTTAAATTTATATCCATTTCTTTCGCTCCTTTTTTCTATCGTGTTTGCACCTATTGTTCCTCAAAAATCAGTTCTTATTCATTTTTTAAGCTGCACTATTTTCGCATGATTTGTTCAATATGTTGCTGTAAGGTTAATATTTTTATATAGTTTCAACAAGTTTTGTATAATGTAAACGATTTATCATAGGGAAATTTGTTTAAATAGTATCTTGAAAAAAATGCGAAAATTTTGTATCATATTCATTAGAGATATTCTATCTTAGGGGCAGTGTAACTGCCATTATTTTCAGGAGGTTATTATAATGAAAGCTAAAAAAATTCTTGCTGCTGTCACAGCTCTTTCTCTGACAACAGTAGTATTCGCATCATGCGGCGATTCAGCTGATTCTTCAAGCTCTACTGCTGCCGTAACAACTACAACAACAACAGCAGCTACAACTACAACTGCTGCAACAACTACAACAGCTGCTGCCGAGTCTGCTGCTGATTCAGCTGCAACAGACAGTTCTGCTGACACTACAAAAGGCAGTGACTCTGATTACACACCTGTAAAGACATTCGAGGGCTATGATGCATTCCTTATGTTCGGTGACGGAGAGTGGCTCTGGGGCAACTGGGAAGGTCAGGGCGAACCTGAAGCTACTAAAGCATTCGGCGTTGACGCTGACATAACAGGCGACGGTGAGTACACAGTTTCTATCACAAACGCTTCTATCTCTTATGACGATCCGGACGAGGGCATCAACCCACAGATCGCTCTTGACGGCGACTATGCTGTTGGCGCTCAGGGTTGCGTAGTAATGTGCGTTGATATCATCGGTCTTCTTAACGGCGAAAAACTCAAGGGCACAGGCGATCCTAAGACTGATAAGGAAACTCCAGGTAAGTACAACGCTGACGATCTCAAGGTAGAGCTTAAGTCTATCAAGGCTGACGGTCAGGAAGTTGCATTCGATAAAGCTAAGATCAAGTATGGCAACATCGAGGACAACAACAACTGCTACAGAATCGAGATCTACAACGATTACGGCGATACAGCTAAGGATTCTCCTATCGACAAGGACAATCTTGCATTTGAGGACAGCCTTGAGATTACATTCTCTATCGAGGGTCTTTCTGAATAATTTTTCATGAAAACTAAGAGCAGACCGCAATATGGTCTGCTCTTTTGTATTTTTATACATTTTCCCAGTGACAAAAAGTGTGACAGATTTTTTTGAAATAGCTGTCACACTTTTATGTTGACATGAAACTAAGGGGAATATATAATTATAGTATTATAGTAATTCTATAATATCATCACATATTTTATTAATCCCCTAAGAAAAAAGCCGTGGTACCCTTTCTTACCACAGCTTTTTTCTTTTTTTATCCACTTTTGTTATCTATTCCGCCTGACTGTCTGCCACCAGACCGCCGTTATCCGCCATAAGCTTGAATTTTATCTCAAACTCTTTCTCATCACCGCTGTCCGTCTTTCGATATACCTTGCAGACGACTTCATCTCCTGCCTGCTTTCCTGAAAACAGCGACGCTATATCCACCTCTCCTGCGGTGGACTTTCCGTCTATTTCCGTGATGATATCGCCCTCCGCAAGATCTGTGTTGGCAACGTCACAATCAGGGTTTATGGATACAATACAAATACCCGGCTTTATGCCGTATATCTCAGCAGTGGTGTCGCTGACAGCATAATAAGTCACACCTATCTTTACTCTGCCTGCCACATAGCCCTTTTCCATAAGCTCCTCGATAACAGGCTTCGCCTCGTCAATGGATACCGCAAAGCCTATGCCCTCATAATCGCTTGAAGCAAGCTTCGATGAGGTTATCCCTATGACCTGACCCCACATATTGAACAGCGCTCCACCTGAGTTACCGGGGTTTATAGCTGCGTCTATCTGTATGCAGTTCATTATTATTGACGAGTTTTCAAGCCTTATCCTGCGGTTCACACCTGACACGATACCCTTTGTCACAGTGCCGTAATAGCCAGCCGGCGAGCCGATAGCGACCACCTCTTCACCTGCATTCACCTGAGTTGAATCACCGAACTCAGCCGCCTGCAAGCCCTGTGCCTGTATCTTTATCACCGCTATATCCGTGGCAGAGTCCTGCCCCACCACCTTGGCTTCATACTCCGAATTGTCGCTTAGAACAACTTTTATACCCGACTCCGCCGCATTTACAACATGGGCATTTGTGACGATATATCCGTCAGCGGACATTATAACGCCACTGCCCTGACCTGCCGCAACATATCCACCCGAATTTTTGTAAACCTCTATAGATACCACAGCAGGAGAAAACCCCTTTGCGATACCCTCGGCAGTGTATCTTCCGTCAGCCTGATAAAATTCATCATCAAGCTTCGGCTTGTCAGCCACAGGAAGCGTAAAGCTTATCTTCTCATCCCCTGTAACAAGATTTCTCACCCAGCCGCTTCCCCTTATGGAGGTTATTGATATGGCTATTCCGATGCCTACAAAAAGCACCATAAAGCACAGCCTTGCAGCTGCATGGCGCATACGCTCTCTGCGGCGGCTTCTTTTTCTTGCCGAATCAACAGCCGACCAAAAATCTTCGTCCACCTTGTGGGCGGCTACCGCACCCTCAGGCAGCTTGTAACGCCCGGTTTCTTGGGCTGTATCTTCATTTTCATCATGCAGACAAGGCTGCTCTTCAAACTGCTCCATATGAGCCTCCTAGTCGCCCTCCGCCTTGTTAGGCAGCGTGAACACAAATTCCGTATACTCGTTCTTAACGCTTCGTACCATTATCTTGCCCCCATGGAGCTTTATGATAGAACGCACGATATTAAGTCCCAATCCAACGCCCGTCTTGTCAAGTCCTCTTGACTTATCGGTCTTATAAAATCTGTCGAACACCAGCGGAAGCTCGTCCTCAGACAGACCCTCACCGCTGTTTCTGATAGAAATGCTCGTCATGTTACCCTCAGGCTCAAAGTGAAACTCTATATAACCGCCCTTGTCAACGAACTTTATGGCGTTCTCTATGAGGTTATACATGACCTGATGAACAAGGTCGTTATCAGCATAAAGGGTCACTCTGTCAACGTCAAGACCCCTTATCTCTATCTGCTTTTCCTCAAGCCTTGGCTCAAAAGTCACAAGGGTATCGACTATCGGCTCAAGCACAGAGAAATACTGCAAATTAGGTTTAAGCTCGCCTGCCTCGATCTTTGCAAGATTGAGCATACTTCTTACGAGCCTTGCAAGTCTGTGTACCTCAGAGGAAATTATTTTAAGATAATATCTCTCCTGCTCCTTTGGTATGGTGCCGTCAAGCAGGCCGTCCACAAAACCGCCTATAGACGTCATAGGCGTTCTAAGCTCATGAGAAACGTTCGCAAGGAAGCTGTTTCGCATGGTGTCATAGCTTTTCAGGCTGGCCGCCATATCGTTGAAAGCGTTGCTGAGCTGTTCAAGCTCCGAGGTAGAATAATCAGGCAGGGTGACGGAAAAATCTCCTGCTCCTATCTTCTTTGATACTTCCGCTATCTCTTTTATAGGCTCTGTAAGCTTCAGCGTCATGAAATATACCAGAAACATTACTATGACCAGAACTATTATAGCGGAAACTATAAATATTTCCATTATGTTGTAGGTATAGTCGTCCTGAGCCGCCTTTGAACTGAATGCAAGCACATAATATTCAGGTCCATTCGCTTTGAACGACTTACCTATCACATGATATATAGCATCGAAAGCTCCTCCGAGATCCGAATAAACATACTCGCAATTGTCAGAAAAAGCTTCAAGCTCATGGACAGATATATTATGAGGGCTGCACACAGGATCCTTACTGGAGTTCACAAGCACTGCTCCCGTAGAGTCGCACAAGATAAAATCAGCGTTGCACGCCATTGAATACTGCGTCATCTCATCTGTCACCGACTTTTTCCAGTCGGCAGGCTGAGCCAGCATTTCTTCCTGCGTATATAAAGCAAGAGCCTTGGTGTTTTTCTCCAACAGGCTCTTTTTTTCGTCAATAAAATACCTTGAAGAAACCAGCAGTAATACCGTTCCTAAGCACACAAAGCTTATAAGTATTACTGCTGAACAAATTACAAAGTATTTAAAGAATATGCTTTTACGATTACTCATGCGGTGTTTCAGCGACTTCAAACTTGTATCCTACGCCCCATACAGTTTTAAGTGCCCACTTGTCAGAAACGCCCTCAAGCTTCTCACGCAGACGCTTAACGTGAACGTCGATAGTTCTCGAATCGCCGTAATATTCAAAGCCCCATACCTCATCAAGGAGCTGATCTCTTGTATAAACTCTGTTCGGATTTGAAGCAAGGTGGAACAGAAGCTCAAGCTCCTTCGGCGGTGTGTCAAGCACCTGACCGTTTACTCTCAGCTCATATCTTGTCATATTGACTGAAAGCTTGTCATACTTGACTTCCTTTATCTCAGCTTCGCCTGATGACTGACCTACTCTTCTGTAAACAGCCTTTATTCTTGCGATAACTTCTTTTGTATCGAAAGGCTTTACGATATAGTCGTCAGCTCCAAGCTCCAGACCAAGCACCTTATCAAATGTTTCTACCTTTGCGGTTATCATGATGATAGGCACGTTGGACTTCTTTCTTATCTCACGGCATACCTGCCAGCCGTCTATACCAGGCAGCATAATGTCAAGCAGTATGATGTCAGGCTTAAGAGCGTTGAATTTTACCACTGCTTCCTCACCGTCATGTGCAAGTATTACTCCATAGCCCTCCTTTTCAAGGTAAAGCCTGAGCAGCTCGCAGATGTTCTTATCATCGTCTACTACCAATACTCGTCCAAGCGACATATTTCATCTTCCTTTCGTTTATTTACTTCTTTTCATGCCCATTATTTCAAATTTTCACACTTCTGAAAATTTGAACAAAAGACAATAATTATTCAAATTGATATAAGTATTATAACAAATTCACAAACCCATTGTGTGAATAATTATTTAACTTTTTATTAAATATCATAATTTGCTTTAATTTTAAGCGGACGTCTGCAACAATATGTATATATTTAATTTAATTAATCAATACTTTTGGATTTTACTTACAAAAGCATCGAGGATATTATTTGATTTTTGTAAACTATATCATAAAATATTACCCATTCCATACAAACAGCCTCCGCAGGATAACTACGGAGGCTGTAAATTATATCAGATATTAGTCATGGGAGCTTATTAGTACATACCGCCCATTCCGCCTGCACCTGCTGCTGCGGCTGCCATAGCAGCGTCAGCCTGCGGATCCTTCTTGTCTGCAACAAGGCTCTCAGTTGTGAGCACCATTGAAGCAACAGAAGCTGCGTTCTGGAGAGCTGAACGTGTAACCTTAGTAGGGTCAACGATACCTGCAGGTATCATGTCAACATACTCAGAAGTATAAGCGTTGAAGCCGTAGCCGACCTTTCTTGAACGGATTATCTTGTCTATGATAACGCTGCCCTCAAGACCTGCGTTCACTGCGATCTGTCTAACTGGTTCTTCAAGAGCCTTGTAAACGATCTGAGCGCCTGTCTTTTCGTCACCGCTGAGCTTGTCAACGAGCTTCTTAACTGCTGGCATAGCGTTGATAAGAGCTGTTCCGCCGCCTGCTACGATACCCTCTTCAACAGCTGCCTTTGTAGCTGCCAGAGCGTCCTCGATCCTCAGCTTCTTCTCTTTCATTTCTACCTCAGTTGCAGCACCGACCTTGATAACAGCTACGCCGCCTGAAAGCTTAGCAAGTCTTTCCTGAAGCTTTTCTCTGTCGAAATCAGAAGTTGTATTCTCGATCTGTGACTTGATCTGACCAACTCTTGCCTTGATATCGTCGCTGTTGCCTGCGCCGTCAACAATGATAGTGTTCTCTTTCTGAACGACTACCTGTCTTGCTCTGCCCAGCTGCTCCATAGTTGTTTCGCTGAGTTCAAGACCAAGTTCAGATGAAATTACCTGACCGCCTGTGAGGATAGCGATATCCTGAAGCATTTCCTTTCTTCTGTCGCCAAAGCCAGGAGCCTTTACAGCTACGCAAGTGAATGTGCCTCTCAGCTTGTTTACGATAAGAGTTGAAAGAGCCTCGCCCTCAACGTCCTCGGCAATGATAAGGAGCTTCTTGCCAGCCTTTACGATCTGCTCGAGAAGTGGAAGAATTTCCTGAATGTTAGAGATCTTCTTGTCTGTGATAAGAATGTAAGCGTCATCAAGAACAGCTTCCATTTTATCTGTATCTGTTACCATGTAAGGTGCGATATATCCTCTGTCGAACTGCATACCTTCAACGACTTCGCTGTAAGTTTCAGCAGTCTTTGACTCTTCAAGAGTGATAACGCCGTCAGCAGTTACCTTTTCCATAGCCTCAGCGATAAGCTTACCGATGTTCTCATCAGCGGCAGAAACAGCACCTACTCTAGCTATCTCATCAGAGCCTTCTATCTTCTTTGAGTTAGCGACGATAGTTTCAACAGCAGTATCTACAGCCTGATCCATACCTTTTTTAAGTACCATTGGATTAGCACCTGCTGCGATATTCTTCATACCCTCTCTAACAAGAGCCTGAGCAAGCAATGTAGCTGTTGTTGTACCGTCACCGGCAGCATCGTTAGTCTTAGTAGCGACTTCCTTTACAAGCTGTGCGCCCATGTTCTCGAATGGGTCGTCAAGCTCGATCTCCTTAGCTATAGTAACACCGTCGTTTGTGATAAGAGGAGCACCGTACTTCTTATCAAGAACTACATTTCTGCCCTTAGGTCCCAGTGTTATCTTAACAGTGTTTGCGAGCTTGTCGATACCGCTCTGCAAAGCTTTTCTTGCGTCTTCGCCAAAAATTATATCCTTAGCCATTGTAAATTACCTCCGTTTATATACTATTTAAAATGCAGTGAAATTAGTCAACAACTGCGAGAATGTCGTCCATTTTAACGATAATGAACTCTTCACCGTCCAGCTTAACATTAGTACCGCTGTACTTAGAGATAAGCACCTTGTCACCCTTATTAACGCCCATAGTAACGTCCTTTTTACCAGGGCCTACAGCTATTACCTCTGCGACCTCAGGCTTTTCCTTAGCTGAGCCTGTGAGAATGATACCGCTCTTTGTGGTTTCCTCAGCCTCTGTCATCTTAACTACAACTCTGTCCTGCAATGGTTTGATCGCCATGATAAGTTCCTCCTTTTATAATACCTTTTAATATGCTAAATTAGGATCCTTCGTGGTCGCACCTATGTTTTCAGCACTCTCACGATCGGATTGTTAGCACTCGGTCTTTCTGAGTGCTAATTATATTTTAGCACCTTTTTCGCAAAATTCAAGTCATTTAAGGTCATTTATGTGATTTTTGTAGGGTTGCACAATATCTATTAAGTTGCAAAATGATTTTGAGAGCAAATTGTACAATTTATTGTGGGGGTATTGCAGGTCTGAAATCAGATTTTCGGGTGGGGATAAATGTATTCAATGGAGGTATGCGTATCAACAGTATCCATAATTGTAGGGGACGACGCCCTCGGCGTCCCGTTCGGAGGAATAACGCATAATTGTTGTATCATTGATGCCAAATTATTTTCGGGGTGACATTGTTGTGATAATCTCTGTTAATTCAATGGGTGAGGAATATCGGGACGCCGAGGGCGTCGTCCCCTACAGATTTGTTGCCGTTGGGTTCGTGTTTCAGCCGTTTATATTCGATTTTCAAGTTACGTTCGGGGTATGACATTTGGTATTATGTCCTAGGTGTTGCATACACAAAATATCACAATGCACGCCCACGTCCTGATACAAGTACTCTACAGCCTGTTCCAGAATCTCTCATCGTATTCACTAAGTCGCAGGGCTTGTACGTGCCCGCAAGTATCTAAGACGCTTTCTACTTATACACGAAAAACACCTCTTTTGTTGCATAAAAAATGCAACAATTGCAGAAATGTTGCCAAATTAAAAGATAAATCATTTGTTTGCACAAGTTTAGTTGTCAAAATTTGTGCAGTTATTACAGAAAATTATTACAGAAATATTGATGAAAATACGAGAAAAAATAGTGTGTCTATGCAGTTATCCCACAATTTTAATATATATCAATATATGCAATTTTGATAAAAAACAGTTGACAAACAGGTGCGATTTGGTGTATTATTGTATTGTAATCGTTTAATCGTTAAGATCAAACAATAATATATTCGGAGGTCAAAATTATGGCAGAGTATTTTAAGGATATTCCAAAGATCAAGTATGAGGGTGTAAACTCAACTAATCCCCTCTCTTTTAAGTATTATAACCCAGATGAGGTTGTAATGGGCAAGACTATGAGAGAACAGCTCAAGTTCGCTCTTTCATGGTGGCACACAATGGGCGGCGACGGCACTGATATGTTCGGCTGCGGCACTACTGACAAGACTTGGGGCGAGGCTGCTCCTGAGGCAAGAGCTAAGAAGAAGGTCGATGTTGCTTTCGAGATAATGGACAAGCTTTCTATCGACTATTTCTGCTTCCATGACCGTGACCTTTCTCCTGAGTACGGTGATCTCGGCACCACTAACGCAAAGCTTGCTGAGGTAGTTGACTACATAGCTGAAAAAATGGCTGCTGACCCTACTAAGAAGCTTCTTTGGGGTACTGCTAAGTGCTTCGATCACCCAAGATATATGCATGGTGCAGGCACATCACCTTCTGCTGATGTTTTTGCTTATGCGGCTGCACAGATCAAGAACGCTGTTGACGCTACTATCAAGCTTGGCGGTAAGGGCTACGTTTTCTGGGGCGGAAGAGAAGGATATGAGACTCTTCTGAACACAAACATGGGTCTGGAGCTTGACAACATGGCAAGACTTATGAAGCTGACTGTTGATTATGCTCGTTCAAAGGGCTACACAGGTGATTTCTACATCGAGCCAAAGCCAAAGGAGCCTACAAAGCATCAGTATGATTTCGATACAGCTACAGTTCTCGGTTTTCTGAGAAAATATGGTCTTGACAAGGACTTCAAAATGAACATCGAGGCTAACCACGCTACACTTGCCCAGCACACTTTCCAGCATGAGCTGAGAGTTGCAAGAGATAACGGTGTATTCGGTTCTATCGACGCTAACCAGGGCGACCCACTGCTCGGTTGGGATACAGACCAGTTCCCTACAAACGCTTATGACGCTACACTTTGTATGTACGAAGTTCTCAAGGCAGGCGGCTTCACAAACGGTGGTCTGAACTTTGACGCTAAGGCAAGAAGAGGCTCATACACAATGGAAGACATTTTCCTGAGCTACATTGCAGGTATGGACACATTTGCACTTGGTCTTAAGGCTGCTGCAAAGATCATTGAGGACGGCAGACTTGACAAGTTCGTTGATGACAGATATGCAAGCTGGACAACAGGCATTGGTGCAGACATCATTGCAGGTAAGGCTGACATGGAGAGCCTTGAGAAGTATGCAGTTGAGAAGGGCGAAGTCACAGACTCACTTTCAAGCGGCAGACAGGAATATCTGGAGAGCGTACTCAATCAGATCATGTTCAATCTTTAAGCAGGGGCGTGCCCCTGCACCCATATCCGCTATCATTCGTGGCAGCGGATTTTTTTGTACAAAAAAGAGCGGAGTTTTTTGCTCCGCTCTTTGCTTTTTTTTCATTACTTTTCTTTTCTTGAGAGTTCCTGCAGCTCCTGTTCATACTGTGAGAAGCCCTCCACAGACTTCATAAGCTCGTCCTCAACGTGTTCTTCATGATTATCCTTAAACACAAACTTCAGGAATACCGGTGTGATTATCGTTGTTGCAACCACCATGATGATGATAGGTGCGAAAACTTCGTCGCCCATAAGTCCAAGCTTCTGTCCTTTAGCCGCTACTATAAGTGCGACCTCACCTCGTGAGATCATACCCATTGCTATCTGCAAGCTTTCCTGATTTGTATACTTACAAACCTTTGCGCCTAGTCCGCAGCCTATTATCTTTGTGATTATTGCCACAGCAAGGAGCAAAACTGTAAACAGCACCATTTTGCCGTTCATGTTGATACCGTTCATTGTAAGACCGATGCTTGCAAAGAACACTGGTGAAAGGAACATATACGAAAGTGTTTCAAATCTGTTTGAGATATACTTTACGTCCTTTTCGCTTGAAATTGCAAGACCTGCAACAAATGCGCCTGTGATATCTGCTACGCCGAAAAGCTCTGCTACATACGCCATGAGCAGGCAGAAAACGAAGGAAATGATAACGTGACGTCTAAGGTCTTTTTTATCTCTTTTTCTCCACTTTGTGAACACAACATGGTAAACCACTGTACAGCCGATAGCCACTGCAAAGAACGCTACTATCTTAATAAGAACTGTTGCAACGTGAACGCTTGTATCTGCAAGGCTTGTGATAAGGGTCAATGCGATGATACCAAGGATATCGTCTATGATAGCCGCACCGAGAATGGCATTACCTGCTCTTGTAGAGAGCTTGCCAAGCTCTTTCAGAGTTTCTACTGTGATAGAAACTGATGTTGCAGTAAGCACAACGCCTATGAAAAGGTGCTGCAGGAATGGTGAGCAGGCGAGCTTATCGCCCTTGCCTACGCCCATTGCAGCGGCAAGTCCAAGTCCGCCGAACAGTGGTACGATAACGCCAAGAAGAGCGATTATGAATGACGCTTTACCAGTCTTTTTAAGCTCCTTAACGTCTGTTGTAAGTCCTGCGGTGAACATCAGCACGATAACGCCAATTTCTGACAGTTCTGAGATGAACTCAGTTTCTTTTACAACATTAAGAACAGCAGGTCCGAGTATTACGCCCGCCAACAACGCACCGACTACCTGCGGCAGTTTCATTTTCTTTGTTACAAGACCGAGAATCTTGGTCGAAAGCAGTATAAGTGCAATAAACAATATGTAGCTATACTCTTCCATGATTTTACTTCCTTTCCACACCGCCATTATATGACGTTAATGCGTAAAAATAACGATTCACAGCATTTTACTTTCTGCAAATCGTCATTGATTTTCCGTATCTTATTATAGCATTATGCCGCACTATAGTCAACAGACAGCACAATTTGTTCACAAAAAAGAGCAACAAAAAAGAGCCGCAAAAGTCGGCTCTTTTTGTGATTATTTTATCAAAGTTTGTTTATACAGCTTTTTTGCCGTTAGGGAATATCTTATCCTCGCAGATACCTGCCATTTTTTCTATAGCAGGCTGGATATCCTGCCACAGACCACAGCCATCGTCCTGACCGCTTGTTTTCCATGCAAACACACCGTTCCAACCATTGTTGTAAGCGTCCTCATAAGCTGAGGTGATGTCGAAATCGCTGTCGCTTGCAACGGCTGGGCATTCGCCTATAACGCAAGGCTTTGTACCGTCAAGGCCAAAGTCTGTTGGAGATTCGCTGAAAGGATATCCCCACATTCCCTGCATCCAAGTGTACCAATGAGTTGAATAGAAGTCAACATAGGCAAGGCTCTTGTCATACTTATCACCGCTCAAAACGTTCTGAAGCTCGCTGTCGGATATTTTGTTGCCCTGCTGGCTGTCGGAGTTATACTTTATCATACCCAGACCCACGGTTACGAGAACGTCTGAATTTGCATGGATAGCTGCAGCTGCCTTTGCATAATACTGCTCCAGATAGGGCCAATCAAGCTTGCCGCACTCTTCATTTTCAACTATCCAGTCAGGCTCGTTACAAAGGTCTACAGACCAGAAATAGTCGCTCTTGCCGTATCTCTGAACGAGAGGAACTATGTAGTTATCTACAAACATATCTGTCTTGTCGCTGTCCTGAATGAGCGTTCTCCAAGCCTGATAATTCTGGTTCTGATCCTTGAAGTTATCAAAGGACTGAACTGTTGCCATTATATAGATCTGATACTGTTCTGCAAGATAGAACAGATTGTCAAGATCCTCCCAATGAGCTGTTGTTGCACCGTCAAATGTACCGTCTGCTGAGATAGCCATACCAACGTCGCCGTTGCAGATTATCCATATTCTTGCGGCATTTACGCCTGAATTGTGAAGCTTCTGGAAATGATCCTGCCAGAACTCAAAATTAAAGCCTCCGCCAAAGTCGTTCCACTTATCCCATGGAGCGTTCACTCCATTGAACCAAAGCTCCTTGTCGCCCACCATGAATTTTGTTCCGTCGATCTTGACTTTCGCTGAGCCGTCGGTCGTTGTTGCATAATCCTTTTCAGGCATTGCAGTTTCCGAAACAACGGCAGAGCTGTTGTTTGATTTGCTTTCAGCTTTTGAGCTTGAGGAATTATCTCCGCAGCCCACGGTCGAAACAAGCATCAGCACTGCAAGTGATGATGCAAGCCACTGTTTAACTTTCATAAAATACACCTTTCCTTTCTTTGAGATAAAGCTATGAACACATTTGATTATAGCACAATACCGCTTCATTTTCAATAGCAAAATCTGATTTTTGGCAGATAATATCCTCTGAATTTTTAACATCGTATAATTATATCAGCGTTAATAAATCAGCACTTTTTCATATAGCGATTAAAAATATGAACATTTGAGATTTATACACAAAAAGAATGTATGTTATTTGTTTAATAAGCGTATTCTAATTTGAACAGAGATGTGGTATAATAAAAGGTACTGATGAGGTTAATATTTTATATATGAAAGGACGGGAAAGAATGAAATCAGTATCAAAAAGATACCTGAGCTTTATTTTATCTCTTTTAATGGCAATGACTATATTTATTGGTCTTGACCTTGGGGATATAAATGCGCAGGCATTGTCGGGAGATACTCTCAAAAACGCTGACACGGAAGCCATACTTGAAGATATGGGTCTGGGCTGGAATTTGGGCAACTCTCATGACGCAACAGGCGGTTCAGGTCTTGACACGGAAACATCGTGGAGCAATCCTAAAACAACTCAGGCTCTTATAGACAAGGTAAAGTCTTTAGGCTTCAACACAGTGAGAGTGCCTGTTTCTTGGGGCAAGCACGTATCGGGTGACAACTACACTATCGACTCGGCATGGCTTGCAAGAGTAAAGGAAGTAGTTGATTACTGCTACAAAAACGATATGTATGTTATTTTGAACATTCATCATGACACAAAGTCATCTGCAAGCGCTTCGGGAGCGGGATATTACCCAAGGTCTTCTGCATATTCAAGCTCTGAGAAATTTGTTACCAGCGTATGGTCACAGGCGGCAGAATACTTCAAGGATTATGACTATCATCTTATATTTGAAACATTGAATGAGCCTCGTCTTATCGGCTCCAGCTATGAATGGTGGTTCAACAAGTGGAGCATTCCGTCAGAGGTAAAGGACGCTATAGGCTGCATAAACAAGCTCAATCAGAAGGCTGTTGACACCATAAGAAACACAGGCTCAAACAACAAGGGCAGACTTATCATGTGTCCCGGTTACGACGCTTCCATAGACGGTGCAACCGTTTCAGGCTTCAAGCTTCCTACAGATATCTCAGGCAACAAAAACCGCATCGCTGTATCAGTTCACGCATACAGCCCTTACAACTTTGCAATGAATGTTGGTCCAGGCTCGACCTCTGCATATACATCTTCAATAAAGAGTGAGCTTCGGGACCTTTTCAGCACGCTGAAAAGCAATTTCCGTGACAAAGGTATACCTGTCGTTATAGGTGAGTTCGGCTCAACAGACAAGAACAACACTGCTGAGCGTGTAAAGTGGGCAACAGACTACACTGCGCTTGCAAAGAAGAATAACATTCCATGCGTACTGTGGGACAACAATGCTTTTGCAAGATACAACGGAAGCAGCATTGTTCTCAACGGTGAATATCACGGCTACATAAACAGAAAAAACAATACTGTTACAAGTCCTGCAAAGGACGTTATCGAGGCTCTTATGAAGCCTTACGGCAACAGAGTAGATCTTAACTGTTCTTCAAGCGTTACGATAATTGCGGGACAGAGCAAAAACATTGGAGCAAGTTCATCAACAAGCGGGGCTGTTCTCACATACAAAAGCACGACTCCGTCAATATGCACTGTTGACAAGAACGGAAACGTGACCGCTCTCAAGACAGGCACAGGATATGTTACTGTTACGGCTTCTGCAAATGGTTATGACAGCGTTTCAAAGGACGTTAAGATAGTTGTTTCAAAGAAGAGCCTTAACAACGGACTTCTTACGCTTTCAGAAACAAGCTATGTTTATGACGGCACATACAAAAAGCCTGCGGCTACAGTTACGCTTGACGGCAAGGTGCTTCAGGCAGGCAAGGATTACACTATCTCATATAGAAACAATCTAAACGTTGGCGTTGCAACTGTTATTGCGACAGGCATGGGCGACTACACAGGTTACACATCAAAGAACTTCACTATCACAAAGCGTGCAATGGCAGGCGGAACTGTTTCAGTGGCTTCAAGCGTTTCATTCACAGGAAGCAATATTACTCCGTCAGTTACAGTAAAGGCAGCAGGCAGGACGCTCACAAGAGGCACTGACTACACAGTTTCATACTCAAACAACAAGAACGTCGGCACGGCTAGCGTTTATGTATACGGCAAGGGCAACTATTCAGGCACACTGAGCGCTAAGTTCGACATTCTTCCTGCAAAACAGCAAATACAGAAGCTTGAAACCAGATACAAGGGCTTCTATATTGATTGGGCGCAGAAAGGCTCTGCAACGGGATATGACGTCGAGTATTCTGTAAACGCAAACATGAATGGTGCGGCTTCAAGGCATTTGACAGCAAACAAGCCTGACACGCTGACAATAAGCGGTCTGACAGGGGACAAGACATATTATGTTCGTGTTCGTTCCTACACAAACAGAAACGGCAAGGTATACTACGGCGCATGGTCTGATGTAAAGAGCATAAAGACGGCTAACAACGACATCACAAAGGCTACTGTTTCGGGCATTTCCACAAAGGCGTTCACAGGAAAGGCTATCACGCAGAACGTAACTGTAAAGGTCGGAAACACTGTTCTTAAAAACGGCACTGACTACACTGTTTCATACTCCAACAACAAAAAAGTTGGCAAGGCTACTGTAAAGATAACAGGCAAGGGCAAGTATGGCGGAGTTATCACAAAGACGTTCAAGATAAATCCTGCAAAGCAGGAGATACAGAAGCTTACGGCTAAGTCGAAGGCATTCTTTATCGACTGGGCGCAGAAAGGCTCTGCTACGGGATATGAAATTCAGTATGCTACCAACTCAAAGTTCACTGGTGCTAAGAAAGTGACTATCACAAACAACAAGACAGACAAGACCACTGTTTCAAAGCTTTCTGCCAACAAGAAATACTATGTTCGTGTGAGATCTTACACAACTGTAGGCGGCACAAAGTATTACGGCGCTTGGTCGGCAACAAAAACTGTCACTACAAAGAAATAAGGCTATATTGGCATAATGAAAATACCGACGGCTCGGGTTGAGCGGTCGGTATTTTTTTTGCGATATTTTTCAGTTTGTGGGGAAGCTAGGCGGGCGAACGCTGTTCGCCCCTACATGGGGTCGGGGTTTTATCCGTTGGTGCTTGCCACAAAGAAGTATGTTATGTAGGACAGGACGATAAATGCAGAAGAAAGATAGCTCAGGGTGCTGACTATGGCTTTGCATGGGGCTTTTTCGGAGCGCTTGCAAAGGTCTGTGAAAAGTCCGATATTTATAAGTCCTATGAGCATACATGGTACTATGTATCTGAAATTCATTGTGCAGATAAAAGGATATCTGATGCAGAAGTTATAATAGTTGCCTAAGATAGTGGCATAGACCACTGTGAGCATGAGCTTTTCGGTAAATCTTGCGTTATCGGTCTTTACAAAAAGCACTATGAGCATTGCAATAAACGCTATGACCGCAAGAACCAAGGCTATCCAGAAAAGTGCATATGGCACGAGCATTGCGTTTTTGGGGAAGAAAGTTTCGTTTATGCCCTCGCCAAAAAGCGAGTTTTTAAGCATTGCTATGGTAGGGTTATACTCTTTATAGCTTTCGCCGCCCCACTGCTCAAAGACTATTTTAAACTGCGAGAAGCTGAAGTCTGTAAGGCGGTGTTTGGCTGTAAGGTCGCCTATATACTGGACGTCGGCATTTGAAAGGCTTGGGACATAGTTTGGTTTTACGCCGAAACGCAGGTAATTTCTCACGCTCCACCAAAGTCCAAGAGGACAGCATACTACACCGAAAAGGCACATTTGGCCTAGGCGGTTTGCCATATTCTTACGATTTTGCACAAGCGCCATAAAGAAAAGTATGGCTACGGCAGGGGCGATAAGCCCTACGGATATTTTTGTCATCATGCCAAGACCGATACAGAGGGCTGCTTTGACGATATTCTTTGCGGTCTGTTCTCTATACCATTTCAACACGCAATATATTGCTCCCACTGTAAAGCACAGCATGAGAGGGTCGTTATTTATTCCACCTGACATTAGGACAAGGTATGGATACATACAGCACATACCGAACGGGATAGTCAGGGCTTTGCCTTTAAGGTCAAAGAGCCGTAATATCTTATAGACTGTTATTGTAACGGCGCAGACATAGAAGAGGGTCAGAGCTTGTATAGCCTCGCACGCCATATAATACTCTATGCCTATGGAGGTGCAGAATTTCAGCCACACCGCACAGATGATATGGTGGAGAGGCGGGTGATAATACTGCCAAAGGGTGGTAGGGTCGAAATTCGGCAGGGCGTTGTTATTATAGATATACTCTATATAGCCTGCGTGACCGCCCTCGCCGCCGAAATACCACACATCATTCTGTCTTGTATAGATATCGGACATAAAGACATAAGAATAGCGCAGGACAAAGCCTGCTCCTGCCAAGGCAAGGCAGGTGACACGGTCGTGGAACTTTTTATCGTTATTGAGCAACGCGACATACATAACAAGCACGGCGCAAAGTCCTGCAAAGCAGATAAAAGCCGCTTTATATTGGGTATGTACGAAATAATTCACTGCCGCAAGGGTCAAAAGGGTCTTGCCTGCAAAGGTCAAAACTGAGCCTACAGTATGCTTTCCGCTGTCATCGAGCTGTTTCAAAAACCGTCTGAGGTAGAAAAACTCTATTATCATGAAAACGCCACACACAATGACGCCGTTTAAAAACTTATAGCTATAGCTTCCAAAGCCTGTGAGTGCAAGGCATATGAACGCTGCAACTATATAAGTGTGACGGCTGAGGGTGCGGAAGATCGCCTCAAGCCGTCTGTCGCTTATGGCTCTTCTGTTCATGTCTTTCCGCAGGGACAGAAGAAGTCCACCTTTCTTTTTGTTCATATTAGTTTCCAGATTTTTCTTCGTGATATTCTTTTTCTGTGTTCACGTTCCAGATATCTTTTCTGCTCTTTTTGCCTGTTTTTATGGCTTCGGCTGTTTCCATGGCGGTGAGCATTGAATGGTCCATATTATTATATCTATGCTGACCATTTCTGCCCACGCAATAGAGGTTAGGGAAAGTATCGAGGAACTTTATCATGGTATCGAAATGCTTATATGTATCAAAATAAGCAGGATATGCTTTCTTCACCTTTTCTCTATGGGAATCAAGGACTTCATTTTCGGAGATAACTCCCATTTTAACAAGCTCAGCGGTGGCGAATTTTACGCAGTCCTCCTCGGACATATTCCAGAAATCGTCCCCCTCGGCACAGAAATACTCAAGGCCTATCCAAACTGTATTCTCAGGCTTTTCCACCATATAAGGCGACCAGTTGTTGAATATCTGTATTCTGCCCAGTTTCACGCCCTTATCCTGAACATATATCCAGCAGTCAGGGACGATATTGCCGAGAGTTGTTTTATTTGTTTCATTTTTAAGGTTGAGCTTATTGACAAGAAGTCCAACTGTGACGAAATCACGATACGGCAGGCCCTTGGCTATCTTTATGACGGTATCGCAAGGCTTTGTGCCATCCATGCCGAGGATAAGGTCTTTGACAGGCATTGAGGAGATAAAGATATCACCTGTGAAGGTCTTTTCGCCCTCAGCGGTATCGCAGACAACGGAGGTGACTTTTCTGCCCTCGCACATTATTTTCTTTACCTGACAGCCTGTGAGTATTTTTCCCCCAAGCTCTTTTACTTTCTCAGCAGCGGTTTCCCAAAGCTGACCAGGGCCGTATTTTGGATACCAGAACTGTTCGATAAGGGAGGTTTCCACCTCGCCTTTATTCTTTGTGCCGAACACCTTTTTGAACATATCTTTCAAAAGGGCTGTGATAGAAAGACCCTTTACACGCTGTGAGCCCCAATCTGCGGATATCTCGCTTGGGTGTCTACCCCAAAGCTTTTCGGTATAGCCCTCGAAGAACATGGAATAGAGGACCTTTCCGAAACGGTTTATGTAGAAATTCTCAAGGTTTGTTTCAGGCATTTTGAACACGCACGCCCACAGGTAGCTAAAACCTGCTTTCATGGTGGTGACAAAGCCCATGTTCTTTATGGTTTCGGGCTTCATTGAGATAGGGTAGTCGAAGAAGTGCTTATTGTAATAAATTCTCGACACTCTGTCACGGACGAGCATTACATTATCCTCAGTTTCAGGGTCGGGGCCGTTTTCGGCAAGGGGCTTTTCGTGGCCTAGCTTTTTATCGTCATAGGCAGGTTTGCCCTGCAAAGGCATAAGGTCTGCCCACCAATCCATGACCTGCTGATTTTTGGAGAAAAATCTGTGTCCGCCTATATCCATGCGGTTGCCGTTATATCTCACTGTCTGTGATATTCCGCCCATTGCCTGCGAGCCTTCAAGTATGGTCACGTCATAGTCACCGCCGTTTTTAAGAAGCTCTATTGCCGCAGTCAGACCGGCTGGGCCTGCGCCTATAATAATTACCTTTTCCATGTGTTATCCTCTCCTGTTCAGTCTTTATTTTTATCAAATATAATAAATTTTCTGCCTGCAAAATTCCATATGAAAACTATCACTGTGGAAACAAGTTTGCCCACAAGATAATATTTATCCTGCGGAAGAAGCGTGCCGAATATGAGCTTTGAAGCAAGGATATCCTTGAAAAACCATATTATTGCGGCATTTATGCCAAGTCCCACAACGCCCACGGCGGCAAATGCCGCAAACTCTGCAAAGCGGTTTTTTATCTTTGAATTTTTGAATATCCAAAACGTACTCAGGGAATAATTCACCAAAAGTCCTGCCACGAAAGAGATAGTCGCGGCAATGACGGGGTCGAAGCGGCAAAGCTCCACAAGTGCTGTCATAATGCCGTAATCCACCACAAATGCGAATCCGCCCACAAAGACGTATCTGAAAAACTGTATGAATGTATTATCGGTATCACCCGAAAAAAGCTGTTTTATCTTCATTTTCACGTTCCGTTCCTAATATGCTGACACATATAAATGCGTTCACAGGGGCAAAAAGTTGCACACAGGTGGTTACTGCGGCTCAACTTCTCCCTTTCGCACAAATATACGTTCTGCTTTTTGTACACATTGTTAGAAACACATAGTTCACAAAGCATTAATTAATATTATACAACTTTTATGTCGTTTCGTCAAGCAAAATTATGCAAAAAATAAAAAACGGACGGTTTTATCCGTCCTCTAAGCCTATCGAAAAACACTCAAATAACGGGCGAACGCTGTTCGCCCCTACATACAAACAGCGTATTTTCGCCATTTGTAGGGGACGGCGCCCTCGACGTCCCACTTGTTTCAGACTTTTTCAACAAGCTAAAAGGACGGTTTTATCCGTCCTCTAAGTTTTTTCAGAACCATTACAGATCATATCCTGTTATGAGGTTTAAGTCTTTTATCCTCATACATATATTTATCGGCGATGTGCATTACATCGTCAAACCAGAAGTTTTCCACCGGAGCTACTGCTGCACCGACGCTTACTGAGAGGACATAGGATCTACCGCTTCGCCTGTTCAGCTCTGCCATTTTATCCTTTATCTCCTCCTTGACCTGCTCGGAAAGGTCTGTATCAACGATAGCGAAAAGGGCAAGCTCATCTCCGCCAAATCTGCCGCAGACTTTATTTTCTATGCTCACGCTGTCGATAGCGTTTGCGGCGGCTCTTATTGCATAGTCGCCTGCTTCGTGTCCGAAATTATCGTTTATGTATTTAAGTCCGTCAACGTCAACGGAAACCACCAATGCAAGCTGATCGTTTCTTCTTGGCAGAGCCTCAAGGGCATTATAAAAGCCAGTACGGTTATAAAGCCCTGTTAGCATATCGTGACGGTACATTTCTTCGATATGCTTTGTCATATACTTCTGATAGGTGACGCTTCGGAAGCTGCCCAAGGCGGTATTCAGGGAATTTACATAGAGCGGTATTTTAAAATACTCGTTGAGCCTGACAGGAAAATAGAAGCAGGCATAGCCAAGTGGTATGCCGATATAGGCAAGTGCGGAGAATATGAGGGGAACTTTATAGTCCATTATATTCTCTATATCGGGAATGATGTTGGTGCGGTCAAAAGGCTGTGGGACATCTCTATCTTCCACGGCACGGCTCCGCAAAAGTATCATTTTATCGCTAAAAAGCGGTTCTCTATTGCTTACACGAGGGTCTTTACGTTCGTCAAAGAAATCACCATTCACCACAACAGCCATATCGCCAAAAGCATACTCTTTCAGCAGGGCGGCAAGAGTCTTAGGAGTTTCGCAATTCATGACATTCACTGCAAGCTCATATAGGACACGCTCCTCGTCCTGATAACAGTTCATTCTGTCTCGGAGCATTCTGATATGCTCACCAGTATTTATCTGCTCCACTGAGGGTTTACAGCCGCAGGAATTTTCAACGGACAGATCATAGTCAACTGTATATACCTTTTCCGCCTTTTCACCAGCCAAAGCTTTACTTATAGTATTGATGATGGTTTTAGCAGTATCATCATAGCTACAGCCGCTTGTTGTAAGCATAGGTGTACAGTACCTAGCCTCTTCAAGTCCGTCAAAGCCTGTTATGATAATATCCTCAGGTATTTTATAGCCACGTCTTTGAAACTCAGCCCCTGCGGCTATAGCCATCATATCGTTTGCACAGATGATCGCTCTTGGGACTTTATTTCCCTCTATCATATCGTCCACTGCTTTCAAAGTAGGTGCTGACCAATAGTCACCGTAATAAAAGACATCATTTCTGAATGGGATATCATACTCCTCGAGTAGCTTTCTGAAAACTGCTATACGCTCTTCTGAATTTTCTTCGTCTTTTCTGCCTGCGATAAATCCTATATCTCTTATGCCATGCTGTTCTATCACATGGCGAACCACTTGCTCAAAGCCTTTTGCATAGCCGAATTTGATGCTTATGCAATCGTCATGCTCTACGCCGACTGATATGACAGGCTTACCATATTCGGCGGCGTCCATTCTGATTTTTGTCATTATATTCTCAGCATACACACCCTCTTCAAAGGTCACGACGGCATCTGTTATATTATAATCAATAAGGTCAAACACAGACTGCTCGCCTTTTTCAGACAGAGTCTTCCAATAAAGGTCTGAGCAGGTGTGATATACAAACAGTCTGTAATCGTTTTCAACAGCAAAATTATTAAGAGCCCGTATGATTCTATAATTACGCTCATCATAGACTTTACACATACAGACAGCAATTATTTTGATGTTACCGATCATACAGCACAGCTCCTTTCCTATAAATTCAAATACAGTGTTATTATAACATGATTTAATGAATAAATCAAGAGAAAATTGAACAATTTTTAAGAAATTAAGACATAGTTTCGCACACTTGATTAAATAATTAAAGAAAAGGAGCAGTTTGTTAATCCAGCCTGCTCACATCGTTCCATGACCTTACACGCTGATAAGACATTTTATGCTGTTGGAGATACTCGTCGGTATTCTCAGGAGGGGTCACGATATCCTGCGGTTTATCGCTTGTAAAGATATCCTCATAATCATTTGTTATGACCTTATCGTCCTTTTGGTTATCCAGCAATTTTTGCAGGTTTTCGGTCATTTTATCACGGGTAAGCCCCTCGAAATCTATACGCTCTTTTCTGCCGTCGAAGGGAAAGTTGGGGAGTTTACGCATGAAATTAAGGTCAGACACGGTTTTTGCGGTGATGACAGCGGCTACTATAAGGTAGACGAGCATAACGAAAGTATCGCCTGACACGCTGTCAAAAAGGGCGAATTTCAGACCCATATATAATATCATCACGGCAGGGGAGGCGACTATCAATTTAGTTGTATCCGCCATGAGCAAAGCACCGCAGGCGGCAAACGCCGCATAGTTAAAAAAGGCATTTGAGCTTGCATCAAAAAATGCGAACATCGCACTTTCCGCCGCAAAATAATTCGCCCATCCTATCATTCCGTATATTATAACCGCAGGAATAAGCAACGCAAAGGTAAAAGCTGCAAATCGCCGCTGCCTTTTTATAAGCCTGCGGAAATGCCTGCGAAGAGTTTCGTCAGGCAGTGTTTTATAGTCGGCTCTCAGATCAAACATTTCCATGTTATGTCACCTCCTGAATTTATTATAGCATGGGGGGAGGGGATTGTCAAATGGTTTCTGGGGGTGTTAGCACAAACCATGTAGGGGAGCGGCGCAATTTCTGCTTTGCAGAAATACGACGTCCCGATATTTCTTGCCCGTTAAATTATTGGAGAATTTCACAATAATGTCACCCCCGAATAATTCAACATCAAAGATACAAAAAATACAGCAGTATTCCTCCGAGTGGGACGCCGAGGGCGTCGTCCCCTACAATCCTGAATTTACAGCAAACTCCAAGCACAGGCGAACAATGTTCGCCCCTACATCTCATTCGGGCAAGTTCCTGCCGCCGCAAAATCGCTCCGCTCTTTGCGTATCTACATTGCGCTTAGGGCTAGAAAGGCGGTGCAGATTTAATTCCCCGATATCACTTTCATCTGATATCCTATTTCTATCTGCTTTTGATACTACAATCTGCACCTTGTCGGCTTGCGCCGAATGAGGCTCTGCCTCAAACTCCGACAGGGCTTTGCCCTGTACCCACAATGGGTTTCACCCCTTGACCCTGACCAGGGACGTGTCCCTGGACCTTTTGCTCGCTTCGCTCGGTGCTGGGTACTCTACTTTGTGCGACACTGTCATTCCTCACTCCTCACTTAACTTCGCTCCTCATTTAGCCTCGCCCCTGATTTATTCAAATGTAATCGTTTTATGCCTATTGCATTAATTTGCTTTTTGTTGTATAATATATTTGTTAATATATACAGCCATTTGGCAAAATCAAGATATGAAAGGACCTTATTACTATGAAGAAATTCCTTGCGGCGGCTCTTGCTCTTTGCATGACAAGCGCTGCTCTCACAAGCTGCGGTGATTCAAACAGCTCTTCTGCTGCTGACTCAAACTCCGCTGCGGCAAACTCTCAGGCTTCCGATTCAAGTGCGGCTGATACCGAAAGTGTTTCAGACAAGCTTCTTGCTAAGTACCCTGCGTCTACGGAAAAGATAGATGTTAAAAATGGTGCTACTGAGAACATGATCGCCAGAAGCGTTATCAACGAGGGCGACACTTCCCGTCTTGCGGCTAAGCTCGACTACGCTCTGCAAAATCCTAAGGAGACAACAAAGATCTGTTTCATCGGCGACTCTATCACGGCAGGTTCGGGTGCTAACTCATCAACTAATCAGTATGTAAACCAGTTCAAGAGCTGGTGGGAGGAAAACATAAGCTTCTATGTTGATGTTACTAATGCCGGTATCGGTGCAACTGACTCATACATAGGTGTTCACAGGGCACAGCGTGACGCTTTGGAAGCTAAGCCTGACATTATTGTTATCGAGTTTATCAATGACGCTGATGATGAATTTTATGAGTCCTGCATGGACAGCCTTGTAAGAATGTGTCTTGAGCAGGACAACAATCCTGCAGTTATGATACTTGAGCCTTCAACTGAAGGGGGCACATCTCCACAGGCTGCACATCTCAAGGTAGCACAGGCTTACAACATTCCTATGATTTCTTATCATGACGCTGTTATGCCTGAGATAGAGGCCGGCAACTTCACATGGGCTGACATTTCACCTGACAACGTTCACCCTAATGATGACGGACACGTTATAATGGCTTCACTGCTCACAAAATTCGTTGGCAACATAAAGGACAATATTGACAGCGTTGACAAGGAAGCGAAGGCATTTGACACAAGCACTGTTGCACCGACGGGCGATGTATTCGCTGACGCTACTATCGGAAGCCGTCAGACAGAGGACATTGTAAAGACAACTGACGAGGGAACATTCACAGATGTTACAACATTCCAGAAGTTCACAGACGGTTGGGGAACAACAACAGGCGGCACTATCAAGTTTGAAATAACTGCAAAGAACATTGGTATGATATACTACATGACAGTTGACGGCAAGTCCGGCGTGGCTGCTGTAAAGGTCGATGGCGAGGACGTTGCGACGATAAACGCTGACTTCACAAGCGGCTGGGGCAACTACGCAAAGGCACAGCAGATATACTCATCTGACGAGGTGGCTACTCACACTGTTGAGGTAACTGTCGTTGATGACGCAAAGCCTAACTTCCAGATACTTAACTGGCTTATTTCATAATATGTGAAACTAATAGCCGCAAGGCATAAAAAAGCGCTGATACGTTCGGTCGTATCAGCGCTTTTTGTTGGCATATTATCTTTTAACGTCCATTCGCCTGCAAGCTACTGCGAAAAATACTGCCAGCTCTGCAACGGCAAGCAGACCAAGAGTTCTGCGGTATACGATGCTTTCAGCAAAATTTCCTGCATACAGCTCAGAAAAAAGTTTTATGAAAAGTGCGGTGTACGCCGCCGCTGTAAGTATAGCGACAGACCTGTTAAAACGCTTTATCACCACGCTCAAAAGCAGTGCGGACAAAAATATTATGGCAAAAAACATCATTGCCGAAACGAAGCTGCCAAGCCGTGAGCCGCTGAAAAATATATCGAATATCTGCGATCTTTGTTCAAGAAGTTCATATTCGACAGAGCCTGCGGAGCTGCCGAACATAAGCTCTATGACACGCAGCCACAGGAGATAGCCGCCTGAAACGAATACCGACATTGTTATCATACTAAGGAGCATACAGGCTATGCCGCATTTTCTTGGGGTATTCTGTGCACAGGTTATCTGAATGGTGTTCGTGCAGACCACATATGCACACACTGCGGTGACGACACAAGAGGCTATCAGCAGCAGGGGCAGCACAAAATCGCAGGCTATTGCCATATCGCCGCTGCCGCATAAAAATGCAGATGCTGTGATGACGCCGTAGAGGCAAAGCATAAAGGCATATATCACAAGGCAGTAATATCTCTGGATTGTCTTGAAAAGTGTGAGTGTTTTGATCTTTCCCATTTTATTTCACACCCCTTTGTCTTTTGATAGGCTTTCTGTGCCAAAAAAGGTAAGCTGTCAATGCGGCGATGATCGTAAGTGCCGCATAGGTAACGGAAAAGGCTATCGGTGCAACATCGGGAACGATATTTTCAAAGAACTCATAGCTCAGCAAAGGACTTCTCAAAGCCTTTGTGAAGATACCGCCGCCGATATTCAGTGCCGCAAGGATAACTATAACGCCGCAGTTGATGAGTTTGCCTGTGCGTTCAAGTCGGCTCATTATAATGAAAAATGCCGAGCCGCTGAAAAATATGAGAAAAGTTCTCACAAACAGCATCGAATAGATATAAGCTGCACTTTTGCTGAATGACAGCGATAAAAGAGAATAATTTTGCAGTATCTCTGCGTGTGTATAGTCCACTGCCACGCCGTCAAGGCGTATAACAGTTCCTTTCAGCTTATCTGCAAAAATAAAGCTCTCTATGCTGTGTGCGGCAACAACTATAAATGCTGTGACAAAAGCACAGATAAGTATTGCAGCAAAGGACGTTTTTCTTGACACACCACAGCAGACTGAAAGTGAGAATATCTCTTTTACCGTAAAAAACGCCGCCGCAAATGCTGCCGCCCCCGTAAGCAATTCATAATATTCCGACACCCCCTCCACGCTCAAAGCCTTTGCCGCAAGCAGCACAAGGAAAAACACAAGCACGGCTGCAAGGGGAAGGAGAGTTCTTACAACAGTAGTTTTACAGAGTTTCAGCTCATTCATTGTTCCCCCGCCTCACCTGTCAGATTTATGAACACCTGCTGTAGGTCGGGTCTTGAGATCTCAAGACCTTCGGGGACATTTTCGGGCGTGCCCTTTAGATACGCCGAGCTTATTGTTCCGATGTTTTTCATGCAAAGCACCTCTTTATTTTGACAATAGGCAGAAACTAAACTCTTTGCACCTGTGACGGAATAGCCATCCGTCAAAATATCCTCCGTTTTGCCTGCCGCAAGCACCTTGCCCTTATCTATTATTATGACATCCTCCACAAGGTTCTCGCACTCTTCGATAAGGTGGGTGGATATTACCACGCCGCACTGAGTTTCGGCAAAGCGTTCTACCAGCAGGCGGTAAAAAAGGTCACGGTGGTTTGCATCAAGCCCAAGAACAGGCTCGTCAAAGAAGAGAAAGTCTGCACCGCTCGCCAAGGTGAGAATGAGCTTTGAAACTGTCAGATAGCCTGTTGACAGTGCAGAAAGGCGTTTTTTCGGGTCAAGCTTGAACTTTTCGGCAAGAGAATAGGCATAGTCCTTATCAAAACCGCCGTAAAAATCAGCCGTGATATTCACCGCCTGCTTAAAGGTCAGACCTGCCGGCATTGTGACGCTCTCGCTCATTGCGTATATACGATTCAGTGCTTTATCATTTTCCAAAAGGTCTTCGCCGTCAAGAGTACACCTGCCCGAGGTGGCAAAAACACGGTTCGTTATGATATTCATAAGAGTGGATTTGCCTGCGCCGTTTCTGCCCAAAAGTCCGTATATCCTGCCCTTTTCTATCTCCACAGACACACCCACAAGGGCATAGTTCCTGCCGTATTTTTTTATGATGTTATCCGCCTTTATAACGCTGTTACTCATTTTCAAATCCCCTTTCTATCATTGCGATTATCTCATTTTTTGATATGCCGAGCTTTTTGGCCTCTGCGCACATTTTGTCAATGTAGGTCTGCTGAAAATCCTGCTGTCTTTCTGCTTTGAGTTTTTCCACTGCTCCGCTGCTCACGAACATTCCAAGGCCTCTTTTTTTGAATATTACCCCTTTATCCACAAGCATATTTATTCCTTTCAAGGCTGTGGCGGGGTTCACTTTATACTCCACTGATATTTCTGTTGTGGACGGTATCTGCTCTCCCTCAGGTATCGTTCCGCTTATTATCATATCCGACAGCCACTCGCACAGCTGAACATATATAGGCTTTTCGCTCTCCAGTCTGAGTTCCATATCATTTCCCCCTTTCGGTTTCGATCTTTGTTGTCTTTTTTCTCACAAGTTTATTAGTTAGTTACTCATGTAACTAACTATACAACAAATAGCGGCTTTTGTCAAGCTTTTTGGCAAAAGATTTTTCAAGACAGGCAAGATACACAATTTTATACTGCGTCTTTTATGCAATATAAATGTTATAATATTTTATGAATATACAAAATATTTAGCGAAAACTAAGCAGCCAGCTTAACAAAAACGAAAATAGATATGATATAATAAATATGCTGAAAGAAACAAACACAGCGATAACTTAATGATCCCCTTAATAAGACTTCACCCGACAGGCTTTCCGACTGTCGGGTGACTTTTTTTGCATATTAGTTTTCTTTTTGTTCTGTGATAATATCCGAAAGCTTATTTATCAGATCTTCAGGCACGTTGTAGTAACACTTATTTATCTTTACGTTATACGCATCTGCCGTTGTTTGTCTGACAATTATGCTATATTCTTTACCGTCTGATACTTTCCACTGAGCAGTACCCTTTGAAAGCATTCCATTTTTTGCTGTATTTTTATCGACCGCATAGCTTAAACTTTCGTTGAGGAGCTGGCGAAATTCTGTTATAGCCGTTTCATCTGTTATATCCCAGTTTTTCCCCTTTGCATATGGGTCGCCATACTCGGCGGACACACCAAAGCCATTTATATTGCTGAAATCAAGTTCTGTGATACTATCATTGTCCACCGAAGCTTCACTTTGTTCAGTGCTTTCACCGAGCACAACAGAGCTGTTTGCAGGCGTTGGGGCGGCACTGCTTTCTGTGGTATTTCCGCAGGCTGTCATTACAGCTATTCCTGACAAGGTGAAAATAAATAATATTTTATATTTCGTTTTTTTCATAATATCGCCTCCATAACAGTTTATTTACATTTTGTAAGATATACTATGCCATCACAATAGTTGCTGTTAATCACTACATTATCATTACCCCAGCCATCATTTACTATATACCATTTATAGATAATCTTATTACCATTATATCGTAGTTTTGTCCCATATGCTACAACCCAATGGCCTTTATAAATAGGGTGATTTGCCAGACCCGCAATTACTGGAGTATTTAACGCATTCACATTGTAATATGTCATTCCCCAATAATCACCCGAACGTCGTGTAACTGTTTCAAGCGATGTTAATGACGTAACTTGTTTATACGCTTTTTCTATGCCAGAAGTTAATTCTTCATAATTAGTTCCAATTTTTTGGGGTTCAATTATTTTTCTTAAAGTTTCAAAGGCTTTTTGGGGATCGTTAGCATATGCAGATTTCAAATAATCATGAGACACATAATCATAATAATAGAATAACAGAATAGTCGTAGCTAAAGAACCACAAGCGTTTAAATCGCCTCCATTGTAATTTAAAAGTCTCGTTTTTCCCTTTACTGTCCATGAAACATCTCTAATATTTGAGGTTGAACTGAATGTCTGAATAGAATATTCGGACGATTCTATTGGCTCAAAATCAAAATCACTGACATTATTACCAGTAGTGATATCAAAGAACTCACCATTTTCTTCTGTCACATATTCTAACGGACCGCCATAATAGACAATATCGTCATAATTTGCATATGGTGACTCTGCTGTTGGACTATACTCTATAATGCAATCATTTACATCATAGATGATATATCCATTCTCACAGTCTAAACAAGTTGCCACTTGTTCATTTTCCTGATTAAGTAGCTGGTGTCTGTTCACAATATCGCCCATGTTATCATTCTCAATGGTGTATTGAATCATACTAGGCACAGAATAGTAGCTTTCATTTGAGTAAGCTAACACATCAGTTGACATTGTTCCCATGATAGCAAAAGCTAATACTGTTGATATAATTTTTTTCATAATATCGCCTCCTGTAATAATTATACTTGAATTGGATAATTATTTCAATTGGCAAATTTAACATATTATTTGTTTATGTTTTGTACAATTTCCTAAATAAATCTAAATATTATTAAAAATCGTCAAAAAAATCGGCAGCAGGCACATGATAGCGTCTGCTGCCGAAAGTTTTATATTGTTTTAAGCATTAAAGCAATTATCCAAGAACAACAACGATGTTTGTCTGCTCTGTCATCTTGCACTCGCACACGAAGTTGCCTTCAACTGCTTCGCCGTTGACTGTCATAGACTTTACGCCGCTCTGAACGTGGTCTGGGTTCTGAATGTCGATAGAAAGGTGCTTGCCACGGAAGTTCTTTTCGATCTTGAAGCCGTCCCATGTGTGTGGGATAGATGGGCTTATTACAAGTCCCTCTGCGTTTGGTCTCATACCGCAGATACCCTCTACGCAGCCTACCATTACTGTTGAGCCTGTACCTGTCAGCCAATGAACGTGTGAACGTCCTGCATATGGTGAACGTGTTGACTCTGTAAACTGACCGTGAACGTATGGCTCAAGTATTCTTACTTCTGCCTTATCGTTCATGTTAGCAGGTGAGGACTCGAGGAAGTACTCGAATGCTCTGTCACCGTGACCGAGAAGTGACTCTGCAAGGATAGCCCAGCCCTGTGTCTGTGAGAAGATACCACCGTTCTCCTTTGTATCAGGGTTGAAGATGTGCATGAGAGCACCGTCAAAGTAATGATCTACATAAGGTGGCTCCATGATCTTTACGCCAAATGGAGTATTGAGTATCTCGTGTACCTTTTCCATAGCAGTTTCAGCCTGCTTCTCAGATGCGAAGCCTGAGATAACTGACCAAGACTGTGGGTTGAGCCACATTGAAGCCTCTGGATCCTTCTTAGCGCCAACGATCTCGCCGTTCTCTCTGTAGCCTCTGATGAATCTATCCTCGTCCCAGCAAGCTTCAAGACTCTTGCCGAGTTCAGGCTGTACCTTATCGATATAAGCAGCGTACTCATTATCGCCTCTGTCAAGAGCATAGCCCTTGATGATGCTCATTGCATAGTAGAGCTGGAATGCAACGAATGTTGACTCACCCTTCTTGCCAAGTCTGAGGCAGTCATTCCAGTCAGCATAAAGACCTGCCGGCATTGTATGAGTGCCAAGTCTTTCCATTGAGAAGTTGATAGCTCTCTTAAGATGCTCGTAAACTGTATCCTCGCCGCCGTTTGCGTATACGATGACCTCATCGAGGAACGCCTTGTTTCCGCTCTCACCGATATACTTATTAACTGTTGGGAAGAGCCAGAGAGCGTCGTCTGCTCTATAGCATGGGTGGCCTGTTTCCTTAGCGTAGATAGAGTTCTCGTCGTTCTCGTCCGGGCAAGTTTCGTGACCTGCCTTGTGGTCGAACTTAACAAGTGGAAGTCCGCCGCCGTTATCTACCTGTGCAGAGATCATAAATCTGATCTTTTCAGCAGCAAGCTCAGGGTTGATATGGATAATACCCTGAATATCCTGAACTGTATCTCTATAGCCATAGCCGTTTCTCAGACCGCAATAGATGAATGATGCGGCTCTTGACCAGATAAATGTGATGAAGCACTGATAAGCGTTCCATACGTTTACCATGTTATTGAACTCGTCAGAAGGAGTTTCGATCTGGAAGTTATTGAGCTGACCATGCCAGTAAGCGATAAGCTCCTTGACCTCAGCGTCTACCTTACCAGGCTCGTTATATGCAGCGAGTATCTCGTCTGCTACCTTAGGGTTCTTCTGACCAACAACATAGATGATCTCCTTTGTCTCGCCAGGAGCAAGGATAATGTCAGACTGGAGAGCGCCGCAAGCGTTGGAGTTATAGTTGAGCTTGTTATCGCAGAAGCCTCTTTCAACTGCAACAGGGTTGCCGTATGTTCTGTAAGAGCCGATAAAGCTGTCCAGATTACCGTTATAAGCGGAAACAGGAGCGCCAACTACGCCGAAAAATCTTTCTCTCCAGTTAGAGCCGTTCTCGTCCTTACCGCTGTTCTCGTTAATGTGCTGAACGATCTTATTGCCCTCAAAGCTTGTTCTTGTGATGAACAGTGTATACTGGAGGTTTACCTGATCCTGCTCATAGTTGTTCTCATTTGTGAACTCTACAAAGCCGAATGTTGAAAGGTTTCTGTATCTGTCAGAGTTATTTGTGATCTTAGTTCTCCATACCTCATAGGTCTTGTTCAGAGGAACATAATATGTAAGCTCGGAGTGGATATCTGCATAGTCAGACTTGATAGTTGTATAAGCTGTACCGTGGTGGCACTCTGTCTTATACTGATCAAGAGGCTTGCCTACAGGCTGCCATGTGCATGACCAATAATCCTTGGCGTCGTTATCTCTGATGTAGATATATCTGCCAGGAAGACCGATATTTGAATTGAAACGGTAACGGATTATTCTTCCGTTAGCACCGCTCTTTACAAAGCTGTATCCGCCGCCGTTGTTGGATACGATAGCACCATACTCAGGTGAGCCGAGATAGTTAGCCCAAGGTGCAGGTGTGTCAGGTCTTGTGATGACGTATTCCTTGTGTTCAAGGTCAAAATAACCATACTGCATATTTTTTATACGCTCCTTTTCAATATTTTAAAGTTGTAAACGTTTCACCAAAATGGCGTAAACGTTTCCCTCATAGATCCCGTCATTATTCATAACGCTTATATTATTTTAGCATACTTCCGATAGCTTTACAAGGGGGTAAAGCCAAAAAAATGGGCGTATTTTCAAAAAACTTTTTCGGGATTGTTGACTTTTGAAACTTAAACGATTGAAAATCGTCATGCTTTTTGTCGTTGTTCAAGTCGCACTAATAGCTGATATTTATTTGTATATATTGGATATTGACAGTGATACTTAAATGTGGTATATTGTGTATATAATAAATTATAGGAGGTTTACCATTATGAACATTAAAGGAAGAGTTTTAGCTATGGTTTCTGCTTGTGTTGTGATTTTCTCACAAAGTTCAATCGCAACGTTTGCTCTTGATAACCAGGAGGTTCTTACATTACCAACTTCTGTTTCAGATTTAACCAGCGCTGAAAACATGGGACAAGTGGTTAAAATTCACAACTTACATGGAGCAGATGAAGGAACCATTGCTTTCTGCGCTGAAATGGAGTCGGGATATGTGATATATGATTTGTCAGGAAATACAATAGAGTATAGTCCTACATCATCATCTCCATATAGCGACTTACAAGGCGATTTATATTATGCTGGTCCACTTGAATACTTGACTAAAACAAGCACTGATTACAAAAATTTGCGAACAGGTGAGATTTTAACAGACGAGCAATTCAACGAAGTTACTGAGAGTTTTACTAATGAGAGCATAAAACTTTCATCAACTAATTTTATAAGTTCAAGTGCTTCCAGGGCTAATTCAGGATTGCACACAACGGTTTCAAAAGTATCTGGAACACCTAGAAAACTGAACTACAACACATCTAATCAATGTGGGGCGTTAGCAGCTGTTATCAACTTATGCTATATTGATGACTACAAAGACAACAATTGTTTGAGCGATTCTTATTCTAATAATCCCAGAAGTCTTTTCAACACCCTTAACAATTATATTCCGAGAGAAACAAGCCGAAATGGAATAATAAATGGACTTAGTAACGCAAAAAAGGATAAAATATGTAGTTTTACTTCATCGCCTGATGCTTACTATGGCGGTGATTCATGGGGATTTTGTTTTTACAGGATACTCACGTCAAATTCTCCAACCATATTACTTATTATAAAGCATCCGAATTATGGCGGAAAAAATGATAAAAATCATTGGGTACTAACATATGGCATTGTTCAATGCTTCGATAATAATAATAAATTAGTTGATAAATATTTTATTGTTAACGATGGGTATGGAAAAAATGATATACGGATTCATTACACATATCAGGACGACTGTGTTTACATTTAAGGGTAGGTGACAAAACATGAAAAAGACAGTTTATTTGGTTTTAGCGCTCTCACTGCTTCTTTGCTCATGCTCACAGACAACAGACAATGATAACAAAAGCAAGGTCAATGACAGCAGTACAGTTGTGACAACAGCTTCTACAACAATGACAACTACCACAACTTCATCATCAAAGGTTGATGAAAATGCTGAAATTTCGGCATATTATATTCATCACTGGTATGGAGAAGAACCATATGAGATAACAGACAAGGACACTATCGACAAAATAACTGCGTGGATAGAGAACGCTAAATCGGTATGCAAGGATTATCCTTACATTGACGGCTTAGAATATGGTGGCGCAGACGCTTATGGAATCTCTCTCGAAAAGGATGAATCAAGTGATGCGTATGAGAGCATTTGTGTTATCGATGTTTCACAGTATTCGTGGGACACCTCAGGCGGTATGCACTCTGAAAATAAAATATGCAATTTCAGCATAAAAGATGATACAGGCGAATTTCAGGATTACAATTTGCCAAAGGAAATGATAGATGAAATAATGCCCCTTATAACAAGACCGAACGTTGAATAACACATACAAAACCGGCGTGTATCTTCGTGATACACGCCGGTTATTTTTTGATGTATTATGATACCTTGAGCCATGCGCAGGCAAAATCAAGTGCTTCATAGAGGCTTGATTTTTCTGCCACCTTAACGATCTGCTTATTCGGAGGCAGTGTGCTGTCTGTTGCAACTTTTCTTATTCTTACCTTATTTGCAACGTCGATACCGCCGACCTTTTCTGTAGAAAGTATTTCTATCATGACTACGAACTCGTCATACATATTTCCAAAATAGATATTATTTCCTTTTCTCACCAGTGGAACGCCCTTATAGGTGAAAAAAGCTTTCTTTTCTTCTGCCATTTATCTCTCCGCCTTTCTCATAATATATTTCTCTTTTTGTTTACTATTTTATTATACCATACTTTTCACATAATTAAAAGAGCTTTTGACAACTTTTTTGCGCAGGTTTTCAGCCTTGCTTTATGTGGGATACATATTGTATCACATATTCTTTGTGAAAGCTGTCGAAACATGACCGTAGGGGCGAACGCTGTTCACCCGTCCGATTTTGTGCTTAGCATGGGATATGCGTTTTAGTAGTTTTCGTCCACAGCCTCGCCTTTAAGAAGTCTGTCCATATTTGCAACGAACGTATCTACCCAAGTTGACTGTATTCTGAATGAGGTTTCACCGTTTAGCTTGACCACAGAACGTCTTGAAGAATCCTTATAAAGCTCCATAACGTCCTTTTTGCCGTCCTTGCGGTCGAATGTTATAGTCAGATAGCTTTCGCCCTCAGGGTCTGTGAAGTAAATCTCATTTGTCGGGCAACCCATAAGATACTGATAGAAGGTCTTAAAGTTGTCAACGTCAAGCTCCTTGCCGTCTGTTGTGACCTTTGTTACCTGTGCGGTAGTTTTGCCGTCAGAATCAGTATCAGCACTTGTGCCTGAGCTTTCTACCTCATAAACGGTCTTTTTACCGTTATAGACTACTTCAACGTCTTTAAGGTCAACAAGGTAATTTGAAGTCATAAGGCTTGTTATAACGTCCTCTGCTTTGATCGTTGCCCATGGGAGGTTATCGGCTGAAACGAGGTATATAGCGTCAACGCCCTTTACGCCCTCAAAGTAGCAATAATATGCAGACACTGTATCTGTTGTTTCACTGCTGTCGCCTGCGGTAGCATAGACAGGGTCGCCTATTTTAAGGGTATAGTCATAGCCGTCTCCCGAGAGTCTTACTGTTGCGAACGGGTCGGAAAGTCCATGCTCCTTCATTGCAGTTTCATCAGGTGCGATGACCTCACAGCTCTGTGCTGTAAGTCCCCACATACCATGGGTAGTTGCTGAAGAATTTGTGATGTTCAGGTATGAGAAGATAGGCTCTGTCATTACCTGACCTGAAAGTCCCTCTATTTCGTTCGGGTTATTTTCAAACGCCATTTCATAGTCCAGGTCTTTTCTTGTAACTGTTTCCTTGCCATAGTCAGGCCAATCGTCGTCAGACGGCTTTGTGAGCAAAGTGAGGTTCGCATATGCGGTCACCGGATCTGTATAGTATGAAAGCTTTGTTCCCATTACCATATAGACGGTCTTTTCATCATCAAGGCTCACATATCTGTATCTTTCGTTGCTTGGTGAAACAGAGCCTACATGAAGGGTAGTGGCAGTGCCGTCGCTGTATTCAACTGTGAGATCTGCTGTGGGCTTATCAAGACCGTATTTTGACATATCCTCAACGTTTTCTTCAACGAGCTTTTTCGCCTTGAAGCCGTCAAGATTCGATATCATGGAAGCTTCTGCGGTGGTATTGGCATTGAGAGTGCCAAGCTCAGGTATGCTCCATGTGGATTTGCCTGACTCGGACTTATTAACGGAATACTCGCCATGTTCGTTTGAAACCTTTACGCTTGTTATATCGTCGCTTGACTTTGTAAGGATAACAACGCTCTCGTCCTGACTTGAAACTGCCGCTGTTGACGATGAGCTGGAGTCTGTGTCTGATTTGCCTGAGGTGGAGTTGAGAAACGCCATTACTCCCACCAGACAAGCGGCTGTGACTCCGCAGATAATGATACCCTGCAATTTACCATTCATTTGTGATTACCTCTGTGTTTTACTTATTCTTTCTTCTTGCCCAGATAATGATACCCACTATAAGAACTACAACAGGTACGCCAAGGCAGAATGTCCATTTAAGAACTGTTTTCTGCTGCTGAGTGATGTCGAAAACATTGCCTGTGATAGTTTTTGGTGTGATAGTGATACCTGCGGTCTTTCCGGTAAGGCCGTTTATAACGCTTATGAAATACTCGCTGTTCTGATATTGTGAATACTGCAAGTAGGTATCAGACAGCATACCCTCTGAACCTACTGCGATAACATTGCTATAGAGAGTTTTGTTATCGTCTGTAAATTTTGCCTTTGAGCCGACAGCCATATAATTCTGCTGACCCTTTACCAGAGCGTCGCCTATATTCACCTGACCTGTGGTCTGTGATATATCAACATTTGCGGTATAGGCAGAATCTGAGGACTTGAGGTAGGCGTCTGTAGACACCATATCCTGCTCGTCAAAGAGTGTGTTTACAGGACGGCAGAGTGCTGAAAGGATAGCCGGTTTCTCTGTAGAAACGTCCTGAGTGAAGTTATCGGAAACTGTGGAAGCTACTGTTATGCAAGGCGAGTTATAATACTTGCCTGAGTCGCTTTCGCAGATAACGCCCTTGCCGACAGAAAGTCCATACTCTGACAGGAACTCATCAAGATTAGGGGTGTCCTCCTGACCATAAGAAGCGATATAGAGAAGCTGTTTGCCAAGATTTCCGCCATTATTGAGGAAGTCGCTGACCTTTTTGATATCCTCCTCCAGATAGTCAGTCTTAGGAGCAGGGATAACCACAACGTCTGTATCGGCAGGGATATCCTCGGAGGTTATATCCACTGTGTTCACGTTATAGCCGTTAGCTGTAAGAAGCGTCTGGAAATATGTGAGCTGTGTAAGCTCGCTTCTGCCTGTGAGGATAGTAACATAGACAGGGTTAGGGTCTGTTACTGTCATAAGTGCAGAAGTGAAAGCCTGCTCTGCGTTTGAGGACTCAACATAGCTGCCGTAATAGGACAGGAATGAAAGGTCACCGCCTGCCTGCTGGGCAAGGGTATCTATGCTGTAGCCTGATTGTGACAGCTTCTGCTCGAACTCGTCTGTGAATGTAAGAAGGTCGAGCATACCGAGCTTTCTTGTTCGGCTTATCTCTTTGCCGTCAACCTTTGTTTTTGTTTCAAATATCATATCGAACTGGCTGATAGTATCGGTATACTCCTTAACGATCTCAGGGTGTGAGTCGATATCAACGAAACGATATGTGATATGGTGATTGAGCTTACAATAGTTTTTCAAAAGCTCAACAGCCTGCTTATTATAAGAGCTGTAATTTGTATAAGTATTCTCGTCTGCGAAGATAGTTACCTGAACGTCTACGTTCACTTTCTTTACATAATCTTCTGTATCGTTTGAAACTGAATATATCTTATTGCTTGTCAGGTCGATAGTGATAGGATATCTGTCAAAAAGCATTGTTGTGACAACATTTACTAGGACAAGCAGAGCGACAAAAACGCAGGTGAACACTGTTGCCATTGTTCCATGCTTGAGCTTTTTGGCATTGAACTTTTTGCCGTCCTTTGTCTTTTTCTCTTTTTTATCTTTCTTTTTGTCTTTATCTTTTTTATCCTTTTCTGTATCCTTTGGAGCGGTCTTTGCTGCCTTTTCGTCTGCTACAACGTCTTTAAGCAGGTCTGCTCCTGATACAGAGATCTTTTCGTTATTATTCTCTTCCATTTAAACAGCCCTCCTTTAGCCCCAGCGGCGTTTTTCAAGCACTCTCACCGTGAGGAAAAGAAATGCCACTATTGCACTCAGAAAGAACACAACGTTAGAAAAATCAAAAAGTCCATAGGTGAATGAATAATATCTCTCGCCGAATGACACCTTTTCGCACACTGTTGTGAGCCATTCAAAAGGCAGAAGATTGCCTATAGTTGACAGGAACGACACGAAGATAAGTGCGATAAAGCTTATTACTGCGGCAACTATCTGGTTTTCTGTGAAAGATGAGCAGAAGATACCGATAGCGATATAAGCGCCGCCAACAAGTGCCAGAGCGACGATATTGCCCACAACGACGTTCCAGTCAGGCGTACCGAAAGCGGATACGACAACTGCGAAAACGCCTGTGATAGCGATAGCTATGATATAGATAAGGAAAGCGGCAAGGAATTTACCTACAACTATGCTGCCAAGACCCACAGGGGCGGTGAGCAGACACTGGTCTGTTTTTGTTCGCTTTTCCTCGGATATGGTCCTCATGGTGAGGACAGGTATAAGCACTATTATGATTATAAGAAGCGCACTGAAAACGGAATCAAGTCTTGTATAGCCGCTTTCAAGGCTGTAGTTTGCAAACATTACGCCTGAATAGGCATAGAATGCCGCAAGGAAAATATAACCGATAGGTGAGGTAAAATAGCTTCTTACCTCTCGTCTGAATATTGCGCCCATTAGTCATTTCCCTCCTTATCGGAAGTATTTTCAAGGGCTGGCAAAGCCTCGCCCATTGTGAGCTTGAGGAATATATCTTCAAGTGAAAGCTCAGAGGTCTTAAGTTCAAGCATATACCAGCCGTTTTTAACAACTGTTTCAAAGACGTCACGTCTGATATCCACGCCTTCTTTTGCCTCTATTCTTATATCGTTCACGCCGTCTTTATGGCTTGCGTCGCAGATAACTTTCTCAACGCCCTTTATGCCCTGCATTGCTCTGACGATCTTATCCTTATCGCCCTGTATCTTTGCAGTGAGCTTATGCTCGCCTGAGAGCTTCTGTGAGAGGTGTTCCTCTGTATCGTTTGCAACGACCTTGCCCTCGTTGATGACTATTATCTTATCGCAGACAGCCTGCACCTCAGAGAGGATATGGGAAGAAAGGATAACGGTATGATTTTTGCCGAGCTTTCTTATAAGAGTTCTTATCTCGATTATCTGCTTAGGGTCAAGACCTACTGTAGGCTCGTCCAGGATAAGAACCTTTGGGTTGCCGATAAGAGCCTGAGCAAGACCTACTCTCTGTCTATAACCTTTTGACAGGTTCTTGATTATTCTGTTATAAACATGGTCTATCTTTACAAGTCCGCATATATCTTTAAGATGTGACACCTTTGGAAGCTTACACTTTTTAAGGTCATAGACAAAATAGAGATATTCTTTTACGGTCATATCCATATAAAGTGGCGGAAGCTCAGGGAGATAGCCTATCTGCTTTTTAGCCTTGATAGGGTCTTCAAGGATATCTACGCCGTCTATAAGGGCTTTGCCGTCTGTACAGGATATGTAGCCTGTAAGGATATTCATGGTGGTGGATTTTCCCGCTCCGTTAGGACCGAGGAAGCCGAGAACTTCGCCGTCCTCCGCTTTGAAAGAGATATTATCGACAGCTTTTTTGTCGCCGTATCTCTTGGTAAGGTTTATAACCTCTATCATTTTATTTCCTCCTCTTAGGAAAAGCATTCATAAGTCTTTACAATTTTATAATACTTATGTGACAGGGGAGTGATAGCTGTACGAAATACAGAGCATTTTAAGTAAATTTAAAGTAGCAAATACTCAAAATGCTCCGCTGTTGAATTATTTATCCGTCTAAAAGCGATGTATCTATGTAATTTGTAGGGGAGCGGTGCAATTTCTGCTTTGCAGAGATCCGACATCCCACTTGTTTGGAAATTATTTCGCCCCTACACATATTCAACATTTTCGTAGTTTTTATTATGACAGCTTCTCAATGCCCTTTCTTATTCTTGCAAGAGTATCCTCCTTGCCGATAAGATATGATATCTCAACGCCGCCGCCCGGAGTGAATGCCTTACCTGAAACTGCAACTCTAAGAGGCCACAGAACGATACCGTTCTTTACGCCAAGCTTGCCGATAAGGTCAAAGAGTGCGTCATGGATATTTTCCTCTGTCCAGTCCTCAACACCCTCGAGTACAGGGAGAACTTCTTTGAGAGATTCCAGAGAATTTTCAGGGTTTGTTTTCATCTTCTTATGTGTATAGAGAGCTATATCATACTCAGGGAGAGCGTCGATAAAGTCTACCATTTCAGGTATCTCTGTGAAAAGCTCTGTTCTTGCCTGCAAGAGCTTTGCGATCTCGTTAAGGTCAACGTCCTCTCTATGAACGGACTGCTTGATATAAGGTATAGCATACTCAACAAACTTCTCAGAAGTCATAGCCTTTATATACTTGCCGTTGATAGCTTTAAGCTTAGCAGGGTCAAAGATAGCAGGTGACTTAGAAAGTCCGTGGATATCGAATTCCTTAACAAGCTCTTCAAGTGAGAATATCTCGTTCTCGCCCTTTGGCGCCCAGCCAAGCAGAGCGATATAGTTTATAACGGCTTCTTTAAGATAGCCCTTTTTCATAAGATCCTCATAGGAAGCGTCGCCGTCTCTCTTTGAGAGCTTATGCTGCTTATCTTTCATGATATGCTCAACATGGATATAGGTTGGTATCTCCCAGCCGAAAGCCTTATAGAGCAGGTTATACTTAGGTGCAGAAGCAAGGTACTCGTTACCTCTAACAACGTGGGTGATACCCATAAGGTGGTCGTCAACAACGTTTGCAAAGTTATAGGTAGGCATACCGTCTGTCTTTATAAGTATCTGGTCGTCGAGAGTAGAGCAGTCAACAGTGATATCGCCGTAAAGCTCGTCATGGAAAGTAACTTCGCCCTCTGTAGGTATTTTCTGTCTGATAACATAAGGAACACCTGCGTCAAGCTTTTCCTTTATCTCTTCAGGTGAGAGGTTACGGCAATGTCTGTCATACATTGGAGCGATACCGCTTGCTTCCTGAATGGCTCTTACTTCCTCAAGTCTTTCCTTGTCGCAGAAGCAATAATAAGCTTCACCCTTTTCAACAAGCTCCTCGGCATATTTTTTGAACATACCCATTCTCTGTGACTGGATATAAGGACCTACAGGTCCGCCGATATCAGGGCCTTCGTCCCAATTAAGACCAACGTCCTTGAGTGTCTTATAGATGACCTCAACTGCGCCGTCAACATAACGCTCCTGGTCTGTATCCTCGATACGAAGAATAAAGTCTCCTCCGTTCTGCTTTGCAATAAGATAGGTAAAGAGTGCTGTTCTCAGGTTACCTATGTGCATATAACCTGTTGGTGAAGGTGCAAATCTTGTTCTTACCTTGTTCATTTATATCTTCCTTTCAAAATTAGAGTCTTATTTCATATCCTGCTCATCAAATGCAATTTTTACATATTTTGCAGGATTATTTGCAATATACTGCCTTATTTCTGCGTGTTGCTTTCTGTTTTTGATTATCGTATCATAAAAAGATTTTTGCCATATGGAATAACCTAGTTCTTTTGTGACAGCCTCTTTGAAATGTTTTATGACCCTTGAAAGTGTCGGTGTTTCACTTGTAGGGGCGAACAGTGTTCGCCCGTTTTTCGGCTGTTTTTCAATTTTGATTATAATATGCACATGGTCAGGCATGATACAAGACATCTCTACAAAAACGTCGGGATAGTGCTCAGATATCTCTGTGAGTTTTCTCTTTACAAGTTTTCCTGTAACAGAAAGTTTTGGGTGCAGAATTTCATTTGCAGTCAGCGGGCGAACACTGTTCGCCCCTACATTCTCCCACAGGACTTGGTATTTTTCAGTAACACATATCGTCACAAAATACAAGCCGTTCGCAGAATAATCATAACCCTCAAGACGTATTTTCTTTCGTCTTGGCAAATCTTCACTTGTCATAATTTATTTTCCTCAAAATATCTGACCGCCTGCTCTTTGTTTTTTGCTATCTCCTCACGGAGGCTGTCAAAGCTGTCAAACATTTTTTCGGGGCGAAGAAATTCATGCAGTTCAAGTTTTAGCTTTCTGCCGTAAAGATCCCCATGATAATCCATGATGAAAGTTTCCGCAAGGGGAGCTGTTTCAACATGGACGGTAGGCTTTACGCCTATATTTGTCACGCCTGCATACTTATTTCCGTCTATTTCAACAGCAGAGCAATAAACGCCGAATTTCGGCATTACCCTGCCCTTTGGTATCTGCTGATTTATCGTGGGGAAATCCCACGTTCTGCCACGCTGAAAGCCGTGTTCCACTTCAAGGCAGAATCCAAAATGATAACCCAGCATTTCATTTGCTTTGGCTATCTCGCCCTCACGGACGCATCGTCTTATCTCAGTGGAACTTATGACCTCGCCGCCCATGAGCAGTGGACTTACTATTTCCACATCTATATCATATTTTTCACCGAGCCTTTTAAGGTCAACAGCCTTACCCTGTGCGCCTTTGCCGAATGTAAAATCGTTTCCGCACACTGCGCCGCTACAATTGAGCCTTTCTTTCAGCACCTTTTTCACAAAGTCCTCCGGTGACATGCCTTTGAACTCTGCAAAATCAGGTGAGAAAAGCACCTCGACCCCAAGCTCTGCCATTTTTTTATGCTTTTCCTCGTCGCTCATAAGCATTTCTATCCTGCCGTCATGACCTTTTGAGGTCACTGTGTCGGTCTTGAAACAGAAAACTGCCGAATGTCCGTCAAGGCTCTGAGCCTTTTTCACAGCCGTTGTTATTATGAGCTGATGTCCTCTGTGGACTCCGTCAAAAAGTCCAAGAGCGCAAACTGTCTTTTTTTCGGGGATAAACCCGCTGTTTGTTATATCCGTCAAAATATCCCTCCGAATAAAACAAATTATCAGAAATTTTTGAAGCTTCTGAAGCTGCCCTCATGAAAAGTGCCGATACCGAGAAAGCTGTTATCACTGCCGTAGACACGGTAGAGTTTGTCCTCTGACAGATCTTTTATCCCTGTCTGCTCAGGTCTGAGCTTTACACCGTTTCTATAAAGCTTTGTTTCCCACTGTCCAAGGGTAGTCTTTTCGTAGCTTACAAAGGCTCTGTCAAGTGGGATAAGCATTTGTGACAGCTTATCCTGCTCACAAATTTCGGCTATCTCCTCTATGGTATAGCAATCTTTTATATCAATGCCCCCTGAATAGGAACGCTCAAGAGAAGTCATCATTCCGCCGCAGCCAAGCTTTTCACCTATGTCGCTGATAACGGAGCGTATATAGGTGCCTTTTTCGCAATCAACTTTCATTACGCCCCTGCGTGAAGCTTCGTCATATTCTATTATATCAATGCTGTCGATATGGACAGCTCTCGGCTCACGCTCTATTTCTTTGCCTGCTCTTGCAAGCTCATAGAGCTTTTTGCCGTTCACTTTTATTGCAGAATACATAGGCGGCACCTGCATGATATCGCCTACAAAACTGCTTTTTGCACATTCAAGGTCGGCTCTGGCAACTGCCTTGTCGCTTGTTTTTAACGTCTTTCCTGTGCTGTCTAGGGTATCGGTGCTTACCCCAAGCTGAAAGCCTGCGGTATAGACCTTTCGTCTGTCGGGGATAATATCGCAGGCTTTTGTGGCTCTGCCCACGAAAACAGGCAGGACGCCTGTTGCCATAGGGTCAAGGGTCCCTGAATGACCCAATCTTTTTATCCTTAGAACTCCTCTGAGCTTTGCGATAACGTCAAAAGAAGTCCAGCCCTCGGGCTTTTTTACAGGCAAAATGCCGCTGATATTATCCTTGCTGTTATCCAAGCTCATCAGCCCAAGACCTTTTCCGCTTGCTTGAGAAGCTTAGCCTTGACTTCTTCAAGGCTTCCTGTTATCTCACAGCCTGCGGCTCTTATGTGTCCTCCGCCGCCAAACTCACGGCAGAATGCAGAAGCGTCTATCTCATCGTCGCTTCTTACTGATATTTTAAAGACGTTCTCGTGTCTTTGCTTAACTGTTATGCCTATTTTCACGCCCTCAACGGACAATGGTATAGAAGCAAGTCCCTCGAACTCGGCAGCGTCAACGCCACTTTTCTCCATAAGCTCTTTTGTAAGCACTATCATAGAGCATTTGCCATCGCAGTAATACTCCATATTCGCTGTAACGGACTGCTCCACCATAAGTCTGCCCTTGCTTTTTACATCAAACATTTTTCTGTTGATATAAGCAAAATCTATGCCATATGACATAAGCTCTGCACAGGCGATATGAGCCTGCGGAGTTGTGTTTTCATACTTGAAGCAGCCTGTATCCGTTGCAATGCCTGTATAAAGGCATCTCGCTATCTGACGTGATATCTTTCTGCCTGAAGCTTTGAATATCTTATACATTATAAGTGCTGCGGCAGAAGCGTCTGCTTCTACATATGACTGCTTTGCATAATACTTGTTTGAGATGTGGTGGTCGATGCAAAGGTCGATCGCACCCTCCTCGGCATACTTTGAAAGATTGCTGCCAAGAAGATTTGTGTCTGCGATATCCACTGCGATAACATACTTCACATCAAATTCCTGAGGGTAATAGTTCTCATAGATAAGATCATATCTTTCGGGAAAACTGTCAGAATTTACAACGTCAGCCTTTTTCCCCATATCTCTCAGAAAAGCGCACAGGGCAAAGCCTGAACCAAGCGTATCGCCGTCGGGGCTTTTATGAGTTAAAATAAGAAAATTGTCATTTTCTTCAAATATTTTAAGAATATCCTGAAATGTCATAATATCCTTTCTCCTCTATTGTTCTTCGCCGTCTTTCTCTTCTTTTTCTTCTTCGGGCAGAACTTCTTTAAGAAGCTTGTTTATCTTTGCTGAATGCTCGATAGAATTATCTGCGATAAATTTAAGCTCAGGGCATTTTTTCAGCTTCAGCACGTTTGATATCTCTCTTTTGAGAAATCCTGTTGCCGACTCAAAGCCCTTAACGGCTTCTTTTGCCTTTTCATAGCCCTCAAAGCTTGAAACATACACTTTGCAGAATGAGCCGTCACCTGCCACGTCGCAGCGGACGATAGTGAGCATATCTCCTCCGTGTATCCTTGGGTCTTTAAGGTCTCTCATTTTGCCCGATATTATTCTTCTTATATCTTCGGACATACGTCCTGCTCTGTAACCTGCCATAATATCTTTATCTCCTGCTTAAATATGCTCTTACGGGGCGGCTGTCCGTCCCGTAAGCATGCTTATCAATCTCTGTATTCTTCCATATAGAACGCCTCGAAAATGTCGCCCTCCTTGATATCGGTGAACTTTTCAAGAGTGATGCCGCACTCAAAGCCTGCGGCAACTTCCTTGGCGTCGTCCTTAAATCTCTTGAGGCTTGACATCTTATCCTCGGCGATAACGATACCGTCTCTTACGACTCTTATCTCGTTATTTCTGCCCACCTTACCATCAAGAACGTAAGAACCTGCTACAGTACCAACATTGGATATCTTGTAGACCTGTCTTACTTCGATACGAGCTGTTTCCACCTCTCTGTACTTAGGAGCGAGCATACCCTTCATAGCATCTGTTATTTCTTCTATTGCATCATAGATTATTCTGTAAAGTCTGATATCAACGCCGCTCTGCTCTGCATTCTGCTTTGCAACTGGGTCAGGACGAACGTTAAATCCAACGATGATAGCGTTTGAAGCGTTTGCGAGCATAACGTCGCTCTCAGATACAGCACCTACGCCGCCGTGGATGACCTTAACTCTGACCTCGTCATTTGAAAGCTTTTCAAGTGACTGCTTAACGGCTTCAACTGAGCCTTGAACGTCAGCCTTGACGATGATAGGAAGCTCTTTCATTTCTCCCTCAGCTATCTGGCTGAACAGGTTGTCGAGAGTTACCTTCTGATGCTGCTGGAACAGTTCTTCCTTAGCTTCATGCTTTCTCTGCTCAACAAGCTCTCTTGCAAGCTTTTCGTCTGCAACTGCGTTGAAAACGTCGCCTGCACTTGGAACTTCGCCCAGACCTGTTATCTCAACAGGTGTTGACGGGCCGGCTTCCTTAATGCTTCTGCCCTTATCGTTTGTCATCGTTCTTATACGTCCGACAGAAGTGCCTGCGATTATAACGTCGCCTGACTTCAAAGTACCGTTCTGAACGAGGAGTGTAGCAACAGGGCCTTTACCCTTATCAAGTCTGGCCTCGACAACAGTACCTCTTGCAAGTCTGTCAGGGTTAGCTTTAAGCTCCTTGACCTCTGCAACGAGGAGAATGTTTTCAAGAAGCTCGTCGATACCCATACCGGTCTTTGCGGAAACAGGAACTGCGATAACATCGCCGCCCCATTCCTCGACAACGAGGGACTGCTCTGTGAGCTGCTGCTTAACTCTGTCAGGATCTGCGCCTTCTTTATCCATTTTATTGATAGCAACGATTATTGAAACGCCCGCTGCCTTTGCGTGGTTGATAGACTCGATAGTCTGCGGCATGATACCGTCATCAGCGGCAACAACGAGGATAGCGATATCTGTAACGTTCGCACCTCTTGCTCTCATGGCTGTGAAAGCTTCATGACCAGGAGTATCCAGGAACGTTATCTTCTTTCCCTCATACTCTACCTGATAAGCACCGATATGCTGTGTGATACCGCCTGCCTCAGTGTCAGTAACGTGAGCGTTTCTTATTCTGTCGAGGATAGATGTCTTACCATGGTCAACGTGACCCATAACGACAACGACAGGGCATCTTTCCTGCAGGCTCTCCTCCGGATCTTCGTCAGTTTCGATAAGTCTTTCTTCTATTGTAACGTGTACTTCCTTTTCAACCTTTGCGCCAAGCTCTTCTGCAACAAGTGCGGCGGTATCAAAGTCGACTACCTCATTGATAGAAGCCATTACGCCAAGACCCATGAGTTTTTTGATGACCTCGGTAGCTGTTACTTTAAGTCTGCTTGCAAGCTCTGAAACAACGATCTCGTCAGGTATCATGACCTTGAGCTGCTGCTTTCTTGCTCTTTCAAGCTCCAGTCTGCGAAGCTTTTCGCTCTCAGTTTCCTTCTTATGTGAGAACTGCTGTTTCTTTCTCTGCTGAGATTTCTGGGTGAGTTTCTGCTTCTTTGTGAAGTTATCCTTGCTCTTGTTCTGCTTTGAGTTTGCAAGGTTATCATACTTCTCGTTATACTTATCAAGCTCTATATAGCTTCCTCTTGTGTCGATAGTTCTCTGTGTGCCGAATGAATCGTTATCCTCAGAGATAGTATATCCGCCTGAAGCTTCTTTCTTATCAGAAAAACCGCCAAGCTGCTGACGAACGCCATGCTCTTTCTTCTTTGCTGGCTTCTGTGGAGCTGGCTGCTTTTTCTTCTGTTCAGGTGCAGGCTGTTTTGTTTCGGCCTTGACCTCCGGCTTCTTTTCCACCTTTGGCTCTGCCTTAGGCTCAGGCTTTGCTTCCGCCTTTGGAGCCGGCTTAGGCTCAGGCTTTGCTTCTGCCTTTGGAGCCGGCTTAGGCTCAGGCTTCTTTTCAGCCTTTTTCTCCTTTTTCTCAGCCTTTACAGGCTTCTTATCTGCCTTCTTTTCTTCCTTGGCAGGCTTTACGTTATTTGCATAGAAAGCATCAAAGCTGTCCACCTGATTGTTCTGTGTATAATACTCCAGAACATAAGAGATCTCCTCAGGGGTAAGCACTGACTGTGTTTTCTTTGGCTCTCCGCCGAGCTTGCCAAGACACTCGATAAGGTCGTTATTTGTAACTTTCAGATCCTTAGCCATATCGCTAAGCTTATATTTAGTTGTTTTCATACTCATAGGCTATAAAATACCTCCTCAATAAATGCTAAATGCTATAAAACTCATTTTCGTCTATAGGGATCTCCTCAAGCCCTTTGGCGCAAGCCTTTGCGAAGCCTCCTTCGCAAATAGCGATAACGCCTGTTCTTTTGCCAAGGCCAAAATGGATATCGTCCATTGTCATGCCAAGACTGTAAAGCTTTATCCCGTTTTTGTAGCAGTTGAACTTTATCTCTTTAAGAGATTTAGGTGAAAAATCCGTTGCCGCAAACACTGCGCAGGCTTTGCCTGTATTGCAGGCATCCTTCACCATATCCATACCCATTACAAGCTTTCCTGCTTTTCTGCACATTGTAACAAGCCCTATTTTATTATTCATTTTCCCTAAGCTCGCCCTCCATGCTGTTATATATATCCTCGCTTATCATGCAGGAAAAGCTTCTTTCAAACTTTCTTGCTTTTCTTGCTTTTTCAAAGCATTCGACGCTTTTGCATATATAAGCGCCTCTGCCTGATTTTTTGCCTGTGAGGTCAAGGGAGATATCCCCCTCTTTTGACTTCACCACTCTGATAAGCTCTCTCTTGGGTTTCATTTCACCGCACCCAAGACACATTCTCATTGGTATCTTCTTAGTTTTCATCATCAGCAGCCTCAGCCTTTGCAGAGCTTTCGGATACAATATCTATTTTATAGCCTGTCAGACCTGCGGCAAGCTTTGCGTTCTGACCCTTATTACCGATAGCAAGTGAGAGCTGGTTATCAGGAACAGTAACACGGCACTCTCTTACGCCCTCCTCTTCGCTGAGAACAACGTTTATTACCTCAGCCGGAGCAAGAGCCTTTGCGATAAACTGTGCAGGGTCTTCGCACCAATTGATAACGTCTATCTTCTCGCCCTTAAGCTCGTTCACAACAGAAGTTATTCTTGACTTTCTAGGACCGATACAAGCGCCTACAGCGTCAACATTAGGGTCCTTTGAATAAACCGCTATCTTGCTTCTTGCGCCTGCAACTCTTGAAATAGCCTTTACTTCAACAGTGCCGTCTGCTATCTCAGGAACTTCAAGCTCAAAAAGTCTTTTAACAAGCTCTCTGTGAGTTCTTGATATCTTGATAGAAGGCTTTCTGTCAGGGTTTGCGATACCCACAACATATACCTTGATGATATCTCCTGCCTTGAGTGTTTCGCCCGGTATCTGCTCGTTTCTTACAAGATAAACTTCGTTCTTGTCGATAGTAAGTATAGCGTTCTGAGTAGCAGGCTCGACCTTCTGGACTGTGGCAGAAACGCACTCATGCTCCTTATCGTGATACTGCTCGATAAGTCTTGCTCTTTCAAAATCCTTGATATCGTGCTTGATAGACTGCTTTGCATTCTGAGCGGCAACTCTGCCGAACTTTGCAGGGTCGAGAGGTATCTCCACCATATCGCCCACCTTGATGTTAGGGTCATAGACCTTTGCTTCGTCAAGGAAAATCTCGTTGTCAGGGTCGTCAACATACATAACGTCCATAACTTCCTTGAGAATCCTTATATCGAGCTTTCCTGTAACAGGGTCGATATCCACTCTGATATTCTCGCAGTAAGGATAATCCTTCTTGATAGCCTTTTCGATACCTGATTTTATTTTCTCAATAAGTATATCGCTGCCAATATTATTTTCCTTTTCCAAATCCGTCAGAGCTTCAAAAAATTTGCTGGTCATTTCCTTATTCATTTTCTGATCAATCCTTTCACACTTGATTCGGGCTTTGCCCATATTTATTAAATTTCTTCATTCAGAACAGGTCTGCGTCATCATTGAGCTTTACATAAGCACAATCTGCAAGCTTGAACTCTACATTCTCCACGCCGTTCATATCCTCGTCCAGCTTCTGACAAAGTATCTTATCCTTGTCATATCCCACAAGACCCACAACGAACTCTTTTTCACCGTTTTCGTCAGGTCTTATGAGCCTTACCCTTACAACGTCGCCTATGCAGACCTCAAAATGCTCGGGTCTTCTAAGCTCTCTGCCAAGTCCGGGACTTCCGCACTCCAGCACATAGCTCTGAGCTATAGGGTCTGCCTCGTCAAGAGCCTTGTTCATCGGTCTTGTGAAAGCCTCGCAATCGTCCATATCTATGCCGCCGTCCTTGTCGATAAGCACCCTGAGGTACCACGTTGCTCCCTCCTTTTCAAACCTTACGTCCCAAAGGAAAAAGCCAAGCTCGTCTGCGATAGGCTGTGCAAGCTCTCTTACTTTTTCTACCGTAGTTTTCTTTACTTCCATACAGCACCTCCGTTAATGCTTCCCAAAGCAAAGCCATCAGGCTTTGCCATGAAAAAAAGCCCCATACAAAACCAAAAGACCGGAAGTCAAGTTCCAGTCTTTCATTAAAAGCCTATTGTGATTATTATACCACACAAAACAATTTTTTGCAAGGACATTCAAAAGTTTTTAATGAAAAGAATTAAATATTATGTTAATAGTCTGTAAACATTTCATCAACTGACGTTCTTTTCATTCTCCTCAGGGATATCCTTAGGTTTTGCTTTTTCTTTATCCACGGGTTTCTTCACTGTTCCCTCGACGAAATCCAGCGGAACGGTGAACATTATTCCCGTATTGGGCTGAGATAGATCGCCCACAGTATTATAAACTATTTTTCGTGCGGTATCCAGCTGATTATTCTTTATTACCGACAGGATAGTTCTGTTATCCTCGTCGCCGCTGAAAAGTCCTCGGATAGAGGCGCTGAGAAAGCTGCTGTCAAGTCTTGAAAGGGTCATTGCCATACCTGACGACTCGATTATAGTCGCACCCTTTATGCCTGCTGCTGAAAGTCCCTCCAGCAAATAGTCAAGCACGTCTGTTTTATTAAGGATTATGACCAGAAGTTTCACGTTATATCGCCCCCTGTTAAAATTTCAGCCTTTACGTTTTTACTTCTCCGCTGCTGACGGTGCAGTATCTTTGAGCATTGTCTGAACGCTCTCCTTGAACTTATCAGACACCTTAAAGTGAGAATCGTCCGTCCACTCGCCCTCTGGCACAAGAGCTTCTGCAGGAGTAAGGTTCTGATCCAGCATATCCTTGAGATATGACTTTTCTTCCTTATACTGTGCACTTGTCCAATCGGTATCGCTGTTTGCGGTGAATATATTATAGAAGTTATCAAGATTATCCTTAGTGATATTCGTCTGCTGGAAAGCGTTGTTTATAAGCATTGTGACCGCAGTTCCAAGGAACTTCATATTACCGTTCCTGCCCTCTTTGAAAACAGGATACTGACAGATAAGTCTTATCTGATGACCGCTGAGGTTAGTCAGATCGCCGCTTGGGATAGCGATATCGTTCTCGTCATTATCCTGAGAGAGATAGTAAAGCTCCTCATCAGGAGTATATGTAATTCCACCCACAATATCCGCCGCATTCTCGAATGCGTCATTTGTGAGAGAAACGTAATTGTCTATAGTGATACCGAAAGTGTCTGCAACGGCTGCTTCAAGCTTCACCATGCCGCCCTCTTCGTGTATCTCACGCATTGTCTGGCTTCCGCTCACTGTGAACGCTGAAACAGGCATTATGATTATCTTCTTTGCGTCCGGTGCAACTCTTATGACTGTTGCGTCTGCAAGAACGCCCTTGCTGTTCACTCTTGCAAAAAGGGTATTATAAACCGGGCTTTTTATGCCTGCGTCGCTGTCGCTGTCGTCATTACCGATAACGCCAAACTCTCTGAGGGCATACAGTGCAAGCATGCCGATAACAAAGAGGAATATTATCATTGTTATGAAGTAGACCAGAGCGATAGGAGCCTGAGATCTTCTTTTTTTCTTGTGAGCTTTCGTCTGAGCCATGTTATTGATCTCCTTACTTTCAAATATATACAGGCAGGCATACTGTCCGCCATATTTTCATATATAAACTTTTTCGGAAAAATTCTCGAAAACTATTGAACAATTTGCAATTTAGGTGTAAACTAAATAGGACGGCTGTCTGAGTCTGAGTCGATATAAAAAACAGGATTATCGTCAAGGCATATGATGTTCAGCGTAAGGCCTGCACGCTTTGCCATGTTTATGGTCTGCAAAGTGCCTGAGCCTTTGGCTTTCTCTTTTATGACCCCGATCACACGAGAGGAATGTTCAACCATAAAGCTGTTTCGCTTTTTATAGCAGCCGTTTTCATACTTGGGGCTTGTTATCACGACCGCACTGCAAGAGTTCAGAATAAGCGAATATGTATAGCTGTCCAAGGGCGTTTTCATCTCTGTGCGCTGACCTGCATAGGGCAGAACGCACACGAGCTTCATATCCTTATATTCGGGCTGAGCCGAAAGGCTGTGGACTATCTCAGCACAGCGCAGGTCGATACCTTTTGACATACCTGATATAAAAGTACGGCAGCCTTCGCTATATGCTTCCTTTATCATAAGGACGAGCATACTCAGGAGATTTTTCATACCCTGCTTATGGACATCGCCGCCGAAAGGCAGATCCCTGTCCCTATGACCTGTAAAGCAGCAAGAGGTATCTCGGTTGCAGAAAAATTCTTCTGCGGGGACGATATTACTCACATCAAAGCCTCCTGAAAGATTTGGCGACACAATGCCCATGATAAGAACATTATAACACATTGATTTATCTTTTTCAATAGAAAATGACAAATATTTTGTGCAAAGGCACAATTATAAAACCGAAAGGGAAGAAAAATAAAATGGATTTTTTGAAGAGAGCATGGGCTGAGGTAGATCTTGACAGCATTGAATACAATCTGAAAGAATACCGCAGGCTCATAGGGGAAAAAACAGAGATAATGTGCGTTGTAAAGGCGAGCTGCTACGGACATTTTGACAACGGAGTAGTTCCGTTTCTTGAAAACGAGATGGACATTCGCTGGTTTGCGGTATCGAACATACACGAAGCCCACAGGCTCAGGGATATGGGCATAAAGGGCGAGATACTCATTTTGGGCTACACACCTCCTGAGAATGCGAAGTGGCTCACAAAGCTTGACATCATTCAGGCTTGCACAGAGCTTTCTTATGCTAAAGCACTTTCAGAAAACGCTGACGGCAAGGTACGCATACACGCCGCTATCGACACGGGCATGACGAGGATAGGTCTTCACGGGGAAACCGACAAGATATACGGTGAGCTTAAAGAGATATCGAAGCTTGAAAACATTGCGCTGGAGGGCATTTTCACCCACTATGCGGTGGCTGACAGCCTGAGAGAGCAGGACGAGAAATACACAAAGGCGCAGACGGAGAAGATACTTGCCGTTGCTGACAAATGCGAAGCAGAGGGGCTTCACCTTGAAAAAGTGCATTTTCTCAACTCAGCCGGCGGAGTATACTATTATAATGAGAGAAGCTCTCTTGCAAGGCTTGGAATAATACTTTACGGGCTTTATCCTGACCCTGCAAAGGCTCTGCCTTTTGAGCCAAAGCCAGCTATGGAATTTAAGGCGGCTGTTGCGCAGGTAAAATACATAGACAATGGCACTGACGTAAGCTACGGCAGGACTTACACTGCAAATGGCAAAGTGAAGCTCGCAACTGTTACGGCAGGCTATGCAGACGGATATCCCAGAGCGCTTTCAAACAAGGGATATGTGCTTATCAACGGAAAGAAATGTCCTATCACAGGCAGGATATGTATGGATCAGTTCATGTGTGATGTAACTGAGGTAGAGGACGTAAAGGCAGGGGACGAGGCTGTCCTCATAGGCGCACAGGGAAATGAAAAGATAACCGCCGACGATATCGGCAAAATGACAGGAACGATAGGCTACGAGATAGTTTGCGGAATATCTGCAAGAGTGCCGAGAGTTATCTCACGCCACGGAGAGCAGACGGCTGTTCTTGAAATAGAGTAAGGGAGGATAAAGAGCTATGATAAGATTTTTCGGCGGCAGGGTAATGACCCTTGCCAACGGCATAGAAACGCAGGATATAGAGGTCTGGACGGAAGGCTCAAAGATAGTTTTCGTTGGCAAGCCTAAGGCTGAGGAGCTTGACGGAAAGGTTTTTGAACGTGAATATGACCTCAAGGGAAATCTCCTTATGCCGTCATTCAAAAATGCGCACACACATTCTGCAATGACTTTTCTGCGATCATATGCTGACGATATGCCTTTGCAGGACTGGCTTTTTAAGCAGATCTTTCCAATGGAAGCAAAGCTTGACGGAGAGAAAGTTTACTGGCTCACGAAGCTTGCTATACTTGAATATCTCACAACAGGCTGTACGGCGGCATTTGATATGTACTTTGAGCTTGACGATTATGTAAAAGCTTGCATAGAAAGCGGCTTCCGCTCTGTGCTTTGTGGTGCGGTGAGCGGTGACAAGTCTAATCTTGAAAGGCTTGAAAACAACTATCTGAAATACAACAATGTTGACCCTCTTATAAGCTTTATGCTTGGCTTCCATGCAGAATACACCTGCGAAAAGGAGCTTATGGAGGGCGTTGGCAAGCTTGCGGCAAAATACAAAGCGCCTGTTGCAATGCACAACTCGGAAACCGCAAAAGAAGTCAGAGAGTGCATAGAGAAATACGGCATGACGCCAACTGAGCTTTTTGACAGCTTCGGAATTTTCGACTTTGGCGGTGCAGGCTTTCACTGCGTTCACATGAGCGACAATGATCTTGAGATATTCAAAAACAAGGGCGTATGGGCTGTTCACTGTGCAGGCTCTAACGTAAAGCTTGCAAGCGGCATTGCGCCTATCGTAAAAATGCAGGATATGGGCATAAACATCGCTATCGGTACTGACGGTCCTGCAAGCAACAACTGTCTTGATATGTTCAGAGAAATGTTCCTTATGACAGGCTTGCAGAAGATAGCTTGCGATGATGCTTCTGCCTGCCCTGCTGACTCGGTGCTGAAGGCGGCAACTGTAGGCTCTGCAAGGGCAATGGGGCTTTCAGACTGCGACATTATCGCAGAAGGCAAGCAGGCTGACCTTATCGTTATCGACCTTTTTCAGCCTAATATGCAGCCTCTTAACAACATAGGCAAAAACATTGTTTACAGCGGTTCAAAGCAAAACGTAAAGCTCACGATGTGTGCAGGTAAAATGCTTTATGAGGACGGCGAGTTCAGGATAGGCGAAGAGCCTGCGGTTATTTACAAGAAAGCTAACGAGATAATCGAGAGTATGAAAGATTAAAGTGCAGGGGCGACCTTGGGTCGCCTTTATCTTTTACGCAGTACAGTATTGACACACAAAAAAGGGACGCTTTGAAACGTCCCTTTTTACATTATATTCTATTCTTCAAAGAAAAATGCTTCGTCAGCTGTATCGTCAGCCTCGTCTGCCAGTGTTATCACTGCACAGCCATTTGAGCTTTCGTCCTTTTTTCCGAATATCTGATCTCTGAAAAGCCAGAAAACGTCAACGCAGATAACAGCAAGTATAAGAATGATAAGTATTATCGGCACAAGTGCGCCTGCACCCTTTCCAGGTGTAACGCCGTTCATTTGATTCATCTGATTTGGCTGGATAGGCTGTCCACCCTGATTCATCTGTGGCATTGCATTGTTCACAGGCTGAGCAGGCTGCTGATAGCCCTCTGGTGTAAGAACTCTTTCAGGCTGCTGAGGCTGTGGGGCAACGTTCGGTGTTTCAGCAACTGTTGGCGTCTGAGGTATTTCCACAGTTCTTGAAGCCATTGCAACTTCCTCGGCTGTCGGCTGTGCAGGCTGAACAGGCTTTGCAGGCTCTTGTCCTGGCAGATAAACGCTGTCCATAGTCGGCATATCAGGAGTCGTTGGCGGAATAGTCTGATTTTGCACAGGAGTATCGTCAAAATGCAGCTCAGGCACTTCGATAGACTCCATTTCAGGATTTCTTTCGTCCACTACAGGCTCGTCGGCAGGCGTTTCGTCCTGCGGCACGACTGTTCCGCAGACGTTACAGAACTTAGCCCCTGCGTTAAGTGTGTTTCCGCACACTGAGCAGATCTTGCTCTTTATAAGCTTCTGCGGCATTCTTGTTCCGCAGGCAGCGCAGAACTTTGCGCCGTCGGCAACAGGCAGACCGCATTTTGGACAATTTTCCATATTAATACCCTCTTTTCATATTATTATTGATCCCCTCAGCCCTTTTGGCTGAGATCAAATTTTTCGATAACTTTCCCGAAAATATACCAGTTGTTTTCTATTTTGACCACTGTTATCTCACGGCTGGCAGACAGCTCGCCGCTGTCGGTGGTCTCTGTGAGCTTTGCTGTCATTTTAACAGCTTTTTTTATAGTCACATTTTTGTGATAGCTTTCCTTATAGCTTTTTTCAAGGTCTTTCAAGCCGTCGCTGTCAAGCTCTTTTTTATTGCTGAGCTTATAAGAAAGCTCTGTTTTATCCTCGCCCCTTGTGAGCAAAGTTTCCGCAAGGGCTTCGTTATAGCTGTCGCTGTTTTTATACTCCGCCTCCGCTTCCGGGGTAAAGCAGGAAAGATATGACTGTGTATCGCTATACTGTGCCGCTGTGACAAGTGTCGCCACGGGCTGTTCATATCCCAGAACCGCTCTTTCTTCCTTTCCGCAGGAGCAAAAGAGCATTGCCACACACAAAAGCATACACAGAACTGATATTTTTTTCATTGTGCAAACACCGTATTTTTTCAAAAACGGGCGGAAAATTCTCCGCCCGTTACTGATAGTTTATATATCTTAGAAACCTGTGCTTATTGGAAGGTCGCCCTCGTCCAGAAGTACCCATGTGCCGTCCATCTTGCCAACAATAACAGTTGTCTTGTCGGTCTTGTCAGCGTCTTCGCCTTCGATAGTGTACTTGATCTTTACCTTGTAAGCCTTTGTGAGCTTATACTTCTTAGCCTTTTTAACACTAAGTACAGAGGCAAGATCTGACATATCGTTGTAGCTGTCGATATCGTCTGAGTCTACCTCAGTCTTTTTAACGACCTCATAGCTTATCTCAGCGTCATCGCCGTATTTCTTTGTAAGTCTATCTCTCTGCTTTTCAGCCTCTTCATCAAAATCCTCGTCGCTTATCTCAATGATACCGTCCAGAGCGTCTGCCATATCTTTATAATAAGGAGGCATAAGCTCTTCATAAGCCTTACCGTCACCGTCATTGAGAACGTCCATAACGTTATTGATAGGAGTTTTCCAGCTTCCACCGCCGAAGATCAGACAAAGGATAACGACTACCAAAATAACAAGCACGAGCAAAACTGCCAGAACTGCGATAGTGAGCTTATTAGGCTTGTTTTTCAGATTTTTGATATTTTCAACAGAAACAGCGTCCTTGATAGCGTTCATGTCAATATTCTTGGCTGCCTGCTGAAGATTTGCCATTGGTGAAGCGGTCTGCTGTGCAGGCTGCTGAGGTGCTATTGTTGCACCGCACTGAGTGCAGAAAGTCGCATTGTCGTTAAGCTGAGCTCCGCACTGTCCACAAAATTTTGCCATATAATTCTCTCTCCATATTCATTATAATTTTTTTGAAGACATTTACTTCATAATAATATATTAAACTAAAGCGTTTGATTTGTCAATAGTTTTTCACAAAGTTTAGCAAAAAAGTACACATCATCAGCCCTTTTCGCACATTTGTTACATATTATTTTGAAAAAGCTGTTACAAAACCTTAAAGCTGTTTACCTATTCTTATAATGCTTTCTGTGATAAGCTTTTTGAAAAGGGGAGCAGCCTTGTCTGCACATTCCTGAACTTCAGCATGAGTGAGAGGATTATCCGTCATGCCTGCTGCAAGGTTTGCAACGCAGGATATTCCGCAGACTTTCATGCCTGCATGATTTGCGGCGATAGCCTCGCAGGCTGTTGACATTCCCACTGCGTCAGCACCGATAGTTCTTGCCATTCTTATTTCCGCAGGGGACTCGAAAGACGGTCCGGTGAGCTGGAGATAAACGCCATGGCGGAGGGTTATGTCAAGATCTTCTGCCGCACCTGAGATGATATCCCTGAGCTTTTTGTTATATATCTCGCTCATATCAGGAAATCTTGTTCCAAGCTCGTCGATATTCTTGCCAATAAGAGGATTAGGAACAAAGCTTGAGATATGGTCTGTTATAAGCATGAAGTCGCCTGCCTTGAAGCCTGCGTTCACTCCGCCCGATGCGTTTGTAAGGAAAAGCACCTTTGCGCCCAACATTCTCATAAGTCTTGCAGGCAGCACAACGTCCTCCATTGCATATCCCTCATAATAATGCACTCTGCCCTGCATTATAACAACAGGCACTTCTCCAACATATCCGAAAACGAACTGACCCTTATGACCCTCTACCGTTGATGTAGGGAAACCCTCTATATCCTTATAGCTGAGGGTGTATTTCACGTCTATGGAATTTGCATAATCGCCAAGACCTGAGCCAAGCACAAGGGCTACCTTTGGCTCAAAGTCTATTTTGCTTTTTACGCACTCATAACATTTTGTAAGCTTTTCATAAGCTGTCATAAAATTTCCTCCTATCAATCCTCACCAAGCTTCAACGCCTGACTTATCTTTATCTTCTTTATAAGTCTGCCAAGCACCACAAAGGCTGTGAGCAGCATTACTCCTATAACTGCATAAAGCTTCAGATAATCGCTGCGTTCAGGTATCACTGCAAACGGCGGCACTGACTGGCTTGCGTCGAAGATGCTCTGGAACAGCGGTACGAAAAGGTCGCTTGTTACGCCGCCGATAAAGATAGCGGCGAATATTGCAACGCCTGACACCAAAAGCTGTTCATAGACTATCATCATTATTATCTCTCTGAACTTCATTCCCATTGCTCTTAGGATACCAAACTGCAAAGTCCTGCTCTTTATGGAGAGTATCCAATAGATAAGGAAGCCTATTATGCACATCACCATGATGATGATAAAGCCGAGAGTGAGAGCGCCGTTCATGCCCTGGAGCATAGGGTCGTTTTTCTTTTCTATGGTCTGCTGGCTTGCAGATTCAAGGGTGAGGGGTTTAATGCCTGCTTTGTCTATTGAGTCATAAAACTCCTGAACGGAAGCTCCGTCTTTGAGCTTGAACCATACCTCATAAGGCTCCATGCTTGTCTGAACGTTCACATAATCGTAGTTCATAACGGCAAAGTCCATATAACCGCCGTTTTTCGCCTCTTTATAAGGGCTTAGTCCCGGCCAGTAGTCAACAAAGGCAAGGACGGTCACTTCAAAGGGCTCGTTTCCGCCCCACTTACACTCTACAGTATCACCAAGCTCCAGACCGTAGCTCTTGAAGCTTGAAGAGAGGATAACTCCCGGGGTGTACTCTGCGAGGGCATTCAGGTAGTTATTTAACTGAACCGGCAGAAGTCTGTCCTCAAATTTGCAGACCTTTGAGAAATCGCTTGGCACTATGGTCATAAGCTGGACATTGCTTGTTGAGCTTTTGCCTGAGCTTGTGTCAACGCTTTGGTCAAGGAAATCGTCACGGGTCTTTTCCTCATCGTCAGACTTTGTCTGCTGTCTTGGAACGTTCATTTTGTTTGAAGATATGGTCACGTCGTCTTTTCTGAAAACCTTTGTGACATTTTCCACTCCTGCGAGCTTTTCAAATCGCTCAAAAACAGGCTCTACATACTGTATGGTAGTTTCTGTATCTTCTTCGTCGCTTTCTTCGGAAGTCTGCTTTGTGCCTGATTGAGCTGTCTGAGATGCGCTTTGAGGAGTGGTCTGCTGTGCAGATTCTATTTTACTGCTATACCACTGCTCTGTAAGAACAGCGTCGCAGCCAACCCCATAGGCAACGCTTTCCTCTGCATTTCTGTTCAAGGCTCTTGCGGTATTCGCAAAGAACACGCCCAATGATACAGTAAGAACAAGGAACAGCATCAAAAATCTTTCCCTGCCCGTTGAGGAGCGACCGATATTAGTCAGTGAAACATACTGTGCAGGCGACCACACTCTTCTGCCTATTCTTGCGAGAAGCCTTATTATATAAGGATATATCCTTATAAGAAACAGACCAAGGCCAAGTATAAAGGCAGTGGAAGCCACGAACATTATAGGGTTTACTGTTGCGGTGGTGTCTGTTACGCCTTCTGCAACAAGCTTTTCCTGAGTTTTGTTGTAATAATAAAGCCAGCCAACTGAACCGCCCACAAGGATAAAATCAAGGCAGACCTTTTCCCACAGAGCGTGCTTTTTCTTTTTGGCTTTTGACTGCTTATGCTCAACAATAGTTGTTTTTGTGGCAGGAACGATCGGTATCATAGTTGTGACAAAGAACACTGCCACGGCTATTGCCGCATAGACGACAGCTTCTATTGTCATATGAACAGGGAGCGAACGCCTGTTGACAAACTCCAAGAATCCGTTTGACGCACCAAGTACCTTGCAAAGTCCAAGACCTGCGAATGGTCCTATTATAACGGTCAGAACGCCCAGTACGAGAGATTCCAGAGCATAAATGCCCATTATCTGCAAGCGGCTTGCTCCACGGCTTTTAAACACCGCTATCTCGTTACGCTCCTGCTCAACGTTGAGCTGCGACACCATAAAGAGATAGAATATTATCATAAGTATGACAGGTATCTGCAAAAGCCACAAAACAAGCTGGAGCTGTGATGAACGGCTCTCATAGTCCTTGAGGATATCTGAGGCAGGCATCGAAAAGCCTATGGAATTTTCACCAAAATAGGTCTTTTGCTTTGCTATCATTTCGTTTGTGCTTGCAAGGTCAGTCATATCCATGGAAGCATAATCCACCGCATAGTTATGGACAGCCTTTGTGATATTCACAACGCCAGTATCAACGCAATCCCCGAGCATTGTGTCATAATCTGTAAAGACAACGGCTGTATACTGAGAATCAAGACCCTCTGCCCAATATGCGTCATTTTCGTCCTTAACGTCAAAAACGCCCACGATCTCTATTTTTATTGACTTGTTATCATCAAACACGTCGGCTATCTCATATACTGTGTTTATAGCAAGCTCTGTGCTTTTCAGGGCTTTTTCTGTGGCAACGCACTCGTAAACGCCGTCTGAACGCTTGCCTGCAGTGAACATTCTGCCCTGCTTTATGCTGATATGGTCAGAAATATCCGTCATACCGCCGAGAGTGAACCTTGCCTGCGAATTGCCATCTGAAACGGCAAGTGAACGCACATAGAGATACTCGTCACTTATATACTTCTTATCAAGCTTTTCAGGCAGACCAAGCTCCTTGAACTTAACCTCCACTTTGTTATTATAATTCTCAACAGCTTTCTGCTGCTCGCTGCCTGAGATATCCATTTTCAATCCATAGCTGGTATTATACGCACCTGGATAGATCTCATATTCTGTCTGGAACGACTCAAGATCCTTTACAAGCATTCTTTGCAGAGAAGCGTTCATATAAATAGGGATAGTGCTCATCATGGCAGACGCCATAACAAAGCCTATCAGCAGGCAAAGCACCATCCATTTGGTGTTTCGCATTTTACGGAACAATAAGGTGAACATAAGCTTATCCTTTCAAACCTATCTGATAACAATTTCGTCGCCCTCTTTAAGACCCGATTTTATCTCGGTCTGAGAGCCTGTAGAAAGTCCTGTTTCCACTTCAACGGCAGTTTTTTCACCGTTTTTCAGCACATAAACTACCTTTGTGCCGTCAACCTTTTTTATCAGATTATTTGAGATAACGATAGCGTCCTTTACGCTGTCAAGGACAAGTATCGTATCTGCAAGCTGACCCACTGTTTCCGCAGGGGCGGTATCCTTGAAACGAACATAGATAGTATCCGCCTGATAATCTATACCTGTATCGTCAACATTATTGTGATCCTCATTCTGCTCAGCCTGATAATCAGCAAGCTTTTTAGGAGTCATAAAAACAACACCGTCATAATAATCCTCGCCTATCCTTATCTGCACTTCTGTGTCGATATCATACTGGGTGAGGTCGTCAGGCTGTATTGCGATATAAAGAGCCGAAGTATCTATAACAGTTGCGATAGTCTGACCAGGATTTACGTTGTCGCCTGCTCTTACGTCAGAGAGTGACGAAACAACGCCGTCTATAGGTGATTTCAGGCTTGAATCCTCCTTCTGAGCCTGAAGCTTTTCAAGCTCTTTTTCAAGGAGCTGCACGTCAACATAAGCAGAGTCTATCTCTGCTTGGGAGCCGCCGCCCTCATAAATTATATCAACTTTAAGCTTTGCTTTTTCGAGATAAAGCTGTTTTTCTTCTATCTGATAGTCAAGGTCATATGTATCAAGGTCACAGATAACATCACCCTTTTTGACCTTATCGCCTGCTTTTACATAAAATTTTGACACTGTGCCGCTCTGCTTTTCATAAGAAAGAGTATACTGATTTTCCGCTGTGACAGTGCCTGTTGCGACTATCTTCTTTTCAAGGTCTTTTTTCTTTGCCGTCACTGTGGAATATGTAACATCGCTTGCCTTCACGGTCGGCGCATCGAGGACTTCCTCCTCGTCAGGAAGCAGATAGCAACCCCCTGCGGAGAGGCACATTATCGCTGATACTGCGGCAGCAAAAAGCTTTTTTAAATCAACTTTTATATTCATGTTCAGACTCCTAACTGAATATTTTTATAAACAACTTACCATGGGCAATAATACCCAAAGTAATTATATCAAAAAAAAGATGTTTTTTCTATACACGATTGTACTAAATTAACCTGACATTTCAAAGCAATATGCACAATTGCGTTGCTTTATATATGTACAAATTTAATAAGTCTTAAATATATGAACATAAAAAGGGGCTTCACGCAAAAAAAGTCCCGCACCGAAGTGCAGGACTTTTGATAAGCATATTTGCAAATTAGTTTGCAAGACCGGATCTTTCAACACCCTCGATAAAGTATCTCTGAAGGAATACATACATGATAAGGATAGGTGTGATAGAAAGCAGACAACCTGCTTCAAGCCATACGATTATCTGTCTTACAGATACCGCCTGACCGTCGAAGAGCTGCTGAGTCAGGTTTGTATTCAGGTTCTTCAGCATAAGAGCAACAGTGTCGTTCTGTGTGAAGAATGATGATGATACATAGTAGTCGTTCCAATACCAAACGATAGAGAACAGGAATACTGTCAGGAACGATGACTTTGCGTTAGGACACATGATAACAAGGAATGTTTTCAGTGGGCTGCAGCCGTCGAGGTATGCAGCATCTTCAAGCTCCTTAGGAAGTCCTCTGAAGAACTGACGGAAGATGAAGATAAACAGACCTGCACGGAGTCCGTTTGCAAACAATGCAGGAAGATACATTGTCCAACCGCTGTTGATAAGCGATGTTGATTTGCCAAGTGTGAATACCTTAGCGAGCCACTCTGGCTTGAAGTAAGCATACTGGAGGTAAAGTGGGATAGTTGTGATCTGTGGAGGTACGATGATCATAAGAACAACGATACCGAACAGGATTCCCTTACCTTTGAACTTAAATCTAGCGAAGCCGTAGCCTGTGATAGAGCAGGTGATAACCTGAAGGACAGAGGCCACGAGGTTAAGGATAACTGTGTTTACAACAGTATCTTCAAACTTCATTACTCCCCAAACGTCCTTGATGTTATCGAGTGTGAAGCTCTTAGGGATCCAAACTACTGATGGGTCGTTCATCTGCTCATTTGGTCTGAACGCAGTTGAAAGCATGAATATCAGTGGATAGAGGATTACGAAGCACAGACCAAACAGGATAAGGAACCTGAAGAACGGCCAAACCATTCCGATCGCTCTTCTTCTTCTGTTATAGCTGATCTGCTCAGGGGTGAGATATTTCTCAAGACCCTCCTCTTTCATCTTCTTATAACGGGCTTTAATAGCAGCCTTTCGTTCTTTTTCGAACTCTTTTTCTTCTTTTTTAGTTGCCACTTAAATCCCCCCTTATTCTACTTCATAGTAAACGAACTTATTAACAAGTGCTACGACAAGTGCAAGGAATACCGCTACTATAAGGAAGTATGCCCAAGCCATTGCCGCTGAGTAGCCATGCTCCCAGTTGCTTGCCTTGTTAAGAACGATCGTCATAACTTCGTTCTGTGGATCGACGAATGAGTCAACGATTGTATAAACCACGCTTGAAAGTATCATTGGGCTGATATAAGGAATTGTGACTTTCCAGAAGAACTCCCATGAAGTTGCACCCTCGATCTGGGCTGCTTCCTTAGCTGAGAGCGGGATACCCTGAAGTGCTGAAAGCACCAGAAGTATCTGGATACCTGAGTTCCATACAAGGTTCAGGATGTCGGTGGTCAGCGAGTTTATCATCATAGTGAGCTTATCACTGATGTTGTAGATACCGAGGAAGTTCAGCAACTGGTCAACGAGGTCAGCCTCGAACATTGAGCTGAACTGCTCAGATCCGCCTGCGTATCCGCCTGTGCTCATGTTACCGTTGATGATGTCGATAACAGGACCTGTAGCGATGATAACAGGGAGGAAGAATACTGATCTTGCGAATGTTCTTCCCTTGAATTTCTGATTAAGGATAACTGCGATAAAGATAGAGAATATGAGGATAAGAGGAGTTCTCAAAACCGTATTCTCGATCATTGCTACCAGAGCCTTGGAATAATCCTGATCCTTACGGAAAGCGTTTACATAGTTTTTCCAACCGATAAAGGACATTTTCATTCCGCCCTGAGTTACCTCAGTTTTGTTGAATGAGTAAATGAGAGATTCTATAAGAGGCAGGATAAAGAAGTAGATAGTACCCAGCGCCCAGATCGCTATAAATCCGTAGCCGTAAAGTCCTTTTCTTTTTTCATAAGAAAGTCTGTGCTTCTTTTCCTTCATCACAGGTGCAGGAGCGACTGCCTCAGCGGCAGGCTCTTCTGCGATTATCTCCTCTGTTGAAATTTCTTCTATAACAGCCTCAGCGTCATTTCCCTTTTCGACTGTATCTTCAAGATCCTCAGCCTTAACAGCCTCGATCTCTTCAGGAGTGTTTTTGATCTCTTCGCTCATTATTCTGTCAAACCTCCTTCTATACAATCTGCAAGGTCATAGACCTCTGTGCCTACGGTAGCTGTTGCGTTCTTCTTATCAACACTGATAACAACGTCTGAAGCTCCGTCCTTTGAATAAGTTGTGGTAAGAACGTTCTTGTCATCGCTCAGCTCATACTTTGTGATCGTATAATCTGAAACGCCTGAAAGTATGCTGCTTACCTTTTTGTACTGATTAGCTGCAAGATCTGTCCAGCCTGCATAGTTTGAATAATACAGGTCGTCATATTCTGTATCCTGAAGCGTATCAGCGTCAGCGTATGTCATATCATAGTGTATCTGTGAGCCTGAAGCCAGTGAAAGCAGGAATGTTTCATCTGAATTTGAGCTCTTATTGATAGGTGTTGAAGCGTAGTCAACATATCCGTGAATGACCATCTGATAGAATGGGATATCGAAATCTGTTACGTTAAATCCACTGGAGTAAACAGGAACGTTTGAAACATTTGTTACATATGGGAGAACGTAAGAGTTCGCACCGTCTGCGAATACTGTACTGATCTTCTCGCTCGCACTCTTATAGCCGTCAACGATAGTATTCATAGTCTTGCTTCTGCTTGAAGGCTCCTTCTTTGAATAGTCAGAAACAAGCTTTGTTGAATAATCACCGAAGCCGATAGAAGTGAGCTTTTCATCAGTATAGCTCTCGAGCATTTCTGTGAACACATTCGAGTACTTGTTTGGTGTGAGCAGAGCAGGTGAAACTCCCTTTTCTGCAACACCGAAGGCTGGGCTGTATGATGACTGTCTTGAATAAGCATTTGAAACTCTGATAGCTGTGCTTGTAAGAGTCATATATCCCCATGAACCACTGTCCATCTTGAAGTTGTTCATTGAAGGAACGATCTTCATATTATCGTCCTTTGAGATAAGCTTATCAAATGCGCTTGAACCGCCAAGCTTGCCGGACGGAGATACCTCTGTGGATATCTTGTTCTTGATAGAGTCATTTGTCCAGTCGTTATAGTTGACAGTTATGTTGTCAACTCCGCCGTCCTTGAGGATATCAAGTATGTCGGAAGCCTGATCGAAGCCAGTGATCTCTGTTTTAAGATTGAATGGGATACCAAGAATAGAAGTATCCTTCATAACGCCGCCATAAAGGTCAACGTAAAGATCGCTCTTATTTGCCTGAGCCTTAGCTGTAAGACCCCTATTATTGATAAGGTAGTTTCTGTAGACCTCAGCGCAGTCAGCGTAGTTAAGATCCTCGCCGTTGTCTGAATCAACAGGATAATAACGAACTCCAAATCTCTCGGTCTTTATTCCGTTCTTCTCAAACACTGTGATCTTGTTTGAGTTATCACCGCTCATGAAAAATGAGTCTGAGCTTCTTGTTTCAAACTCGAAGTAACAAGTGTTGTAAGCCTGCTTTTCCTGTCCGCATACCTGAGCGTGAGCATAAACGTTTGACTCACCGTCAGAAGCAACGCAAACAAGTCCAGATGAACCGCTTACTGTTGCAAGGACCGGCATATAAGCCTGCTGAGTGGTTCTTGGAGCTGTTATTGGAACGGCTGTATAATCTCTGCCGAATACCTGCTGATTATAGTCAGCGTACTCGGTCTTGCCGTTATTGTAGTTTATTACAGCACCGCTTCCGTCAGGAACTATCATATAGCCTGTCGCAGTTGAATCAGCAGCGCCGAAGTTAGGGCAGAACTCGATCTTTGTAAGCACCTTTCCGTCTACCTGAGAAGTGTTTTTCTCCTCGATCTCATCTGAATCGCAGTAAACATAGAGGTTATCGTCCTCAAGAACATAGTGTATCTTGAGCTTCACACCATCAGAAACGTAGTTATATGTAGCAACAACGCCGTCTGAATTTTTCTCCCATTTTACTTTTGCCTTGTTGGAGTAAACCGGAGCAGGAGACTCTGTTCTCTTTTCCTGTCTAAGGTCACCGACTCTGATAGCGGCACTTGCAGCGATCTGCTTTCTCTGGGCATTTTTCATTGCTGTGCCCTTAACTGTGTCGATAATTGTCTGGTCAGCCTGAACATTTATAGGCGAAGTCCACCAATACTTACCTGAAGCTTTTACATAAAGACAAAGTCTTTCGTTTTCTTCGTCAAGATAAAGAGCTATCTTGTCGTTCTCTGTTATCTTTTCGCACATTGCAAGAGCTTCTTCGTCAGTTATAGGCTGAACCTCGTCGTCCTTGCTTGCTGTAGTAGTTGTTTTCTCATCGGCTGCTGAGTCTTCAGCAGCTTCATCGCTGCTTTCATCGGCAGTAGCTGCTGCGTCGGAAGCGTCAGCTGAGCTTGTATCATCAGCCGCTGAATCGACACTGCTGTCAGTATCCTTTACTGCGGCGCTTGAATCAGCCTGGCTTGAACCCTCGTCAGTGGAAGAAACCACCATTGACCCCAGAGGCATCAGCATTGTAAGGCAGATAGCAAAGACAACTGCTTTCTTGTAACTTTTGTTATGCATTTATTATTTACACCACCGTTTCTGTTTTAGCCTCTGATCCTGTACATGATCTCAGTATAAACTGAGTAACCGAATACATATACCTGCTGGAACAATGAAAGGAGAAGTATCGCAAGGAACAATATAAGAAGCATTGCGAAGATCGTACCAATAATTGAAGCAAGTGTTTTTCCGAATGAATACTGGTGAACGGCTCTCATTGCCTGCACCATAAGGATAACAGACCAGCCGATGCCAAGATACTGGATAGCTGTGATCCAGATCGACTCGTCCTGTACCAGAACGTTTGAGAAGATCACTGCGATAAATGTGCAAACGATGTAAGGAACGAGAGAATATGCAGAATAGATGCAGATCTTTTTAAGTGTACCTTCACCGTCGAGAAGTGTGCATATTGCCCAGTTGCCGAGTACCCAAGTGAAGAAGTAAACTACAGACTGAACGATAAGCGGAACAACGTTGAATACTTTAACGTAGCTGTCATTGAACTGGAAGCCTGTAAGCTGTCTGTCAACGACCATTGCAATAAAGAGGAAGAGAACTATTATCATAGAGATCTTTATAGAACCCTGCTTTTTCCACCTAAGGTCTTCAAAGCCCTCAACAGGGTGGAAAACGCAATGCTTGAGCCAACCTACCGGAGTAAATTCATACATATCAGTTTCCCTCCTTCTTTTTGCGCTTGATGAGCTTTATGCCCTTTTTCTTGAGAACTGCTTTTACGATGAGCAGAGCGATCAAAACGATAATAACTACCATTATCACTGTGAAGTTATCTCTGAGCCATTCTTCTCTTGCATATTTGAATGCCTTATCGTAGTCGTCCTGATCGTAAGCTGTCTTGAAGTAATCCAGAGCCTTTGTATACTCGCCGTCGTTAAGGCAAGCCTTACCAAGTCCGACATAAGCCATTGCATAGCCGCCGTCTCTCTTTATAACTTCTTCCCAGTCAGCTCTTGCGTCTGAGTATCTACCCTCGTCATAGAGGAGAACTGCTCTGTGAACGACATTACCGAAAGTTGTTTCAGTATAAACTGTGATATCGTTCTTTGTTCCGTCAAGGATATAGACCTCGTTGCCTCTTGCCTCGATAGCGTTTGGTCCAAGGAAGCTTCCTGCTTGATCGGATGTGGAGTTCTTTGTACCAAAGATGCAAAGAAGATTACAGAGCTTATCATACTGGAACACTCTGCCGTTCTCATAGTCAAGAACATTTATTGTTCCGTTGTCAGAAACGCAGATATCTGTAAGTCTGCACTTATAAGTTTTGTTTGTTGTTGAATCGTACTCTGAAGCAACGTCACCGAATGAATACTCATCACCGACTGCATTGTCCCAGATGTTATAACCTGCTGGGTTAAGCTTTTTAACAGCGTCGGTCGTAGTATTTGCAGCCTCAGTAACAGTGTAGATAAATCCGTCTGCGTCGATATCGAAGTTTGCATACTCAACCGGAACGTTTCTTGTCATTGCTGAGATCTGCTCGTTTGAAGCGATCTTTCTCCACAGCTTCTGAGCAATAACAGCGGCAGTTACCTCAACACGGTTAGCACCGTAGAAGCCCTGGAACTCACCGTCCTTATTGAACTGAACAGAACCTGTGTTTACTGACTTACAAACAACGTAGATGTTCTCTGCTTTATCTGCAAGTATCTTTGAAGGGTTGAATGTTTCGGAATCATAAAGCTTTGTGTCAGGCTTTGTGTATTCCTGCACCAGAGTCATTTCTGTGCCTGACTCAACAGTGCATTTAACAGCCCTTGAATTGTCTGTATCTGCGATGTAAACATAAAGCTTATCATCAAAGATACTCTTTTTGACATAAATGCCGTTAGGATTAAGGAAGGTCGATCTTCCGTCCTCGCCTACAGATATTTCTGTAGAGCCTGTGAATCCGGTATAACAGCCTGTTACCTTAAGATCAGTATCAAGACGGAGTATTCTGTTGTTGCCTGAATCGCACACCCAGAACGTATCGTTGTCCTGATCGTAAAAGAGGTCTTTTGCATCTGAGAGCTTTGCAGGAGCGTCATCGCTTATATAAAGCGGGTCGCTCGGATTTGAAAGCCTGTCAAGACCCATATCTGCACCTGTTACAGTCTTTTCTACACGGTAGGCACTCTGCGATGGGATCGCATCGTCCCAATAGTCGTAGTTATAGGCTGTATAAGGCTCATCTGCGAAAGCAGTCACGGTCATGGTCAGCGCCAGACCTGCTGCAAGTGCCGCAGAGATCATTCGTTTTAGAGAGATTTTATTTCTCGACACTACTTATCACCTTTTTTCCTTTTCTATAATCTAAGTTCAAATTAATCCTTCATACCTGAGTTAGCCATTGTTTCCATGACGTTGCCCTGAGCTACAAGGAATACGATCAGTGGTGGTATCAGAAGTACAACTGCTGCGGCAAAGGTAACGCCCTGACGAGCAAGACCTGCTGCTGTGATCTGCTGTACAACTGTAGGTAGTGTTTTGAGCTGCTCGGAGTAGATAAGTGCTCCGCCCTGAATGTTCCATGCTCCCTGGAAAGCGAAGATGATAAGTGTCATCAAAGCTGGCTTTGAGTTTGGAACGACGATCTGCCAACAGATCCTGAACAGACCTGCGCCGTCCACCTTAGCCGCTTCCACCATGGAGTCGTGGATGGTTGTCATGCTCTGACGCATGAGGTAAAGACCCATTGATGTTGAAATGCTTGGGAGGATCAATGCCCAGTATGTATCGATCATATGGAGCTTAGCCATTACGAGGAACTGCATGATCCATGTTGCATTTGAGGAGAACAGGAGGGCAATAACGATGATCTGGTTAATGACCTTGTTTCCCGGGAATTTACACTTTGCAAGAACGAATGCTGCGCAGCAGCAAACGAAAAGGTTGCAGATACAAATTACTATTGTAATAAAGAAGCTGTTGAAGATATATCTTGACAGCGGTACCTGCCATGAGCTTGCGGCTACCTTGAACATATCTGAGAAGTTGTTGGTAGTCGGATTCAGTACATAAAGCTTTGGAGGGAACACGAACAGCTCCTCAACAGGCTTCATAGACTGGATAACTGAGTAATACAGCGGGAACACCATGAATGCACCAAGGAGACAGAGGAATACGAAAATAACTATATCTCCGCCAAGAGAACCATTGACTCTCGCCTTTTTCTCTTTGACCTTCAGCTTTTCAATAGACTGCTGCTTTTTTCTTTTTCTAGCCATTTTATATACTCCCCTCCTTTAGTCAAGATACTTGCCTAAGAGCCAGTTGATACCCTTATTGGCAAGGAGCATTGCAGCGAACAATACGAAACATATTGCTGACGCATAACCCATTTCGTAACGAATGTTACCATAGTCTGTTGCGTGGTTCATGATCGTGTGAGCTGCATAGTCTGTTGAAGGCAGACCTACGAGGTTCTGACCAACAACGCCGACTGTGAATGATGCTGAGATCTGGATAACGGCAGCGAACAGAAGCTGTGGTCCCATTGAAGGGATAGTGATGTAGAAAAGCTCCTGCCATCTGTTCTTGATACCCTCGATAGCACCTGCTTCGTACATTGACTTATCAATGTTCTGGAAGCCTGCACGGATAGCAAGGAAGCCTGCACCCATTGACATCCAAAGCTGAACGATGATAACAACTGTAAGGATATAGTTTGTATCTGTGAGCCACTGTGCAGGTTCGTTCAGGATACCCAGATCGATAAGCACAGCGTTCAGGTAACCGTAGGAGTCACCTGACAGGATAAGCTGCCAGGTAACATATACGGAAGTTGTCATAGAAGGTGCATAGAACACGAATGTGAAGAAGGTTTTGAGGAATGCGTTCATCTCGTTTATCAGCCAAGCGATGATAAAGCTGAGGATATAAGAGAACGGTCCTGTGAATATCGCAAAGATAAGAGTGTTTCTTACTGCGATAAGGAATACGTCGTCGTTAAGGAACAGCGTATAGAAGTTTGAAAGTCCTACGAACTTAGGAGTTTCGATCATGTTAAAGTTTGTAAAGCCCATTGGCAGCGACATTACGACAGGCACTACCGTGAAGATAATGAACAAAGACATGAAAGGCAGGAGCATTGCATAGCAAGCCTTGTTGGTTTTCATCATGTGCCATGTGTACTTCCACTTGCCCTGTTTTATCATAGGCGCTTCAGGATTGGTTTTGGCCATTAGTTACTCCCCTTTCATTAATTGTCGTACAGACCAAGATCTTCAAGCTTACGAGTGATCTCGTCGTTGATATCCTTATTGTACCAGAACAGTGTATCACGAGCGTTGTCGTAGTCATTAACTACAGCTCTGAATGCGTTCATAACGTTTCTTGTTACACCGTAAGATGCAGGAATGATCGGGATCTCTACCTGTGAATTAAGCTGGTCAAGAAGAAGATTTACTTCTGAAGTTGTCCAAGACAACTGCTGAAGAGCTTCTTCGTTAGCTGTTGCATATCTACCCATTGTACCAAGGATAGACTCGATGTTGTTACCGTACTTGACCTGAGCGTCAGTTGAGGTGAACCACTTGATGAAGTCCCAAGCGCCCTCCTGATCTGCTGCCTTTGTGAAGATAATTGCACCTGAACCATTGGAGTTTGCTGCGTGGTTGATAGTTCCGTCTTCCTGAACAGTACCAGGAACCGGCTGGAATCCCCAACAGCCCTTAATTTCAGGAGCGGCTACAGAAAGCTGGTTATAGAATGTGTAGTTCTGGATAACTACCGGCATATCACCTGTTCTGAAACGTGTGAATGCGTCATATGTCTGCTGGAAGCTGTATGTTGTATAGAACTTTGTCCAAGTATCGAAAGCGTTTACAGCCTCCTGAGTATCGAATGTTGTCTTTGTCTGCTCATCGTTGTAGTAGTTAAGACCCTGCTGAAGAAGGAGCATAGCGAATGTGTTACCAGGCTCTGTGATAGCAGATACCTGAGTTGTTCCGCCTGTGCTTGTCATTACAGGGAGGATAAGACCAACTTCAAGGTAGTTTCTCTGAAGTGTTGGCAGACAGTTAAGAAGTCCGTCCCAGGTGTTAAGATCTGTTGCTGGGTCGATATCGTACTCGCTGAGGATATCAGAACGATAGAACAGCATTGGGAAGGTCTGGTCACATGGAAGACCGTATGTACCGCCGTTGTACTGATAAAGAACAGTAGCGTCGTCTGCAAAACGTGTCTTTACCTCGTCAAAGTCGCTGAATGTGGTGAGATCTGTAAGAACGCCACGGGCTGCAAGCTGGATAGGGAAGTCACCGCCCATGAAGAGAGCGAGGTCAGGACCCTTGCCTGCAAATGTAGCCTCGACGATACCACCCTGAACGAGCTTAAGATTGATCTTTGTTTTAGCTGTTGGATTGTATTCACTTGAAATGAGCTGCTGGAGAGCCTCAGCGTTATCACGGCCGAGCATTACCCAGCACTCCATAGCGCTTTCGTCCTCATCGGACAGTGCGTTATAGTCCTCGAAGAAAGAACCGATAAAGCCCTTGAAGCCGAAGCCAAGTGAGCCAAAGAATGACTTGTCACATGAAGTGAAATCCTGATCGGAAGTAGCTACCTCGATCATATCGACTTCAAGAGGCTGCTCACGATACTGGTTTACGAAAGAAGAAACCGATGTGATGTTATCCTTGATCTGTGACATCATCTCAGGGATAAGGTCAGGCTTCTTTATACACTTATCAAGAACGATAGCCATTTTCTCAAGAGTTTCGGCCTCAGTTCCGCCTGAACCTGAAAGCTTCTCGATCTCAGCCTTCTTATCTCTCAATGTCTTAGCATATTCCTTGAAATCAGGAACGATAGAAGGGATGGCTGTGTCGATCATGTAGTTGTTGTATTCATCAGGATCAGGACCTGTGATCTGTCTGATCTGTCTGTAGTAGCTGTTTATGTTATAAACAAGCTCGTCCAGATTGCCCATGATCTCACCGATCTCACCAGGAACTGCTTCCAGAGAGATAGTGTTTGTGCCTGCCTGGAGGTAGAAATAAAGATCGTCGCCATTTTCAGACTTTGGCGTTGTGATGCTCCAGTCTGTATCGTAGTAGAACTTTATCTGATTAGCTTCAAGGCAAGGTACTTCGCCATTGACATAAAGACGTCTGTTGGAGTACATACCTCTCATCTGATCCTGTCTGCCTCTTATACCTATCTTATAGTAGCCAGCCTTGTCAACATTGAACTCCCATGTTACTGTCTGAGTTGACTGCGTCCAGCTTCCTGAACCAATAGTATTATATCTTGTTTTAGTAGGGCTTGAGCCGTTTGCGCTAGATGTGAGATAAGAGCTCTTATCTGATGTAGGATAAAGAGTTCTTGATGACTTGTAGGCAGCAGTTTCACCCTCAAGAGTGATCTTCTGTCCCTGAGCCTGTGTCAGATCGCTGTCTGATGGTGCTGTGTAGGCAGCAGGTGCTTCATACTGATAGAAAGTAAAGCTCTTGACAGCAAACTCAGCCTTTTCAGATTCAAATGTTATCGTATGTTCGCCTGCCTCCATATAGAACTCCAGCGGCTCGTTAAAAAGTCCGTCGATGTCCTCCAGAGGAGTTTCCTGCCAGCATGGAGTCGATATCTGTCCAGGACGGATATCGTTCTGTCTTGAATCCTGTTTGATCTCAGATTCGTTGATCCATCTCTTGCTCAGCGTGATTCTTGACGCTGTTGCATATGGGCTTTCGCCGTCGATAAGCAACGAAAACTCAACGTCGTTTGTGTTGCTTTCAAGTGCCTCATATATCATCTTGATATTGTAGACGCCTGTTTCAGGAATGTTCACCGTCCAGGAAACTGAACCCTCCTGATTTGCCCACTGCATAACGTCGTTCTCTCCATCTACTGTAGTTACAGTGATCTGAGCGTCTGTTACTGAAGCAGGATCGTAATCCTTTCCCAAGACCTCGACTGTCTGGTCAGGTCTTGCAGCGTCGGCATACTTCTTTACATAGTTAGTATAAGAAGTCTGACGGATCGAATCGGTACCCGTCGTGGCAGCGGAGCTTCCGTCGCCTGTTGCAGAATCATCAGCAGTTGCCTGCGTGCCTAGAGTGCTGTCGTCCGCCGCTTCACTGTCTGCAAATGCTGGAACTGATGCGCTTGCACACAGAGCAAGTGCCAATGCGGAAGCAATAACACGCCTAAACATTGTGTCTTTCACTATGAATCCACCTTTCTAAATTAATTGCTTTTGGTTTTGCGAGAATCAAGCCTACTTAATTACATTCTAATATAAATAGTATAGAACCTCTTCATTATGTGATCCCCCACGGGAAATAAAGAAAATAAAACTTACGTCCCCCCCGATCTGAACAGCACGAGCTTTTCGCCGTTCTCATCAAGTTCGACCTTGACCTTATCGCCGCCTTTTATCTCAAGAGCGTCCATAAAGTCCTTCGGGAGCTGCAGCCGTCCAGATCTGTCGAGGACGATAAGCTCTTCATGAGCCGTTTCCTCGCTGTTCTCAACCAGCACGATATCTCCCATTTCATTAAGCTCCTCCACATAAGAACGCTTTCTTACGATCTCAGAGCTTGTTCTTCCGTCTCTGATAGCCACCACTCTGTCGATATGGTCGGCAAGCTTAAGGTCATGGGTAACGATCACTATAGTGATCTTCTCATCTTTATTAAGCTCCTTGAATATATCAAGTATCATATTGGAAGTCTTTGTATCTACCGAGCCTGTAGGTTCATCAGCCAACAGTAATCTCGGATCGTTTGCCAATGCAATAGCTATTGCAACTCTTTGCTGTTCGCCTCCCGACATCTGGTCGAGCCTGCTGTTTTTTCTTTTCAGCAGTCCCACTCTGTCAAGCAGCTCCAGTGCTTTCTGCCGTCTTTTATGCTCGCCGTTGAGCAGCATAGGAAGCTCAACATTCTGCACAGCCGTAAGATACGGCACAAGATTTCTTGCATTATTCTGCCACACAAAGCCTACGGTGTTCCTTTTATACTCCATATAATCCTTATCAGTAAACTTCAGAAGATCCTTACCGTCCACATAAAGGTTTCCCGCCGAAGGCTTATCAAGTCCTCCAAGCATATTGAGCAGCGTCGATTTACCACTTCCTGAGTTTCCGACGATTGCCATAAGCTCTCCACGCTCCACATCCAGGTCAAGTCCTTGGAGCGCCACCACCTCAACATCAGAAGTTTTGTAGATCTTCACCAGATTTTCACACCGTATCATATATTTATCATTGTCGGCAGCTACAATAGTATCAAGTTCATCACTCAACTATCTCACCGTCCTCTAATGTATAGACCTTATCGGCTATATCTATCATGCTGGGGTCGTGAGTGGTCATTATGATAGTCATCTCATCTCTCGCCACCAGCTCTTTGAAAAGCTTTACAACGTGGAGCGCAGTTGCCGTATCAAGCTCGGCAGTAGGCTCGTCCGCAAAAATTATGTCAGGCTTATGTGCGATAGCTCTTGCTATAGCAACTCGCTGCTGTTCACCACCGGACATTTCCCCCGGTCGGTGGAACATTCGCTTTTCAAGTCCCACGCTTCGCAGACATTCCCTTGTGCGCTTATCCCTTTCTTCATATGGATATTTCGCAAGTCTTAGACCAAAGTCAACGTTTTCATAAGCGGTCATTCCCGACATGAGTGCCACAGATTGGAACACGAACGCCATTTTATACCGCCGTATATCATCTCTGGCTCTTTCAGAAAGCCTTGTAATATCCCGTCCGCCAAACATGACCTTGCCCTTTGTTGGCTTGTCAAGCGCTCCAAGAATATTGATAAGAGTAGTCTTACCGCTTCCTGAACGTCCTCTAAGGATCGTCAGCTTGCCCTTTTCTATTTCAATGTTGATATTTTTCAGCGCATTCACAACGCTTCCGTCGCCGATCTTAAAGTCACGGCACAGATCTTCGGTTGAAAGTATAGTGTCCATACCGCATGGCTCCTTTATCACATCAAACAGAATCTTCGCCCTAATCTCATCCACTGTATTGGTCATTTTGACCTATGTAATATACTCAAACAAAGGTTAAAATATTTGTGCATTATTCACATATCGTGTCAGAAGCACACAACGACCACAACATATTGTATTTCTTGTACAATATGTTCAAATTTCGGGCAATAAATCATGCAAATCAGCCCATAATTTTATGTAAAATGCCAAAATGGGTTTACTTAGCTAATCTTAATTATATCAATTTCTCTGTATTTTGTCAAGGATGTTAAACGTTTAAGATAACATAAAAACGAGGCTTGCGGAGGATTTAGTCACCTTAAACAAACTATAAAATCATTTTTTGTGCATTTCGCAATAAATCTTGTCAAAAAAGGTTGAAAACTCTGTAACCGTCAAGATTTTAGCTTTCAATTAATAAAAATTTTACATTTTGAAGAATAAAATCCGAAAAATTTCTACTGATATGCACAAAAAACATTTGATATATTTATTTAAAATATGCAAAAGCAAAACTGTTCTTAACATTATGTAAAAGGAGGCAAAAAAAACTATACAAAAAGGCATTTGTGCAATTTGAACCTATAAAAAAAGCCAAATGTGAAAGAAATAAGCCTGCAATATGACGCAATATTCCCGTAAAAAACATTAAACATTGTCCTATTTATCATACAGTTTTCACATAAACAAGTATAATATTAGATAACGAAACAAGAAAGCCCCACAAGGGGCGGTTAAAATTGATTACCACGGCTCACGCCGCTGACATACCAGGAGGTTTTCATCATGAATGAATACAGAAACAACAACTTCAATGATAACAATAATAGCAATTTTGAGAATAGCTATACACAGCAAAACGGATATAATCAATATCAGGCTCAGGCAGGCAGCGTGAATGAGTTCACATACAATCCTAATAAGAAAAAGTCAAAGGGCAAGAAGGTGCTTTCAGGCATTATTGCAGTGCTTTGCGTTGCAGCTATCGGAACTACTTCCATTGTAGGCTACAATCTTGTTACAGGAAAGAACGCTGTAGGCTCTTCAAACAGCGGCACCGTTGTTTCAAAGGACGACAGCTCATCAAACAGTGCAAAAAGCACTGTTGACCGTTCAAATCTGCCAACTATCCAGCAGCTCTCAACTCCGTCCGACGCACTGACTATCCCTGAGATAGTAAAGAAGGTCTCACCTTCGGTTGTAGGCATCTCTTGTATCCTTTCAAAAGGCACTGCAACAGGTTCAGGTATTGTAATGAGCGAGGACGGCTACATCGTAACCAACGCACACGTTGTTGATGGTGCACAGTCTATTTCAGTTGTGCTTCCTGACAGCTACAACGATACTTCAAGCAAATCAGATGACAGCAAATCAAGCTCTGACAGCAGTTCTGATGACGATGAGGACAACCTCACATACACAGCTACACTTGTAGGCAAAGACACTCAGACTGATATTGCAGTTTTGAAGATAGACGCAAAGGGACTTACAGCCGCTGAGTTCGGCACATCTGCAGATCTTCAGGTAGGTGAAGCTTCTATCGTAATAGGCAACCCACTTGGCTTCTCACTTGCAAACTCTGTAACAGCAGGTATTATCTCCGCAACAGACAGAACGCTCACTGTTGAGGACAGGACAATGAATCTTATCCAGACAGACGCTTCTATCAACAGCGGTAACTCAGGCGGACCACTCATCAACGCATATGGTCAGGTAATAGGCATCACCTCTGCAAAGGTATCATCATCTGTGGGCGAAGGACTTGGTTTCGCTATCCCTATCGACGAGGCGCTCCCTATCGTTGAGGATCTTATGAAGAACGGTTACGTTACAGGCAGACCTAGCCTTGGAATTTCAGGCACAGACATCACAAGCGCATATTCATCATACTATGGTATCCCACAGGGCTTCCTTGTAAAGAGCGTTACTGAGGGAAGCGGCTCTGAAAAGGCTGGTATTCAGGAAAATGATATCGTTATAGGCATAAACGGAACTGTTATATCAAACATCAGCGAGCTGAATGAGATAAAGAACAAGTGCAAAGTCGGTGACACTGTTCAGCTTACTATATACAGAAACAAGAAAATGATAAATGTTGACGTTGTTCTCGGCGAGTCCACAGAGGACACTTCTGAGTCAAATGACAACGACCAGAACAACAATAACAATAATAATAACAATAACAACGACGGCTACAACGGCTACTATGGAAACGGTCTTGGCGGATACGACTACGGCTATGGTTTCTAAATAACAAAGCTTTCTTCATATTTTTCATATTCTTTTACTTCAGGGAAAGAGCTGTTCCGAGAGATCGGGACAGCTTTTTTCTTGACTTTCTTCTTGACAGAGGGTCAAAGCAGTGTTATTATAATAAGGTATACTATTAAGGCAACACCGCACAAAGCCCGCCTGACGGTATTGCCTTAAACGAGTACACTTCTTTATTTTGCAAAGGTCGGTGATTTTATGACAAAAGAAGAATATCTTGACTTTTGCGGCTCCATTGCAGGTGCAACATATGACCAGCCTTTCAACGAGGACTTTCAGACCACTGCACTGCGCCACTGGGACACGAAAAAGTGGTTCGGTCTTTTGATGCTCCACAATGACAGGTGGATAGTAAACTTAAAGCTAAAACCCGAAGAAGTGCTGTTTTACAGGGATATCTACAAGGGCGTGACGGAAGCTTATCACATGAACAAGGTCCACTGGATAACATTGTATCTCGACAGCGACGTGTCAACAGAGGAGATAGAAGATCTTACCCTCAGAAGCTTTGAGCTTACAAAGAGTAAAGATAAAAAGAAAACCAAAAAGCGAAAGGAAGCTTTATAAAATGAGAACTTTTTCAAAATCAAGCAAGCTTGATAACGTGTGTTATGATATAAGAGGTCCTGTTATGGACGAAGCAAATGAAATGATAGCAAAGGGAGAGAAGATATTCAAACTCAATATCGGAAACCCTGCTCCGTTCGCATTCAATGCCCCTGACGAGATAATACAGGCAATGACAGACAATCTGAGAAACGCTCAGGGCTATTCCGACTCAAAGGGCATAACAGAAGCAAGACAGGCTATTTATGATTATGCACACTTCAAGGGCATACCTGTTGAGAGCCTTAACGATATATACACCGGAAACGGCGTTTCCGAGCTTATCACAATGGTAATGCAGGGCCTTCTCAACAACGGCGACGAGGTTCTTGTTCCTGCACCTGACTATCCGCTGTGGACAGCTTCCGTTACTCTTGCAGGCGGTACTGCCGTTCACTATATTTGTGATGAAAGCTCCGAATGGTATCCTGACCTTGAGGACATGGAAAAGAAGATAACAGACAAGACAAAGGCTATCGTTATCATCAACCCTAACAACCCGACAGGTGCGGTATATCCCAAAGAGATACTTGAAAAGATAGCAGACATGGCAAGACGTCATGAGCTTATCATATTCTCAGACGAGATTTATGACAGACTTCTTATGGACGGCGTTGAGCATACTTCTATCGCTTCACTTTGCCCTGACGTTTTCTGCATCACTCTTAACGGACTTTCAAAGTCACACCGTATCGCAGGCTTCCGTGTAGGCTGGATGACCCTTAGCGGTGATAAGAGCAGAGTAAAAGGCTACATAGAGGGTCTTAATATGCTTTCAAGCATGAGGCTTTGTTCAAATGTACCGAGCCAGTATATAATCAAATATGCTCTTGGTGATTACACAAAAACTGACGATCTGCTCCTGCCGGGAGGACGTATCTACGATCAGAGAGAGTATATCTACAACGCACTTAACAGCATTGACGGTCTGTCGGCTGTAAAGCCTAAGGCGGCATTCTATATCTTCCCTAAGATAGACGCAAAGCGTTTCAACATCACAAATGACGAGCAGTTTGTGCTTGATTTTCTCCGTGAGAAGAAGATACTTCTTGTTCATGGCGGCGGCTTCCACTGGGAACAGCCTGACCATTTCAGGATAGTTTATCTTCCTAAGCTTGAGGATCTTGAATACTCCATGAATGAAATGAGAGATTTCCTCAAAGACTACAAGCAGAAGTAAAACTGTAGAGCGGACAGTGTTCGCCCAATATGCTTTTATGCTCATACCATACATCTACAAACACAGACACGAGGTACAAAAATGTCAAAACTTTGCAAATCATGTGGAAACTATTATGAGGGAGATCACTGCGACAAGTGCGGCTATGGCGACCCAAACTTAAAGACCCACGCCGCCGACAAATACAAAAAGCCCACAAAGCCTGAACGTTTCAGGACGGAGAAAGAAAAAGAGCTTTACGCCGAGTGGGAAAAGGAGAAAAAAGAGGACACTGAGATAAAGCGTCACTATGATCCCAACGCAGGCAAAAAGACCCTTGCCATTGTGGCGGTAGTTGTTATAGGCGTTATCGTGGCTGTGCTATACAAAAGCGGAGTTATTTTCAGCTCCACAAAGACAGATGTAATAGAAAAATACTTCAAGTCCATACAGACAAGCGATTTCGACTCATTCGTGGAGTGCTTTCCGAAAGAGATGAAGAACGAATACGAACAGCAGCGAACCGAAGGCGGATATGGCAAAGAGCAGGTCATGAAAGAAGTCCTTTACGGTGATTTCATTGAAAGCTATGGTTCTGATTACACTATCGACGTATCTTTCGGCAGAGAAACAAAGCTTAAAGAATCTGAATATGACCTGAGCGAATACAAGAGCTTTTACGGCTCTGCACCGAATGTTTCAGAGGCATACGAGATAGTAACGAACGTGACATTCAAGGGCTCAAAAGGCAGCGAGGACGCTAAGCTTTACATCTATGTTGGAAAATGCAGCGGAAAGTGGTGCATTTTCAACATCACTCAGGATAACGGCATCGTTGACGAGGACACGGGGCTTAAAACTTCAGAAAAATAGATTTAACACATAAAAAACCGCCACGGAGCATTTCAAAATTCCGTGACGGTTTTATCTTTCGCCAGAGCCTATTACAAAGCAGCGGGCGACCTCAGGTCGCCCCTACAGATAAGATTGCTGTGTGATTATTTTCTATTAAAGTTAAACGACTTTCTTGTTCTCTGCTTTCCGCCGATAGACATTGTGAATATCTTATCGCTCATGAAAATTTTCAGTGCGATAGTCATGCACACTGCAAGAAGTATGAGCTGATAGATGAGTCCACCTGTGTAGAGGCTGTAGTTGCCGAACATTACGTTTTCGCTTGCCATAAATGTATGAGTGAACGGTATAGCATAAACGATATACTTTATAACAGGTGAAAGTGTTCTGATATCGACTACCATTGCAAGAAGATATGGTATCATTGCGGAGAATGTTATAGGCAGCAGCATTGTCTGAGCAGATTTTGCGTCCTTTGCAAGTGCACCGAGCACCATTGAAAGGGACAATGCAATAAGAATGGAAACAAACATCTGTATTCCCACCAGCACATACTGTCCGACGCTCATTGTAAGACCAAGTTTCTCCATTGCGGATTCATATGCTGAGGTGTCGCCCATGCCGTCGGTAAGTCCGCCTGTCATTTTGCTCATGCCGAACATATAAACGATAGCCTGCAAAGCCGCAACAACGCCTGCAGCAAGCATTTTTGAAGTAAGGACGGACAGTCTTGAAACAGGTGCGGAAAGAAGCGTTTCAAGGGTCTTGTCTATTTTCTCCGTAGAGATCGCGCTGAGTATCATCTGAGCCGAGAACATTATAAGAACGAACATTATTATAGGCACTACCATGCTCTGTGCCGAGCAAAGCGACATCACTACAGAACTGCTCACTTTATCTGCCTTGTCGCCAACAACGGTTGTTTCAGAAAGCAGTACAGGGTCTTCAAGCTGATTCATTTCGTCCTCTGTCATTGCGCCGCTTGAAAGCTTATCCTGATAGATAGTTGATTTTACTGCCTGCTGTATAACTGCAAGGGCAGTGTCTGAGCCTGTGTTTATATTTGACATGGTCGCAAGAGAGGTCATTCTCTGAACATATCCAACGTCTGCCTTTTTATGCTGTTTTACCTGCTCTGTAAAGCCTTTTGGTATTATCACAACGCTGTCCTGATCGAGCCTTTTAAGCTCTGCGGCATAGTCGTCAGACTTTATATCCACAACTGTTATCTTGCCGTCACCAGCCTTTGCAGTAGCTTTCAGAGAGTTTAAAACGTTTTCTGTGAACTCTGTTTTGTCAAGGTCGCAGATAGTAAGGTCGGAGGCCTTTTCGGAACTGTCGCTTATTGCCCCTGACATTGCCTGACCCGCCATAACAAGCACCACTACTGTGACTATCATTGTTATAATAGTTTGCAGGCTGAGCATTTCCTTTAATTCCTTGCGGAAAAGACTATAAAACTTCACGGTCAAGCACCACCCTTTCAAAGACTTCTTCAAGGTTCTGAGCGCCATATTTTTCAATAAGCTCCGCAGGCTTGCCGACTTCCAGCAACTCGCCCTTTGCAATTATACCCACTCTGTCTGAAACATACTCTATTTCAAGCATATTGTGGGAAGAAAGCAGAAAGCTCATGCCCTCAGAAGCAAGCTTTCTTATCATTCTTCTTATTTCAAGGGCGTTTATAATATCAAGTCCCGAAGTCGGCTCGTCAAGGATAGCCAATGCAGGGAGCGGCATTATCGCCCTTGCAAGGAGAAGCTTTCTTGCCATACCACGGGAATAATTTGATATTTTATCATTAAGCCTGTCACCAAGCTCGCATATCTCACAGCCACGCTTCACAAACTCGTAAGCCTGTTCTCCGTTGTCGGCATAGATAGAAGCCATAAACTCCAGATATTCTCTGCCTGTCATGGTCTTATACGCACCAGCCTCGTCAGGGAGGTATGTAATGCTTTTTCTTACCATATCAGGTTCAGTGAGAATACTATGACCTGCCACGATAGCGTCGCCCTCTGTTGCCTGCAAAAGTGTTGATATCATTCTTATTGTTGTTGTCTTTCCTGCACCGTTTGGACCTATCAGCGCAAATATCTCGCCCTTTCCAACGTCAAAAGTGACGTTATGGGAGGCGTAAATGCCTTTTTTGTACTGCTTTGAAAGCCCTTTGACCTGTAAAACGGTTTCCATCGTTTTCCCATTCCTTTCTTTGTCTGTATCATTGTATTTTTTGTGAATAAATCAAGTATAGCACACCACGTTCCAACTGTCAATTGACATTTGTCATGCACCGCTATGTAAATATGATTTACTAATAGTATACACTGTCTATGGCACGATGTCAATAGCGGTTTTCACCAAAACAGGCATGGTTTTTATTATTTATGCGTTAGAATATAAAATTCACTTACTTTGTGAGATAAAGTAAACCACGTTACACAATGATTACAAATCAAATAATATTCTGTACATTTTCAACTTTTTCAAGTACGTTTTTTTGGATATCACAATGTAATGATTTGATTACATTTTGGTTACAGACAAGGGTAAAAAAACGGACGATTGTTGAAAACTTTATAATTTTCAACACCAAATTGCTGTTATAGCATGAGTTTTAAACATTTTCAACATAGTTTTCAACATTTTCAAAAGTTTTCAACTGTAGTTTTCAACTGTCCAAAAAAGCTCTTGTTACCGTTTTTTAATCATTTGTAATTTATTCATTTTTCGTACTTCTATAGTAAATAGGGAGGATTTATTACATTTTCACCAATGAACGAATTTAAAATTTGTGAAGTATTTGAGCTTTAAAATTGGCTTTTTGTAGGTTTGTCAATCATATTGGACACTATTATTAAGAAATTCGATAGGCGAAAACCATTTGAGGGGACGCATAGGACGGTTGTTTGTTCGACTTAAACGTGCAGCTAGCTGCACGTTTAAGTCGTCGCAGGAATAAAACCTATGGCACGAATAGAATTTGTTGTGATCTTCTCGGTGACTGCGCTCTACTTTGCCATTGTGCCTAGGCGTATATGGACGAATGAGTTTATGTTCAATGCCAAGTTGTGAGAGTGTATTCTCAAACAGCGTTTTCTTGTCTCTTTTGCTTGGCGAAAAGCGGTTAGTAAATTCAAATCCATTGTCGGTCTGAATACATTTCACCGTTATTCCTCTGCGTTTGTACCATTTCACCAGCCTTTTTACAAAGTCTGCTGAAGAATAGGTGCTTTGCTCCTCATATCCGTATAAAAATCTTATCCTGGTATACTCATCGATCGCCGTGTATTGGTACAGCTTCATCTCTGGGTCAGCTATACACTTTCTCGGAACTACCTTTACGTCCACCTGAACACGTTCTCCGGGGTATGTCATCTGCTCGTATGGCTTTGGTTTATACGTCGCTTTCTTCGGCTTTTTCGGAAGCATTCCTAGTTTTTTCATAACCCTGTAAAGACTTTCAAGACAGCGTGTATACCCTTGTTTCCTGAGACGATGCCATAGTTCGGGAAGCTCAAGTGTCGGGTTCCGTTTGTGATACCTTTTGATAAGATCTATTTCTTCCTTGGTATGCTCATTGGGATGATGATGCGGTCGGCGTGATTTAACTGCAAGGGACTCCACACTTCCGTCCCAGCGTTTCAGCCAGAAATATATATATGAACGTGATTTATTGTATTTTCTGCTCGCTCGGCTCACTCCATATTTCTTTGCGTAATTCATTAAGGATTGACGAAACTTCATATCTTGTGTTATA
>NZ_QTWZ01000001.1:137517-408594 GCF_003461385.1 Ruminococcus sp. AF17-1AC
TCCTGAGACGATGCCATAGTTCGGGAAGCTCAAGTGTCGGGTTCCGTTTGTGATACCTTTTGATAAGATCTATTTCTTCCTTGGTATGCTCATTGGGATGATGATGCGGTCGGCGTGATTTAACTGCAAGGGACTCCACACTTCCGTCCCAGCGTTTCAGCCAGAAATATATATATGAACGTGATTTATTGTATTTTCTGCTCGCTCGGCTCACTCCATATTTCTTTGCGTAATTCATTAAGGATTGACGAAACTTCATATCTTGTGTTATACTATTCATGAGAGATAGGCTTCCTTTCTGATTTGAATTTGGTGTGGTAACTTTATTTTATCAGATTTTTGTCTATCTCTCTTTTCTTTTTTCTTAATTTTGTCCAATATCTATTGTAGCACTACAAAAAAATATTGCCGACAAGCCATGGACTATTGAAAAATCCTGATGGATATGTTATAATAATGTTTATGAGTATTTTTTAAGAGGGTTTTATTATGCAGGGTTGTAAAAAGGTTGTTTCCATTCAGGATATATCAGGTCTTGGCCGGTGTTCGCTAACAGTGGTGATACCTGTGCTTTCCGCTATGGGCATTCAGGTGTGTCCTGTGCCTACGGCTGTGCTTTCGGCACACACCGGCTACAGCGAGTTTGTTATGAGAGATCTTACAGACTTTATGAAGCCTGCATTGGAACACTATAAAAAAATGGATATGAAATTTGACTGTGTGTACAGCGGGTTCCTGGCTTCAAGCGAGCAGATAGACCACTGCCTTGAGTTTTTCGAGGCTTTTCCTAACGCCCTGAAGGTCGTAGACCCTGTTATGGGTGACGGCGGAAAGGCATATAAGACCTACACAAAGGAGCTTTGCAGCCGTATGGTCGAGCTTGTAAAGGTGGCGGATATAATCACGCCTAACCTCACAGAGGCGGCTATACTTCTTGGTGAGGAATATCCTACGGCTTCAATGCGCAGCTCTGAGATAAAATCATGGCTTGTAAGGCTTTCAAAGCAGGGCGCAAAGATCGTTGTTATCACAAGCGTAAATCTTGCAGACGGCGGAATGTCAACTGTGGGCTATGATAAAGAAAATAACAGCTTTTGGAAAATAAAGAATGATTATGTTCCTGCACACTATTCAGGAACGGGAGATATGTTCACAAGTGTTCTTATTGGAGGACTTCTCAAGGGTGACAGCCTGCCTATCGCAATGAACAGAGCCACAGCGTTCACAGAGCTTACTGTCAAGACTACATACAGCTACCAGACCCCATGGACAGACGGTCTTATGCTGGAGGGTCAGCTTCCTTGGCTCACAAGCTATCAGGAGCTTAGGGACTATACGAATTTGTGATATCTGGAAGTGTTACCGAAGATGAACAGACTTAATATCGTGCTTGTAGAGCCGCAGATACCGCAGAACACAGGCAATATTTCAAGGACTTGTGCAGTGACAGGTGCGGCACTGCATCTTGTGAAGCCTTACGGCTTTGAGATAAGCGACAAAAAGCTAAAGCGTGCAGGGCTTGATTACTGGGATAAGCTTGAAATATACGAGTATGATAATATTGATGACTTTTTTTCTAAGAACAGCGGCGAGTTCTATTTCTTTACCACAAAGGGCAGAATGGTACACTCAGATGTGGATTATCCGCATGATAGGGAAGTGTATATAATTTTCGGCAGAGAGGACAAGGGGCTGCCTGAGAAACTGCTTTATGAAAATCCCCAAAGCTGTGTGAGGATACCAATGAGGAAAACGCTCAGAAGCCTTAATCTGTCAAACTCAGTGGCAATAGCCTGCTATGAGGTGTTAAGACAGTGGGACTATCCCGACCTTGGCAGAGAGGGCAAGCTGACGCAATATACGTGGGACGAATAAAATAAATAAAAAACGGAGGGTGAATTTATGGCCAAAATAAAATTTCTTACCGACTCAGCGAGCGATATCACTGAGGAGCTTGAAAAAAAGCTGGATATCCAGATAATGAATTTCAAGGTGGCAATGGGTGATGACAGCTACACATCAAGGATAGATTTCGACAACGAGAAATTCTACAAAATGCTTGACGATTTTGACGGCATACCTGTTACATCGCAGATAACAGCCTTTGAATATCAGGAAACTTTTGAGAAGCTCTACAGCGAGGGCTATACTGATGTTATAAACACTACCATAAACTCAAAAGGCTCGGCAACATACAACAACGCAGTTATGGCGGCAGAGGAGTTTTATTCCGCTCACCCTGAGGCAAAGGGCAAGTTCACTATATACAATATAGACGGAGAGAGCTACACAGGAGCGTATGGTTATGCAGTAGTTCAGGGCGCAATGAAAGCCACAAAGGACGTTCCTGCGGCTGATATCGTGGCATTTATGGAGGATTGGATAAAGAACTGCGTTATTTTCTTTGCACCATATACACTCAAATATGCAAAGAAGTCAGGAAGGATTCCGTCTGCGGCAGCTTTTGTGGGCGAGGTAATGGGTCTTAGACCTATCATGAGGATACATGACCATGCTATCGTTACAGAAACAAAGGTAAGAGGCGACAAGGCTATTGTGCCAAAGATACTTGACCTGACTGTAAAGGAAATGATACCGCAGACACCTTACTGCATCGTTTACGGCAATGACGAAAGCGTGAGAGATGAAATGGTGCAGGCTATGACGAAGAAGGTGGGCTATCCACCTGTGGAGTGTTTCCAAATAGGTGCGGCAATTGCAATAAACGCAGGTCCAAAGGTGACGGGCGTTATCTTTAAGGCACAGAACGAGTAAATTTGATATGGATATAAAAAGACGGACGTTTCGCTTTGAAACGCCCGTCTTTTGTCAGCTCATGCTGTTGTTATTTGTTTTTGCGTGATCTTCTGCCTGCCACTACAAGTCCGCTTCCAGCTATAACGAATGTAAGCAGTATACCGCTAACATTATTGCCTGTGTTAGGGTTTGTGCTTCCTGCGTTGTTCTTGGCAGGGTTCTTGCTGTCAGTATTTGAGTTGCTGTTTGCGCTTGTGCCACTGTTATTTGAACTTGTGTCTTTGCTGTCTGAGTTTGTATCGCTGCTGTCAGAGCTTGTATCATTTGCCTTTGGTGTCATAGTCAGGTCAGTGATGACCCACATGGTGCCGTCAGAACCGTCGCTCGTATCATTTTCATAGCGTTTGTAATTCACAAATTCGCCGTTGATTTTCAGCTTAGTATCTGGTCCGAATATGTAAGAGGTATTTTCACTTTCAACAAAACCAACAGCTTTCACATACACGCCGTAATGATATGTCTTTCCACTTTCAAAAGTGGTTATCTTATTTTCATAAGCGCCGCTGAAGAAATCCGCAGAGATCGCACCTGTCTTGCTGTCCAATTCCCACCACTCGCAATTGTATGCATACTTCACGCCTTCAGGACTCTTGCCGGTAAAAACGGGCTTGTCGCCGTCCTTGAAGCTGACGGTGACATCATTTATCTCCACCACATCAATAACTTTCACGGTGGACGGCGTCATGGTCAGAACATTGCTGAACCAAATGGTCTCACCGCTATCATCCACATCGATCTGATCGGGTGTCAGGGTGATTTCTTCGCCGTTGATATAGAGCTTCGTGTTCTGATCGAAGCGGTAGCCCTCTTTCATGCCCAAATCGGAAATCTTGAAATATACGCCATAGGTATAGCTTTTGTCGGCTTCAAACTCCGTAATGAGCTTGCCGTTATAGCGAGTGTTCCAGAAATCGCTTGATGTGATGCCATAACCATTATCTGCGTCCCACCGCTGATGATCGGTGTCAACGATAGGGTCAATGACACCGGTGCTGAAAAGCGGTTTATCTCCGGCATTAAAGTTGATAATGGCATCAAGTCGGATCTCTTCAACAGCCTGACTGGGGCGTGTCTCTGTTCCGTAGGTAATAAGACAGGTTTTGCCGTCATTCATTACATCGACCCACGAGCCGAAAGGCAGGCTTGCTCCATTCAGCGTAACATTTTCATCTTTCAAATTGCTGTCAAAGGTGTAGCCGTCCTTTGCTTTAAGTTTTACGGAATATCTATATCTTCCGCCCTTCTCAAAAGTATTGAATCGAACATCGCCGTCCGAATAGCAGCTTTCATCAGAATACCAGTAGCCAACCGTGTGCATGGTGTCGTTGGCGTCCTTTTCCTGCTTTTCCCAGCACTCAAAGAGAATATCATATTTATCCTGATTAGTGCCTGTTCGCTTGGCCGATGCCTGCGGGGCATTGCCCGGCTGATAATCGAGCTTCACGTTTTCGATATCGATCATGTTAATACTGCTTAAAGTTGCCGCAGGCGTCCAATGTGCTTTTAGAGTAATATTCCCAGCGATCTTGGTATCAAAGGTATACTTTGCATCATTTAGATACCACCCAGCAAAATCATAGCCGTTCCTCTTCGGTTCATTTGGCTCGATCGCAGAAGTATTCAATACCTTTTGCTCTGACACTGCACTTCCGCCGTCTGAATCAAATGTCACTGTGAACTCATCAAAAGACCATGGAAATACACCACAGTTCTCGATCGTACCTCCAGAAATGACAACGATCGCCGTATTGTTTTTGCCATATACTGCATTGCCGAGACCTCCCAAGTCTACCTTGCAGTCCTTAATTGTGCCGCCGGTCATGGTGAAGCTGCCATTTTCGTATATGTTCACTGCACCGCCATTATTGCATGCAGAACAGTTTTCAATCGTTCCGCTGTTCATCACGAAGAAGCCGCCCTGCTTGACAAATACAGCACCGCCGTCGTCCTCCGCTCTGCAGTTGCTGATCGTACCATCGTTCATTGTAAATGTGCAGCCCATGCCTATATCCACAGCAGCGCCGTCATCACCTGCTTTGCAATCCTTAATAGTACCGCCGTTCATAACGAACTTGCCGTACTTGACCGGAGCTTCCGTTACACCAGTGTTGGATACATCCACTGCGCCGCCGTCTCCGTCGGCATCCGTGCAATTCACGATACTGCCGCTCTCTAGAGTAAGCGTTCCGCCCTTGACTTCAAATCCGCAGTTCTTGTTCTGCCCATCGATCTTGCCATTTGTGCCGCTGTCCTTTACTGTTAGGTTTCCGCTGCCGCGCACCCGAATTATATCCTCATCTGTCGAGCTGCAGCTCAGGGTATATCCGTTGAGATCAAGAGTAACAGTGCGCTCCACATCTAGTTCCCAGGTGGTCTCAATGTTTCCGCCCAACTTGATCTCTGCAAATTCCGTATTTTCCAATGCCGACTTCAGTTCCGTTTCATTACTGACTGTAGAATTTTCAGCAAATGTCAACATAGACATTTGTGGTGCTGCCAAACATAGGGTAAGGATAAAAGCGGTTATTCTCCCTTGCAGTGATCGTTTTTTCATAATATACATCTCCTTTTGATATTATATTTTTTCTCATGTTCGTTATTATCCTATAAGCACACCTCCATTACTTTGTATTTTCCCTAATGTGATATCCTTTATCACATTATAACAAATCTATGAATAAATTTGTGATTTATTTCATAATAGTCATATGCCAATTCTGAAATTATATATCGTGGGGGACTTCCTTTTTTGATAAATATGATATATAATTAACGTAATACCATATGACAGCGGGAGGGATCGTTAAAATGAAGTTTTGCGAACAGCTTGGTAAGTATATAGAACAGCTTTCCTGCACGGCAAAGGAGCTTTGCGAGTTGTCAGGGATATCTCCCTCAACATTTAGCAGATACAGAAGCGGAGAGAGAATACCTGAGATAGACACTGTGGCGTTTGACGGGCTTTGCAACGCTCTTGAGGCTGTGGCAAGGGAAAAAGGCTATGGCGATATGACAAGGGAGAACATAAAAAGAGCCTTTCTTGACTGTGAAGATATTATACCTGCCGACAGAGAGTCTATGCGGCAAAATTTCAATACCCTTATCTCAGCCCTTGATATAAACATCAAGCGTATGTGCAAGGAGATAAATTATGATGTTTCCACCGTTTTCCGTATACGGAACGGTACTAGAAAGCCTGCCGACCCTGAACGCTTTGTCACCGCAATAGCAGGCTTTACTGCAAGGGAGCTTAAAACTCCCACAGAGATATCAGCGGTCGCACAGCTTGTGGGCTGTAATGAAAGTGATATAGAGGATGTGTCACAGCGTTATGAAGTGATATGCAAATGGCTGTTCAGCGATCATGCCGGACAGAGCAGAGAGATAAAAAGCGGTGGAATTGAAAAGTTTCTTGATAAGCTTGATGAGTTTGACCTGAACGAATACATAAAGGTGATACGTTTTGATGAAATGAAAGTACCTGCATTGCCTTTTCAGCTTCCTGTGTCAAAAAGTTATTTTGGCATCAAGGAAATGATGGAAAGTGAGCTTGATTTTCTGAAAGCCACAGTCTTATCACGTTCTAATGAGCCTGTGATAATGTACAGTGATATGCCTATGAAGGAAATGGCTGATGATCCCGAATTTCCGAAGAAGTGGATGTTCGGTATGGCTCTGATGCTTAAAAAGGGTCTGCACCTTTGTCAGATACATAATCTTGACCGCTCCTTAGATGATATGATGCTTGGTCTTGAAAGCTGGATACCGATGTATATGACGGGGCAGATAGCGCCTTACTATTTGAAAAACGTACAGAATAATGCTTTTTTGCATTTGCTGAAGGTATCAGGTGCGGCGGCTCTTTCAGGGGAAGCCGTGGCAGGCTTTCACAGCGAGGGCAGATATTATCTGACTAAGTCCAAAAAGGAGCTTGGATATTATCGTAAACGTGCCAATGATCTGCTTTCAAATGCCTGCCCGCTTATGGAGATATATCGAAGTGACAGGAAAAAAGATTTCAGCGATTTTCTCACTGCCGACTCTTACAGACGTGGCGGGCGCAGGAGTATTTTATCTGCTCTGCCTGTTTATACTATGGATAATGACCTGCTCAATAGTATACTTGACAGAAATGGCATTGACGACCGCTGGGGCAGAGATATAAAAGCTTATGTCAGCGAGCGTAAAAAGCGAGTTGAGAGCATACTGGAAACCATGACCATAGAGGACGAGATATGCTGTCTTTCCCGAGAGGAATTTGAAACACGTCCCCATGCCCTTGACCTGTCGGGTGTATTCTGTGCCAGTGATGTTCTTTACAGCTATGATGATTATTCTGCACATTTAAAAAGCACAGAACGCTATGCACAGACACACGAAAACTATAGCCTTAAATATGCTAAGCGGCAGACCTTCTGCAATTTGCAAATACTGATCCATGAAGGTCAGTGGGCGATGATATCAAAGGGAAACGCGCCTGCTATACATTTTGTTATACGACACCCGAAGCTGCTCAGCGCCTTAGAGAATTTCATTCCGACTGTTATAGAAGATCAATAAAATGCAGGATCACACTATCCCCTTGGTGTCCCTGACGAAAAAACGGACGCTTCCGATGGAAACGTCCGTTTTTATAGCCAAAAGAAATATATTCGGTTATTATTCTTCGTCCTTTGCGGCAAATCTGTTGAAGATAAATGCAAATATCGCAAAAATAACATATCCTGCGGCAATGACAGTAAGAATGTTCTTTGTCATTTCAACACCTGTTGACGGATTTACTTTTGAGCTGTCAGCCTGCGATGAGGCCTCGTCAACTATCTGCTGTATCTTTTCTGTTGCCTGTGATCCTGTAAGCTCCTGCGAACTGTCGCCCTCGCTTACTGTAGTAACGGCCGCACCGACATTTGCAGGCTGTCTGGCTGCTGTTGTGGTAGTGCTTTCAGGCTGTGTGTTTTCGTCAGCCTTTGGCTCTGTGCTTGCTGTTGTAGTAGTTGTGGTCGTTGTATCGTCAGCAGGCTTTGGTTCTGCCGCTGTGACCTTTGTAACGGCTGATGTGTCAACTGCTTCCTTGACAGGCGTTACTTCCACGGAAGCTATCTGAAAATCTGCATTTGCCTTTAAGTAATAAAGCTGTACGAAAACCTCGTCACTTGTTCTTGAAGGGTCAAGATCTGAGTATATCCACTGTGCTTCCTCGCCGCCTGTGAGCTTCGTGCTCTGTGCAGACCAGCTTCCGTCTACCAATGCACCGACTGCACCGCTTGCGTTGCCTGATGACTTTACGTTGACCTTTACATTGTAATGCTGTGAATAGTCTGTTATGTAGTCAGAAAGCTTGAAACCGAACTGAAGGGAAGTTTCGCTGTTGAAGTCAGCGTCACCCTGCTTGTGTGTGAAAAGCGGTTCGGACTCAGGCTGTGCAGATGTTGCAGTTGTAGTGGTCTGAGTTTCGCTCTTTGCTGTTGTAGTCGTTGTGGTGGTTTCAGCAGGCTTTGTTGTAGTTGTTGTAACTTTCTCAGACTTAACCTTAGTTGTGGTAGTCGCTTCGGACTTGGTCGTAGTCTTTGCTGTAGTCGTTGTAGTCGTGGTCGACTTTGATGTAGTTGTAGTAGCTTCAGCCTTAGATGAAGCAGTCGTAGTGGTCGTTGCAGGAGTTGTTGTGATCTCCTCCCCTGCACTGACAGTGAGCGGTGAACCCTCTGTAGGTGCTGAGTATGAAACTGACTTGTATCCACCGTCAGCTTCCGCCACCATTGTTTCAACCTCTACCCAATAGTTTATCTTGCCTGTTACGCCGTCCTTTACCTTGAAAGTCGCAAGGGCAAGGTCTGTTTTGTCCTTTATGTTAGAGCCTGTGAGGTTTGCACCGACTATTTTTATAGTGCCTGATGAAGCAACATAGTTGGTTATAACAGAGAATTTGCTTCCCACATTGTATGTACTCTCGCTCTCCTCATCGGTCGGCACGTATACTGTTACCTTTGACGGGTCATAATGCAGGTCTATAGTGAAGCCTGCAACGCCTGTTTTATCAGGTTCAAGGCTCGCTTTTACGTTTATGCTGTCGCCTGCCTGTGCAAAGTTCTTGTCGCTTGTGAGCTTTATCTCGTTTCCGCCTGATGCACTAGCCACTGTGGAAACAATGCTCGTGAGCATAAGAAACGCTGTTGCCACCGACAGCGCCACCTTGTTTATTTTCAGTTTTTTCATTTGATACCTCCGTTGCAAAATCGTGTTTTTCTGTCAGTATTTTGCTCTTGATTAATTTTGTTTACTATTGTTTTGTCTTTAATTTGTAATATTTCATTATAAAATATTACAAGTTCTGTTACCTTTGTCGTAATAGGATTATATCACAATATAAAGTAACACGTCAATAGTCAAAACAGCGAAAATAAGCATATTTTTTTGGATATATTTATAATGAGAGCTTTTGCGTCACAATATGTATGTACCGATCAACAGCAAAGCCACTAAATAGGCTGTAATAAATCTGTAACTTTTAAGTGAAAGCTGCATTTTACTAAATGTAAATTTTTTATGAATCAAAAAGACTGTTGACAAAGCCCTTAGAAATGTACTATAATGAGGGTGAAGTTTTGTACTTGATACAGAAAAATGTACAAACCAATGTGTGTAAAAATAAGGACTTATACATAGGCGTGCCTTGTTGCGGTATTGCCTATATCTTCTGAGGTGAACGAGTTGATAAAAAAGATGATTTCATATATCCTGTCATTTGCTATTGCAGCGTCAATGGCGGCTTCATGTTTGACGGCTTCGGCGGCAAATATGACGGGAAGCTGTACGGCAGACGTTCTGAACGTTCGCAGCGGTGCAGGCACAGGCTATTCTAAAACAGGCACAGTAAGCTATGGCGACAGCCTGACTATACTTTCCGAAACCACCGACTCAAGCGGTGCGAAATGGTATAAGATATCATGCGGCAATGTGACGGGCTATGTTTCTGCTGCATATGTTCAGCTAACATCAAGCGGCTCGCAGGGAAGTTCTGACGCTGATTTTGAGAGCTATATGACAAAGCAGGGCTTTCCTGAAAGCTATAAACCATATCTGCGAAAGCTCCATGAACAGCACCCAAAGTGGATATTTACCGCTCAAAAGCTTGGCGTGGATTGGAACACTGCGTTAAAGGAAGAATGTGTTGTGGGCAGAAACCTTGTCCACTCGTCGGCACTGGCTTCATGGAAGTCAATGGAAAAGGGTGCATATGATTTTAACGGCGGTTATTGGTATGGGCTTGACGGCTCGTGGGTGGCGGCTTCAAAAGAGATAATAATGTATTATATGGATCCGAGAAATTTTCTCAACGATACATACATTTTCATGTTTGAAAATCAGTCATATGATCCTTCTTATCAGACGGAAAGCGGTGTAAAAACTATTCTTGCAGACACTTTTATGAGCGGAAGCTACACTTGTCCTGACACAAAGAAAAAGTATACATATTCGCAGACCTTTATGGACGCTGCAAAGAAATCGGGCGTTTCACCTTATCACCTTGCTTCAAGGTGCAGGAACGAGCAGGGCGTAAATGGTGCGCCGCAATCCCTTGGTACTGTGAAAGGCTATGAGAATTATTTCAACTTCTTTGACATTCAGGCTTATGCGACCTCTACCATGACAGCCGCAGAAATGGGCTGTAAGTATGCAAAAACTACTAATCCGACCTATCTTCTTCCTTGGACAAATCAATACAAGTCCATAGTGGGCGGCTCGATATTCTTAGGCACAGGCTACATAACAAAGGGTCAGGATACCCTTTATCTGCAAAAATTCGATATGGTAGACGGTGGAAACGGCCTTTATTATCATCAGTATATGACCTGCGTTTTTGGTCAGGCGAATGAAGCCATAAGCCTAAAAAACGCCTATTCTCAGGATATTTTGAACAGTGCAATGGAGTTCAAGATACCTGTTTACAACAATATGCCTGATAAACTTTGTCCAAAGCCTACAAGCAGTGGAGATAACAACAATTATCTTAAATCTCTGAGCGTTTCAGGCACGAGCATTTCACCAAAATTCGATAAGTTCACCGCAAGTTATACTGCCAAAGTCAATGCGGAGGTTTCTTCCGTTACTATAAACGCAAACCCTCTTGGCAAAAGTGCAAAGGTGTCTGGAAAGGGCAAGGTGAGCCTTAAAACGGGCGAAAACACTGTCAAGGTCACCTGCACGGCGGCAAGCGGTGTAAAACGGACGTACACCATAAAAATAACAAGAAAAGCCGCTTCACAGACTCTGCAGCAGGGAGATGTGAATGGTGACAAGTATCTGACAGTTGTGGACGCTTTGCTCATGCTGCGTTACAATGCAGGCAAGACGAAGCTTGATTCCGCTCAGCTAAAGCGTGCGGATATGAACGGTGATGGAAAGGTCGATGTTATCGACGCTCTTACGCTGCTGAAAAAGATAAGTCAGAGTTAAAAATGCAAAAAAACAGGAGCGTTACCACCATGGTACGCTCCTGCATGAGGGCTATTTCATCATCATTGAAATGCCGTCCATTACGTCACCGATAGCTCTGATAGCACGTCCTGTGCGGCTTTTGAGCATTTTCTTTTCGCTTGATGTCGCCTCTGTGACTGCATAAGCCACTGTTCCTGCGGCTATCGCCATTGAAACGCCTGTTATCATTGACTTCATCTTCATTGCTGTTTCCTCCTTTTTTCTTTGTAATATTATTTTTCGCAGAAAGAGAACAGCTATGCCATGCAAATGAAGTCAAGAGGGCTGACGGTATTTTCCCGTGAATGTTCGTATTTTGTGATGTTGTGAAGGATATTTCAGTTGATACGCAGTGCTATTGTTAAAAATGTGATTAAAATTTTCGCATTTTATATGTAAATGTAAAAGAGATATGTTCATATCTCAAACGTTTAGTATAAATATTATTCATAGATATATAATAAATATGTATTTGCATTAACATCAAAATAGTGGTATAATAAATGGGTATAAAAAATAAAGGATCTTGGTATGCTCTGAGATCTGATAGTAAGGAGTAATATTAAATGGGTATGACAATGACTCAGAAAATTCTGGCAGCCCACGCAGGTCTTGACGAAGTCAAGGCAGGTCAGCTTATAATGGCAAACCTTGACCTGGTTCTCGGCAACGACGTTACGTCACCTGTGGCTATAAACGAGTTCAATAAAGCGGGCTTCACAGATGTTTTCGATAAGAATAAGGTCACAATGGTCATGGATCACTTTGCACCTAACAAGGATATCAAATCCGCTACACAGTGCAAGACCTGCCGTGATTTTGCTTCAAAGTATGACATAAAGAATTATTTCGACGTTGGCGATATGGGCATTGAACACGCTCTGCTTCCTGAAAAAGGACTTGTCGCTCCAGGCGACTGCGTTATCGGTGCTGACTCACATACTTGTACATATGGTGCACTTGGCGCATTCTCAACAGGTATCGGCTCAACAGATATGTGCGCTGGCATGGCAAAGGGAAAGACTTGGTTCAAAGTTCCTGCCGCTATCAAGTTCAATATCGTAGGCAAGCTTCCAAAGTATAGTGCCGCTAAGGACGTTATACTTCATATAATCGGCATGATAGGCGTTGACGGCGCACTTTACAAGTCTATGGAATTTTCAGGCGAGGGTCTGAAAAACCTTTCCATGGAGGACAGGCTTTGCATGGCTAACATGGCTATCGAAGCAGGTGCAAAGAACGGCATATTTGCAGTTGACGATGTTACACTTGATTACATCAAGGATAAGGTAGACAGAGAGTATAAGATATACAAGGCTGACGACGACGCTGAGTATGAGGCTGAATACACTATCGACCTCAGCCAGATAAAGCCTACAGTTGCTTTCCCGCATCTGCCTGAGAACGCAAGAACATTTGACGATATCCCGGAGGTCAAGATAGATCAGGTGGTCATCGGTTCATGTACGAACGGAAGAATAGAGGATCTGAGATGTGCCGCTGAGATACTTGACGGCAAAAAGGTGGCAAAGAACGTTAGATGTATCGTTATCCCTGCCACACAGAAGGTATATATGCAGGCTATGAAAGAGGGTCTGCTGGAGATATTCATAAATGCAGGCTGTGCGGTTTCTACACCTACCTGCGGTCCATGTCTTGGCGGACATATGGGTATTCTTGCAAAGGGCGAAAGAGCCGTTGCAACAACAAACAGAAATTTCGTGGGACGTATGGGTCACCCAGAATCAGAGGTTTATCTGGCTTCACCTTACGTTGCCGCCGCTTCAGCTGTGACAGGCAAGATCTCACAGCCGTCGGAAGTTATGTGATATTCGGGGAGAAAATCAGCTGACAGATCTTGCGTTGGGGGAATAATTGATATGCGGTATGACCGCATATACGACTTGGGAGCGAGAACAGATGAAAAATTATCTTAGGGAAATATTCTCCGATATACTTCTTAGTATTGTTACAAAGAAGTACGGAACTTCACTAAATGACTATCAGCGTGAGGAGAAGGCTGACGAGATCATTCAGGAACTCCATGACAAAAATACATTTACCGTGGAAATGACGCAGGCTCTTATTGACAAGAAGGGCTTCAATACCTTTTATACCTCCAATATCGGGGGTACACCTGTGTATGCTCTCGTTAAAGAGGGAATGTTCCACAAGGTAAAGATCTGCTATTTTATTACAAGAAACAAGGATACTATAGACGGCCCGTATCTTGAAAAGATATATGAGGAACTTAGAAAACAGGCGATAGGAGAAAATATATTCCATTCGTCAGAGTTCAAGCAGGGCTGATAAAGTTTGACGAAAGGGGTTTTCATAATGAAAGCTTGCGGAAAAGTACATAAATACGGGGATAACGTAGACACAGACGTTATTATCCCTGCAAGATACCTCAACACACCTGATATGCAGGAGCTTGCACAGCATTGCATGGAGGATATTGACGTTGACTTTGCAAAGAACGTTCAGAAAGGCGATATAATGGTAGCAAAGAGCAATTTCGGCTGCGGTTCATCAAGAGAGCATGCGCCTGCTGCTATCAAGGCGAGCGGAATATCCTGCGTTATAGCAAAGACATTCGCAAGAATATTCTACAGAAACGCTATAAATATCGGACTTCCTATCATCGAGTGCGAGGAAGCTGCTGAGAAGATAGATAACGGTGATGAGGTGGAGATAGATTTCGACAGCGGTGTTATCACAAACAAGACCAAGAATGAGACTTATCAGGGTCAGTCATTCCCTGAGTTTCTTATCAATATCATCAACAGCAATGGTCTTCTTAACTCACTTAAATAAGATATTTTGAAGCTTTAAGGGGGATCTCTCAAAAGGGGTCGCCCTTGAACTGTTTCTATGAAGGGGTGAAGCTTTGAAAGCTAAAAAGCTATTTGCAGCACTTGCAGCAGGGGTAATGCTGGTGTGCAGCGCAGGCTGTTCTAAAAAAGAGGAGAGCAGCGGTAAATTTGAATACAGCAGCAAGGATTTTCTGCCTTTTATGGTAATGGTGGACGGCAGCAAGATAGACCTGACCCTAAGCTCTGCAGAGATAAACAGAAAGCTTGGCGGAAGTTTTGCAAGGGGAACTGCTTCAAACAGCAGTATAGTGCTTGTGGAAAAGGACGAAAAGACCGATAAAAAAGGCGTTACAACAAAGACCTTTGCCTGCAATAAGCCTGAGATAAATGGTGCTGGATTTTCCACTTTCAACGGACTTTGGGCGAATATAGACGAAGCAAGCATAGACAGCACTGTTTCACCCAACAGCATAAAGATCAAAGGCTCTGACGGTTTGTCTTACTACTGGTCATATTATATGGACGGCGAGGAGATAGACTATAGTCAGGTGAACTTTGACGGCACTGATACGGCGGACACTTATATGCAGTATCAGCTCAAAGGCATGGCTGCTGACGATTATTGCAAAAAGAAGCTTATTGACGGCGAGTGTTCGGTCTATACAGGCATTTTGTTCATGACAGCCGAAAAGCAGAGCTATTCCTGCGAGATAAGCGTTTCGACTTTAAATTCTGAGGAGGAAAAATAACATGGAAAAGAAAATAACAGTTATAAAGGGCGACGGGATAGGCCCTGAAATAGTAACAGAAGCACAGAAGGTCCTCGACAAGGTTGCTGAAAAGTTCGGTCATAAGTTTGTTTATACTGATATCCTTATGGGCGGCTGTTCTATAGATAAATATGGCGTTCCGCTTACAGACGAGGCTGTCGAGGTAGCAAAGAACTCAGACGCAGTTCTGCTTGGCTCTATCGGCGGAAATACTTCCACTTCACCATGGTATAAGCTTGCTCCGAACCTCAGACCTGAAGCCGGACTCCTGAAAATAAGAAAAGAGCTTGGTCTGTTCGCTAACCTGCGTCCTGCAAATCTTTATCCTGAGCTTAGAGAAGCTTGCCCCCTTAAGGACGATATAATCGGCGACGGCTTTGACATGATGATAATGAGAGAGCTTACAGGCGGTCTGTATTTTGGTGCGAGAAAGACAGAGAACGTTGACGGCGTTGAAACTGCCGTTGATACTCTTACATATAACGAAAACGAGATAAGAAGAATTGCTATCCGTGGCTTTGACATCGCCATGAAGAGAAGAAAGAAGGTTACAAGCGTTGATAAGGCTAACGTTCTTGATTCTTCAAGACTTTGGAGAAAGGTAGTAAACGAGGTAGCTAAGGATTATCCAGAAGTCGAGCTTGAGCATATGCTCGTTGACAACTGCGCAATGCAGCTTGTAAGAGATCCTAAGCAGTTTGACGTTATCCTTACAGAGAATATGTTCGGTGATATCCTTTCGGACGAAGCCGCAATGATATCAGGCTCACTCGGTATGCTGGCTTCCGCTTCACTGAATGACACAAAGTTCGGTATGTATGAGCCTAGCCACGGCTCTGCACCTGATATCGCAGGACAGGATAAGGCTAACCCTATCGCTACTATCCTTTCAGCTTCAATGCTTCTGAGATTTTCTTTCGATATGGATAAGGAAGCAGACGCTATCGACAATGCTGTCAAGAAGGTGCTTGAGACAGGCTACAGAACAGGGGATATCATGTCAGAGGACATGAAGCTCGTTGGCTGTAAGGAAATGGGCAGTCTTGTTGCAGATATGATATAACAGCACGATACCAGTTTTCAGACGGTGATAATAAATGTATTATTATATTTTCGGAATAACAGACAAGGGAAATTACCGTGAACAGAATGAGGACTGCATTTTAATAGACCACGAGGTCATCAACAGCGGCAGCTATGAATCAACTGTCGCTGCTCCTTTTATTGCAGCCGTTTGCGACGGCGTTGGCGGAGAAAATGCAGGAGAGGTCGCCTCGGAGCTTTGTTTAAGGCATCTTTCCATTCTTGAATATAATTCAGGGGTGGATATGAAAAGAACGCTTATTGATGTTCACAACAAAATAAAAAAGCAGGGCGTAAGGGCTGAAAACGCTGCAAATATGCAGACCACCCTGTGTTGCCTTGCAGTGGACGAGGAAAGCAGAGCAATGTGCATAAACGTTGGCGACAGCAGAATGTACCGCTATGTGAACGGCACTATCAGACAGATATCTGTTGACCAATCCTATGCACGATATATGTATGAGCATGGCAGGATAGAAGATGTGTCAGAGCTTGAGCCACAGTATCAGAATGCCATAATATCTTCTATCGGCAGCACTCTTAATGAACCTGATGTGGCACAAACACCGTTGGTGGCTGATTTTGGCAAAGAGCCTGACGATATGATAATCATAGTGTCAGACGGCGTGTCGGATTACGTTTCTGAGGAAGAAATGGTGGTGGGGCTTGGTCTTGACCTTTCTGTTTCTGAAAAGCTTGGAGCTATAATGGAGCTTGCTCTCACAAACGGCGGAACTGACAATGTTTCCGTTGTGGGCATAAAGCCTTATCTTGACGATCATGAGCTTAAAACGCTCACAGCAAAAAAGGCTGTGGAAAAGACAGTGAGTGTGCAGGATATGCTTGAAAGTAAGAAGCCTGAAAAGGCGGAAGCTGTAGAGGAAAAGAAGCCTGACGAGCAGACAAAGCTTTTCTCTGATACGGTGGACGAGCTTATGAGCCAAATGAATGAAAGTATTGACTTTTTAAAGCAGATATAGTATAATCATATATTGATATATTTTTATGATTTTAGATGTATTTTGTAATTTGGAGGAAATAAAAAATGTTGAAAGAGTTACGTGGCTCAGACGTTATAATTGAATGTTTGCTGGAGCAGGGCGTCGATACAGTGTTCGGTTATCCGGGCGGAGCAGTTCTAAACATATATGACTCGCTGTATAAATATTCTGATAAGATACACCATGTTATCACCGCCCATGAGCAGGCTGCCTGCCATGCGGCTGACGGATATTCAAGAACAACAGGCAGAACGGGCGTTGTTATCGCAACTTCAGGTCCAGGTGCTACGAACCTTGTAACAGGTATCGCCACAGCTTATATGGATTCTATCCCTATGGTGGCTATCACAGGAAACGTAACAAGAGATCTGCTTGGTCTTGACTCTTTTCAGGAGGTAGATATCTGCGGGATAACAATGCCTATCACAAAGCATAACTACATTGTGAAAGACCCTGCGGAGCTTGCTGATATTATCAGAGAAGCTTTCTATATTGCAAACGAGGGCAGAAAGGGTCCTGTTCTTATAGATATACCAAAGGATATCACAGGCGCACTTATGGTCTATGAGAAGAAAGAGCCTAAGAAGGTAGTAAATCACAATCCTGAGGGCATAAACGAGGAGATAGCTGCTGCGGCAGAGCTTATAAAGAATGCTGAGAAGCCTTTTATCTACGCAGGCGGCGGAGTTGTTTCTGCTGATGCAACAGAAGAAATGGCTGAGTTCGTAAGAAAAGTGGACGCACCTGTTTCATTGTCACTTATGGGTCAGTGCGCACTTGACAATACTAAGGACTGCTATATTGGTATGCTTGGTATGCACGGCACAAAGACAGCCGCTATGACGCTCAGCGAATGTGACCTTATGATAGTTCTTGGCTCGAGATTTTCCGACAGAGTTCTTTGCAACGCTAAGACATTTGCAAAGGATAAGAAGATCATACATATTGATATAGACCCTGCCGAGATAGGCAAGAATATCGATGTTTACAGCCATGTTACTGGAGACGTTAAGTATATCCTTGCAAAGCTTTGCGAGCTGCTTCCTGATATGAAGCACGAGGCTTGGATGAATACTGTTATGGATTGGAAAAAGCAGTATGCACTGAGAATGGTGCCTATCGAGAGCGAGGACGAGGTGCTTCCGCAGGACGTTATCGAGGAGCTTGACAGACTTACAGATGGCAAGGCTATCATCTCCACAGAAGTCGGTCAGCATCAGATGTGGGCTGCACAGTATTATAACTTCAAGTGTCCAAGAAGCTTTGCTTCAAGCGGCGGACTTGGTACAATGGGCTACGGCTTTGGCGCAGGAATGGGCGCAAAGGTGGGCAACCCTGACAGAACTGTAGTAAACATCGCAGGCGACGGAAGCTTCTTCATGAACTGCAACGAGCTTTCTTCACTTGCAAAGCATAAGATACCGCTTGTTGAGCTCGTTTTCGAGAATGACGTTCTCGGAATGGTAAGACAGTGGCAAAGACTTTTCTACGGCAAGAGATTTTCTCAGACTAACATTGAAAGAGGAACAGACCTTATGAAGCTTGCCGATGCATTTGGCGTTGAGGGCATAAGGATAACAAAGAAATCCGAGATAAAGCCAATGCTTGAAAAGGCACTCAAATGCGGTAAGCCTTGCCTTGTGGACGTTATCATCAACAAGGATATAAACGTTCTTCCAATGGTACCTGCCGGCGCAGACGTTTCACAGCCGATAATGAATATCGAACTTGATTAAGAAATCGAAATATAGGGGGTAATAAAATGGTAAAATATCCAAATGCCGCAAGCGGTATCAAAAAGGTGTTTCTGGCAAAGATCATAGGTGTTATAGGAGTTCCGCTTGCTTTTATACCGGGGATAGGCGCACTTCTTTTGATGACTTGTACCGTAGCCGCAACTATTTTCAACGTATGGGGAATACTTGAAGCTTCAAAAGACCATAATGGTTATCAGACAGCTCTTGTTTTCACAGTGGCTGATCTTATCTTTTCAATAGTTGACACATTTATTGACAATAATGCGATATCAAGTGTTCTGAGTTTTGCTGGCAATGTAATGAACATAGCGGTGCTTTATTATATCTGCAAATCAACAGGCGACCTGCTCAGGGACGTGAAGAACTACGGCCTTGCAAACAAGGGCGACCATGTGTGGAATGTAAACAAGACCTGCCTTATTGTCATGGCAGTGTGCCTTGTTGTGGCATTTATCCCGATACTGAACATTCTCGCTGCAATTACATCACTGATAGTCGCTGTTGTGACTATCTATGCGTCTGTGGTATATCTGATCTATCTCTATCAGAGCGGACAGTATCTCAGCCTTAACACTAATTTCTAAGCGATTTGAGAGCTGTACGGCAAAGGCTGTACAGCTCGTTTTTGTAAGGAGAAACTAATGAAATTCACAAAAAAATTCAAAGAAAATGCAGCCCTTGTGGTTCTTGGCGTAGTGCTTTTTTGGGGATTGACCAACTATGATAAGTTTTTTAGACTTCTGGGCGTAATGATTGGGGTCTTGAAGCCTGTTATATTTGGCTGTATAATCGCATTTATCCTGAATGTGCCAATGTCAGGCATTGAAAAGAGGCTCTTTAAGAAGCCTAAAAAAGAGAAATATGCCAAAACTGTGGAAACGCTGAAAAGGCCATGTTCGATAGTGCTGACCTTTCTGCTTTGCCTAGGCGTTGTGGCACTTGTGTGCTGGCTTATTATCCCTGCACTCATAAAGACTTTCTCTCAGCTTTCAGACGATATCCCTGTACTTATTTCAAATATTTCCAACAAGCTCAACAATTCCCCTGAGATAGCAGGTTGGCTTGACAGAATGAATATAAGCACTGCTGATATTATCGATAAGGTTACAAGCTGGCTGAAAGACGGCGTTGTGATCTTGAACACACTCAGTTCAACAGTAAGCTTTGTGACAGATCTTTTCTCAGGTCTTGTGAACTTCTTCTTGGGAATCTGCTTTGCAGTCTATATGCTTGCCGCAAAAGAGCGGCTCAAAGACCTGTGCAAGCGCATAAGCTGTGCTTTTCTCAGCAATCGTATCACCGACCGCATAAGCCGTATATGCCGTCGCTCTATCGACACTTTTGCGAACTTTCTTGTGGGTCAGACCACTGAAGCAATTATCCTCGGCTCTCTTTGCGGTATTGGTATGGCTATCTTCCGCTTCCCGAATGCAGTGCTTATAGCCATACTCGTTGCCTGCACTGCACTTATCCCTATTGTGGGAGCTTTTCTTGGCTATGTGGTGGGCTTCCTGCTTATATGCGTGACGGATTTCAAGCAGGCTGTGCTGTTTTTGTTGTTCATGTTCATTATTCAGGCTATTGAGGGCAATCTTATCTATCCAAAGGTGGTAGGAAACTCGGTTGGTCTGCCGTCACTATGGACACTTTTCGCTATCACCATAGGCGGAAACCTCTTTGGCATATTCGGAATGTTCATTGCTGTTCCTGTGTTCTCTGTTATATACTGCACTTTTGGAGAGGTAGTCAACTACAGAAATGAAAAGAGAGCTGTCAAGGTGGAGGACATATCATAATAAAATAATCCGTACAAAAAAGGCTGCACAATTTCGTGCAAACTTGAGCTTATTGACAACGTCCTAAATAAGTGGGACGTCGAGGGCGCCGTCCCCTACAATTTATGTAAATACGCTGTTCATATGTAGGGGCGACCTCAGGTCGCCCCTTTATTATAGTTTTTCGACACACAAAAAAGGCTGCACAATTTCGTGCAGCCTTTCGCTATTTATGCTATTTTGTTATTTTACATAGCTTACATGAAGCAGTTCATGCTCTCTGCCCTTGAGGATACCCTCGTAAAGCTTATCCATAAGCGGATTTTCTTCTGAACGCTTCAAAGTGCAAAGCTTGTCAGCATTGTAAAGATTAACACTGCGCTCTTTCTTCTCGTCGATAGTAGCCTTTGGCTGACCAGCGCCGCCTATACAGCCGTTTGGACAAGCCATAACTTCGATAAGGTCGAAATGCTCGCCAGCTTTCATTCTGTTCATTATGACTTCAACATTGCGAAGTCCGTTTACAACGCAGACCTTGATAGCCTTGTCGCCAAGAGGTACTTCAAGCTCCTTTATGCCCTCGAAGCCTCTTACGCCCTCGAATGCAAGATTTCTCAGGGAAGCGAGTGACTTGTCTGTGGAAACACGTCTGATAACTGCTTCTGTTACACCGCCTGTTACACCAAAGATAACACCTGCGCCTGTCATAGTGCCGAACGGCATATCAACAGCTTCCGGCTCTATTTCGTTGAACACGATACCGGCTTCTTTTATCATCATGATAAGCTCCTGAGTTGTGATGACAAAATCAACCAACGGTTTGCCGTTCTCGTCCTTGAACTCATCTCTTGCGGCTTCGCCCTTTTTGGCAGTGCAAGGCATAACAGCAACAGAAAGTATCTTCTTGCCCTCGCCCTTGAACTTCTCGTTTATTACGGAAGCGAACATCTGCATTGGTGAGCGGCAAGTGGAAATGTTAGGCAGTATCTCAGGATACTCGTTCTCAGCATACTTTATCCATGCAGGACAGCATGATGTGAACAGTGGGAGCTTTCCGCCGTTTGCAAGCCTGTCTGCAAACTCCTTTGACTCCTCCATAACAGTGAGGTCTGCGGCTGTAGATGTGTCAAAAATGTAGTTGAAGCCTATTCTTCTAAGTGCTGCAACTATCTTGCCCATAACGTTCTCACCGTTGTAGCCGAACTCTTTTGCCACTGCAACTCTTACAGCCGGAGCTACCTGAGCCACTGCAATGGTGTCCTCCTGATTAAGCTCTTTCCAAAGCCTGTGGCTGTCGTTCTTTATGATTATAGCGCCTGTTGGACAGACTGCCGCACACTGACCGCAGCCAACGCAGTTTGAATCGCCTATAGGCTTGTCAAATGAGCAGGCGACCTTCATTTTTGAACCTCTGAATGCAAAATCTATTGCACCAACATTCTGTACCTCGTTGCATACTCTTACGCAGTCACCGCAGAGGATACACTTGTTGGCGTCCCTGGTGATAGATACAGAAGAATCATCGATACAAGGCTTGGACTTTGGATTGTCAAAACGTATCCTGTGGATATCAAATCTTGCGGCAAGCTCCTGCAATTTGCACTTGCCGTTTTTATCGCAGGTCGTACATTCGCCGCAGTGATTTGAAAGAAGAAGCTCCAATATCATCTTGCGGTATTTTCTCAGCCTTGGTGTGTTTGTGTATATCTCCATACCGTTTCTCGGAGGAGTTGAGCAAGCGGCTTCCATGCCACCCCACTTGTTTTCTACCATGCACATTCTGCAGGCACCATATACTGAAAGCTCAGAATAGTAACAGAATGTAGGAAGCTCGATGCCTGCCTTTCTGATAAGCTCAAGCAGATTTTTTTCACCGTTTATAGCAACGGGGATATTGTCGATTATCATAAACTCTTTATTCATAGCTAAAATTAAACCTCCTTGACAGCTTTGAAATGGCAGTTGGAAATACAAGCTCCGCACTTTATGCACTTAGAGGTGTCGATCTTGAACGGCTTTTTGATCTCGCCGCTGATCGCACCCACAGGACAGACTCTTGAACACTTTGAACAGCCCTTGCATATCTCAGGGTCGATCTGATATGTCACAAGCTTCTTGCAGTTGCCCGCAGGACACTTCTTATCTCTTATGTGAGCTTCATATTCCTCACGGAAGTTCTTTATTGTAGATACAACAGGGAATGCAGCCGTCTTTCCAAGACCGCAGAGAGCAGTTGAGGAGATAGTGTCGGCAAGCTCAAGAAGCAGTTCGATATCCCCCTCCTGACCGTTACCATTTACGATACGCTCAAGTATCTCAAGCATTCTCTTTGTACCCTCACGGCACGGAACGCACTTTCCGCAGGACTCGTTCTGGGTGAAATTCATGAAAAATCTTGCAACTTCTACCATACAGGACTTATCGTCCATAACAACAAGTCCGCCTGAGCCGATCATAGCACCGACTTTTTTCAGCGAGTCAAAGTCAAGCTGGATATCGAGGTTAGGCGTAACAAGACAGCCGCCCGACGGACCGCCTATCTGAACAGCCTTGAACTTTCCGTCACCTCTCATGCCGCCGCCGATATCGAATATTACCTTTCTGAGAGAAGTTCCCATTGGCACTTCTATAAGACCGGTGTTCGAGATGTTGCCAGTAAGAGCGAAAGCCTTTGTTCCAGGGGAGTTCTCAGGGCCTATGCTCCTGAACCATTTTGCACCGTTGTTGATGATAACAGGCACGTTAGCAAGAGTTTCAACGTTGTTGAGAACTGTAGGCTCGTTGAAAAGACCATGTTCAACAGTTCTTGGCGGCTTAACTCTAGGCATACCACGCTTGCCCTCGATAGAAGCCGTCAGGGCAGAGCCTTCACCGCAAACAAATGCGCCTGCACCACGGTTTATATGTATCCTGAATGAGTAATCTGTGCCGAGTATATTGTCACCAAGCAGACCAAACTGCTCAGCCTGTGCGATAGCACCTTTAAGACGTGATACTGCCAGCGGATATTCTGCACGAACGTAGATATATCCCTCTTTTGCGCCTGTTGCGATACCGGCTATCATCATGCCTTCAAGAAGTCTGTGCGGGTCGCCCTCCATGATAGAACGATCCATAAATGCGCCAGGGTCGCCCTCGTCACCATTGCAGACTATGTATTTTGTAGGGCTTTTCTGCTTTGCAACGCTTGTCCACTTTCTGCCAAGAGGGAATCCTCCGCCTCCACGTCCACGAAGATTAGATTCTGTCATTTCGTTGAGGATATCCTCAGGTGACATATTGAGAAGTGCCTTTTCAAAGGCTCTGTAGCCGCCTATAGCAAGATATTCCTTTATGGAAGTAGCGTCAATGTGACCACAGTGTTCAAGGACGATACGCTGCTGCATCTTATAGAATGGTATTTCTGACTGCTGGCGATATATTTCGCCGTTTTTCTTGTAGCATAGTCTTTCAACGCACTCGCCATTGCAGATAGTCTTGTCAACTATCTCGTCAACATCGTCAAGCTTCACCTTGGTGTAAAGCCAACCCTCCGGCTCTATTCTAACAAGTGGACCCATTTCGCAGAAGCCGTGACAGCCGCTTCTTTTTACGCCGATAGCGCCATCGTGGATATCATCATCATGTGGCTCGTCAGTAAGTGCCACCACGCATTCCAATCCCTTTGCGGAGATAGTTTCTATAAGCTTCTGGTATATGTTCAGCGAACCGCCTGCAACACAGCCTGTACCTGCGCAAACAAGCACTTTTCTAGCCTGCTTGTCAACAAGCTTACCATACTGTTCACGAGCGTTGTCAAGATCGTATTTCGTTTTCAGCAGCATATTATTCAGCCTCCTTTTCTCTCAGTTCCTTAAGCAGAGCCGCAGCCTTGTCAGGATTCATCTCAGGGTGAACAACATCATTCACAGTGAGAACAGGGGCAAGTCCACAAGCACCAAGACATGAAACAGTTTCCACTGTGAACATCAGATCGTCAGTGGTGGTTTTCTTCTCGCTAAGACCAAGCTCTCCTCTGAGATATTCGAGAATAGGTATAGATTTTCTTACATGACAGGCAGTGCCGTCACAACATTTGATAACGTATTTGCCCTTTGGCTCGAGAGAAAAATTCTCATAAAAGGTCGCAACGCTGTATATTCTTGCTTCGCCTGTGCCAAGCTTTTTTGCAAGATATGGGAATATTTCCTTTGGAAGATAGTGATATATCTCCTGAATATCCTGCAATATGGCTATGACCGCTGTTTTTTCATGATTTTCAAGAATTTTGTCGATCGGTGAATAATCAAATTCTTTTGTCATAAAATTTCCTCCATATAATTAAAGTTAAATTTGATTACAAAGTCAATAATCAAGACATACTGTCAACTATAATTATATACTATATGACACAAAATGAATAATGTTTTTATTTACATGGGCTATATATAATTAGAATAAGCATTGACTAACTTGTAGAAATACACATAAACGAAAACGTTTATATAGTTATAATGCATAAAAAATCGAGCCATTTCTCAATGACTCGACCTGCTGATACTATTTGATAAACTGAATTAATTATAAAAAATCATAGACGTTTGTTTCATTAGATATACCTAACATTTCGTATATTATGTTAAGCCTTGCGAATACTTATCTCTCCTGAGGAAATATATTCTTCTCTGCCGTCTTCATATCTGACGTGCAGGCGGCAGTCCTCATCAGCCCCAAGCATTGTGGCAGGAGTTTTTTCGCTTCCTCTTATGACGTTTATCTTCTCGCCTACCCACAGCAAGCGTTTTCTGTATTCCGGGTAAAAGCTGTTTTCTTCAAAGCTGTCATAAAGACGCATGAAATTGTTTATTATCTCTGCGGCTATCCTGTTTCGCATATCGCTTTTTCTTTCGTGGAATATCGGTCCTGCGATATCTCTTATTGCCTCAGGAAAACCGCCTTCCGGCTCGTAGGTGTTCACACCGATACCAAGCACAGCGTAGTCAAGTCCGCCGCTTTCCATGCTGAAAGAAGCCTCCGTGAGTATTCCGCATATCTTCCTGCCGTTTATGTATATGTCGTTCACCCACTTTATGTCTGGCTTCTGATCGCTGACCTTTTCCACTGCAAGGGCAACAGACACCGCAGCGGCGGTGGTTATCTTAACAGCGTCAGCCGCAGCCATGTCAGGGCGGAGAAGAATGCTCATGTAAAGTCCCGAATCAGATGGCGAGAAGAAAGAACGTCCAAGCCTTCCACGCCCCTGCGTCTGCATACCTGCAATGACTATCCTGCCCTCGGGCACACCCTGATTTGCATAGTCTTTGAGTACCAGATTAGTGGAGCTTACTTCCTTGTATACCTCTATTTCAAGCCCCTGACGGTCAGGGTCAAGATATTTTTTTATGCCTGCAAGGGAAAGTATATCGGTGTTTTCATCAAGGGAATAGCCCTTGTTCGTCACCGCAGAGATAGGGTAGCCGTTTTCCTGCAAAGCTTTCACAGCTTTCCAAACAGCCCCACGGGTGCAGCCCAGCGTGTCAGCAAGCTGTTCGCCTGAAAGATATTTGCCCTTGTTATCGTCGAGAAGTTCCAGCACTTTGTCTTTTATTGCCATAAAAATGCCTCCTTAATAAGATAATTATAGCACAAAAGGTCAAAGTGTTCAACCCTCACCCTAAAAAATCCCTAGCCTACTCCACATTAAGAAACCATTAAGAAAAAATTGTGCAAAATGACGGATAATAATATTTGCATTTTGCACAGCTATGTTGTATAATATAATAGTATATGTATGAATTGAAACAGAAAAGGACGATGACAATGTTTTATAACCTTTTGGCTAAGACGAATAATACTACATTGGTGCTGCTTGTGCCAATGCTGTGCAGTTTTCTTATTGCTTTTTTCAGCCTGAAATTCTTCAAACGCATTTTGCCTAAAGATCAGGGCAGAGCGTTTGCTGTGAACGGCGCACTTTCTGAGGGCAAGCCCCGTGGCGCAGGAATTATCTTCGTGACTTCCTTTACCCTTTGCACAGCACTTTTTTATCCTCTCGATATTGAGAATATAATCTATCTCGTGCTTGTGTATGCCGCCATGCTCAGCGGATATTTTGACGATGCTGCTGAAACTCCTTGGGGCAACCTGAAAAAGGGTCTTATCGACCTTGTTATATCTCTTGGCATTGCGTTTACATACTATTTTTATAACGGCTCGCAGGTGAAGCTTTATATCACAGATTCCACTTTCACTATCCCTGCACCGCTGTTCATCATCCTTGCAGGCGTCCTCGTTTGGACGGCTATAAACGTTACAAACTGTACAGACGGCGTTGACGGGCTGTGCGGTTCATTGGTCATGACAGTCCTTCTGCCACTTGCATTTATGGTGACAAAGAGTGGTGCGGCTGATATGCTCCTTCCTATGATAATGTTCGTGACGCTTGCGGCTTATCTGTGGTTCAACTGCTCACCTAGCCAGATGCTCATGGGTGACGCAGGCTCGAGAGCGCTGGGCGTTTTCCTTGCGGTGATGTTCTTAAAAACTGCCGCACCGTTCGCATTTATCCCTATGGCTATAGTTATCATACTTGACGGCGGACTCGGACTTCTGAAGCTTTCTTTCAGACGTTTCCTGAAAATAAAGAATTTTATGGAGGGCATAAGAACTCCTCTTCACGACCATGCAAGAAAGAACAAGGGCTGGTCTGATACTCAGGTAGTAATAAGATTTACAATTTTGCAGATAATAGTAAATCTGTGCTTTATGGCATTCGTGCTGTAAAAAATATGTGTGGGACAAAAACGGTCTGACCTTTTAATGGACAGGCTGAAAATTCGGAGATGATGAAAATAAAAAAGAACCTGAAATATGTTCTTAATATATTCTTTATTGTGGTCATAGGCTGGCTGACAGTAAGACTGCTTTTCAGAGGAGAAGAATTTTCCGACATAGTGGCGGATCTTCACCTTGCAAAGAAAAGCTGGCTTGCAGTGGGTGCTGTGTGCGTGTTCTGCTATGTGGCAGGGGAGTCGGTCATAATAAAGTATATGCTGAGGCTTTTTGAAGTAAAAACTCCTTTCAGGCGTTGTTTGAAATACTCGTTTATAGGCTTTTTCTTTAGCTGTATAACGCCGTCTGCTTCTGGCGGACAGCCTGCGCAGATGTATTACATGAAGAAAGACGGCATAAAGATAGGCTTTTCCACCTTGATAATGCTTATCATCACCATAGCTTTCAAGGCTGTGCAGGTGCTTCTTGCAGTGGCGTTCCTGCTTTTCAACTTTGGCTTTATAAAGCTTCATGTGGGACGGCTTTGGTGGCTTCTGCTTATCGGCTTTATATTGAATATCGCCTATATCGCAGGGCTTGTGTTTATTTTCTATAAGCCTTTGTGGGCGAGAAAAATGGGCATAAAGCTTATAAATCTTCTGACACGCATAAGGATACTCAAAGAAAAGAACAACGAAAAATACATAAACAAAATAAAGCGTATCTGCGACAATTACATGATCGGTTCGGAATATATAAAGAGCAATGTGCATACTGTGATAAATATTTTTCTTATCACACTGGTGCAGCGACTGTTCCTGCTGGCTGTCACATGGATAGTGTATAAGTCCTACGGCCTTAGCGGAACAGGTTTTTGGAATATTATCGCACTTCAGACTATGATAGGCGTTGCAGTTGAAATGCTGCCATTGCCTGGTGCGGCAGGCGTAACAGAGGGCTGCTTCACATATATGTTCATGAGCATTTTCACCGCAGAGCTTGTAAAGCCTGCAATGCTACTGAGCCGTGGACTCAGCTTCTATTTACTGCTGATAATGAGCGCATTGGTAACGTTTGTGGCTCATTTTATCGTTATGAGGAATGATAAGAAGAATGGTCTTGAGGGGTCGCAGGAAGTTAAAAAAGAAGTCGAAAAAGAATGAGAGGAAAAGAAAAAATGATCGGTTTTTATAATTATTCGGTAATACTCACATACATAGGACTTGTTTCGTCAGTGTTCGGCATTACACAGGTCTTTGAAAATCATATGTCCATAGCCTTTCTCTGCCTGCTTCTTTCGGGTATCTGTGACCTTTTTGACGGCAAGATAGCAAGAAGCATGAAAAACAGAACAGAGCATGAAAAGGTGTTCGGCATACAGATCGACTCACTGTGCGACCTTGTTTGCTTCGGTGTTTTCCCTGCTGTCATAGGCTATCACTACAACTCGGTCTATCCGCTTCGTCTTATCGCAAGCATTATGATAGTTCTTGGCGCTGTTATCAGACTTGGCTACTTCAACGTTATGGAGGAAGAGCGTCAGAGAAACACAACAGAGAACAGAAAAGAATATAAGGGTCTGCCTGTTACAACAGTTGCTATGATACTTCCTCTGCTGTTCATGGGTCAGCACAATATACCGAGAAATATTTTTCCGTTTGTTTTCCATAGCTTTATGATACTTATTTCAATACTCTTCGTATTGAAAATAAATGTCAAGAAGCTTTCCATGAAAGGCGTGCTGATACTCTTTACTATAGGTGCGATAATCCTTCTCGGCTATCTTAAAATGCAGCATATAATCTAAGATAAAAGTTACCTGAATGGGAAATGTTTTTGCCGGACAGGTGTGTGAAAAACAGGACGTCGGGGGTGTCGTCCCCTACGATAATGTAAATAAAAGGAGAGAAACAAATGAAATATCGTGACAGACAGGGCAGAGAATACGAACAGACCACATCTCAGGATAGCTTTCTTGCGGCTGCCTACAGCTCGGCAATGGGCAGGGCGCTTATGAAATTTCTCGGCTGTCCGATATTTTCAAAGTGTGCAAGAGTGATACTTGACAGCAAGTTCTCAGTGCCTTTTATTTTCGGCTTTGCAGAAAAAAACGGCATAGATATGTTTGACTATGAGGAAAGAATGTATCGCTCTTTCAATGATTTTTTCACAAGAAAAATAAAGCCTGGCAGACGTTTTATCACTAAGGACAGAGATCTGCTTGTTTCACCTTGTGACGGTAAGGTGACTGCTTATAAGATAACACAGTCTGATACCTTTATTATAAAGAATGCAGTGTATAATACCGCCTCGCTTCTCAGGGACAGCAAGCTTGCAAAGCGTTATGAGGGTGGCTATGCAGTTATCATCAGACTTTCGGTGGACGATTATCACCGCTATTGCTATTGTGCAGACGGCGTAAAAAGCCATAACAGAAAGATAAACGGCATACTGCATACGGTGAACCCTGTGGTGAACAATTATCTGCCTGTTTTCAAGGAAAATTCCAGAGAATATTGCATGATAAGAACGGAGAAGTTCGGAGATATCATTCAAATGGAAGTTGGTGCTCTTATGGTGGGCAAGATATCAAATCTGCACACTGAGGGGGGCGTAAAGGTCACAAAGGGCGAAGAAAAAGGCTTTTTCGAGTTTGGCGGCTCAACTATCCTGCTTCTTCTTGAAAAGGACAAGGTAAAGCTTTGCGATGACCTGCTTAAAAATACGAGGGAGGGCTTTGAAACTAAGCTTCTTCAAGGCTCGGTGCTTGGCGAAAGTCTGAAGTAAAAATATCTAAGAAGTAAAAAACATAGGCAAGGGGCATGGTTGATGTACAGATTGAATTATGAACAGTTCGACAGAGATAATCAATATATAGGAAACGATCTGGGTGCGGTCATGAAAGAGGGCAAAACTGTGTTCAAAACATGGTCACCGCTTGCAACGGGAGTTTATCTTAATCTGTATCTTGACGGCGAGGGCAAAAGCCGTCTTGAAAGCCTGCCTATGGAAAGGCTTGACCACGGTGTTTGGTATGTGGAGATACTCCGTGACCTTGACGGTGTTTTTTATACCTATACATTTGAGTTTGACCACAAAACAAGGCATGAAACTATAGATATCTATGCAAAAGCCTGCGGAGTCAACGGAAACGTTGGTGCGGTGGTGAATTTCAAGACCACCGACCCTGAGGGCTGGGACAAGGTCAAGAAGCCTAAGTGCAGAAATGCCTGCGACGCAGTGGTGTATGAGTGCCACGTCAGGGATTTTTCTGCGGACAGTTCATCAGGCGTTGCTCCTGAGCATAGAGGTAAGTATGTGGCTTTTGCCGATAAGGGTACGAAATATCAGGGTGTGAATACTTGTATCGAGCATCTCAAAGAGCTTGGCATAACCCATGTTCACCTGCTTCCTGTGGAAGATTATGCCACTGTGGACGAGAGCAAGCCCTGGCTCAATCAATATAACTGGGGTTATGACCCTAAGAACTTCAACTGCCTTGAGGGGTCATATTCTACAGACCCTTATGACCCTAAGTGCAGGATAAGAGAGTTCAAACAGCTTGTTATGGCACTTCATGAGAACGGCATTGGCGTTGTAATGGACGTGGTATACAATCACACTTACTATACTGAGGAGTCAGCTTTTGAGCGTTCTTTCCCATATTATTATCATAGAATAAGAAATGACGGCTCATTTTCAAACGGTTCGGGCTGTGGAAACGAAACGGCTTCAAACCATATGATGATGAGAAAATTCATGATAGATTCTCTCAGATTTTGGGCAACGGAATATAAGATAGACGGCTTCCGCTTTGACCTTATGGCACTTCACGATATTGAAACTGTGAACATCATAAGGGACGAGCTTAACAAGATAGATCCTCAGATACTAATGTATGGCGAGGGCTGGACGGGAGGAGAGTCACCGCTCCCTGCTGACAGGCTTGCATATAAATGGAATTCATATCAGTTTGGAAGAGTTGGACTTTTCAACGATAACATCAGAGATTCCATTAAGGGCGGTACTTTCAATCCATATGACAAGGGCTTTGTCAGCGGAAACAGAAATGCGGCTTCTACCCTAAGGCGTGGTATAGCCGGCTCTGTGCCACACTATCAGATAAATGACGCAAAAGAAGCTTGCTGGGCTTTTGAACCTACTCAGGCGGTGAATTACTGTGAGGCTCATGACAACAATACTTTGTGGGACAAGCTTTGTATATCGGCAAAGAATGACAGCGAGGACGTAAGGATAAAAATGGATAAGCTTGCGGCGGCGATAGTGATACTTTCACAGGGCATGCCGTTCATACAGCTTGGTCAGGATTTTCTTAGGTCAAAGCCGAGGATACTCAAAGAGGGCGAAGAGCCAAATGATGTGAATATCTATTCCCATGACAGCTACAATGCGCCTGACTACACTAACTCCATAAAGTGGAACAGGAAGCTTGAATATAAAGAGGTCTTTGAGTATTACAAGGCTCTTATAAGGCTGAGAAAGGGAAGTCCGCTTTTCCGAATGAACACTAAAGAGGACGTGAACGCACATCTTCATTTTATGCACAATGACGATTGGAACTGCGTAAGCTGGAAGCTTGAAAAAGACGGACAATGCTATGTTGTCGCACTTAATCCTTATTACGAGAACAGGGGCTTCGGTCTGCCAGAGGGAAGCTTTTATCTCAGGCTTGACGAAAACGGTAAGATGAACAAACAGCCCGTTTCAGGCAGTTTCGTCTGTTCACCGTTGTCGGCTGTGGTTTATAAGAGGATAAAGAATATCTAACAGCCCTGTTAATAAAATGACGGATAAATATTAATAATAAATTAATTAATGTATATATCTTGCAGATAGAGTATAATTAAATTATTGGATCGAGAAATATTAAGGCAAAAGACACAAAAAAATTAAAAAACGGAGGAAATCATAGTATGAAGAAGTTTTTTGCAGGCTTCTGTGCTGCGGCAATTGCAGCAGGCTGCATGGGAATGACAGTCATGGCAGACACGGAAGCAACGGACAAGCTCACCTCTTATGAGGCAACAAGCGACAATGTTAAGCTTATCGGTCGTACTTACAGAAAGGGTGACACAACGATACTTGGCTATTCTGCAAGCGGTATCGAGTTCAAATGCACAGGCACAAAGGCTGTTTTCAATGTAAACGGCAGCGTAGGTGAGGCAAGAATTGGTGTATTTGTAAACGGCAAGCTTGTTAAGCAGGGCTACATAAAAAATAAGAAGACAAACGCAGTTGAGGTAGAGCTTCCTGAGGGCGAAAGCACAGTTAAGCTCATAAAGCTTTCAGAAGCTGCACAGAGCGTTATCGCAATTGACAGCTTTGAGGTAGACGGCAAGCCACAGCCAACAGAGGCAGCAAAGCATTCTATCGAGTTTATTGGTGACTCTATCACTTGTGGATACGGCGTTGACGATCCACTTGGAAAGTCATTTTCTATCTACAACGAGAACGCCGCAAAGACATATGCTTACAAGGCAGCACAGAATTTTGGCGCTGACTACAGCTTTGTATCAGTAAGCGGAGCAGGTGTGATCTCTGGTTATTCAGGCAACGGCAAGATAAATGACGCACTGCTTGTGCCAAATTTCTATGATAAGTTCTGCTTTACATGGAGCTGGTTCGACGGTGAACAGACAGCTAATTATGATTGGGATTTCTCACAGTATCAACCTGAGCTTATCGTTGTAAATCTTGGTACAAACGATAACTCATACACAAAGGGTGACCCTGATAAGTGTGCTGAGTTTGAAAAGGGCTATGTAAATTTCCTCAAGGAGATAAGAGCTAAGAATCCAAATTCTGAGATACTTTGTACACTCGGTATTATGGGACAGGAGCTTTATCCTTCTATTACAGATGCAGTTGACACTTATAAGACTGAAACAGGCGACAGCAAGGTATCAGTTTTCCAGTTCAGCGTTCAGGACAGCGAAAACAATGGTTATGCAGTTGACTATCACCCATCAGCTTTTTCACAGAAGACAGCAGCTTATGAGCTTACATATGCTATTGAAGGCATTTACGGCTGGGAGAGAGTTGAGTTGGTTAACGACGGCGTTGACGAAATGACAAAGGACGACGATGTTGAGTTCAATAACGTTGTTGAGGAGTCGTCAAGTGAGGAGAGCAGCGAGAGCAAAGCAGAGGAATCATCTTCCGAGGCTTCTTCTGAAGCAACAAATGACAGCAGCGCAGCGGCTTCATCATCAAAGACAACGACAAATCCTAACAGCACCACAAACCCTAATACAGATGCGGCAATGGGCATAAGTATAGGTCTGGCAGCACTTGCAGGTGCAGCTATGGTGGTTTCTAAGAGGAAGTAATTAGATCGAATATAAAAAACAGATCAAGCACTGTTGCTTGATCTGTTTTTTTGATTAAATAAGCATATTGCAATACGGAAAATGCTCTCATTGCTGGAAGTGAACTGCCGAAAATGCAAGTCCAAAGTTTAAGAAGCAATGTATAAAGGGGAGGACTATAGTCCTCAGGTAAAAGCTTCATTATATCGCTCAGGCTATGTCTTGTTAAAAAATACTGATAGGAACTGTCATAGTTTATTATATCTGCATTGAACGGAGGCAGTATGTGTATAACTGTATCACATTTATTCGTGAAAAGCAAGCCTTTTTGTCATATTTGCCTCTATTTTACGGTAAATATTTGGCTAATGAGAGAATATTGTACTTTTGGAGATCTATGCTATTCAGAAGCGTTTTTTAAAAAAATCCGATAATATTGACGATTTCAAGTAAAAAGCTCCGCCACAGCGAATGCCGCGGCGGAGTTTTTAGGACTTTTGGGAGAAATTACTTGTTGCCTGTTGTCTTGTAAGCGTCGATCATCTTCTTGACCATCTGACCGCCTACAGAGCCGACCTCACGAGCTGTAAGATCGCCGTTGTAGCCCTGCTTGAGGTTTACGCCAACTTCGTTAGCTGCTTCCATCTTGAACTTGTTGAGTGTTTCTCTGCCTTCCTGAGTTGTGATACCTTTCATTTTCGTATCTCCTTTTCATTTGTTTTTCGGGTTTGCAATAATATTATATGTTTGCATGATTTGATTATAAGAGGTAATTTATAGAACGAAATGGGGCGGTTTTTGGAATGAAAAAAATTAAAAGCTAAAATTAGTATGATTTTAAACGGAGCAAAATTCAAAAAAATCATTTACACATAAATTATACATCTTTTGGAAATTGTGCGATTTTGTATAGTCGCTGTTTTCAATTGTCAAAATACCATTGGACACAGTGATTACATGCCCTGCACTGCTGCCGTATTTCAGCACATAACCGTTGAGATCAAGGGTGACGGTGCGGTTGACCACTAATGTGGTGTAAATGGTAATGTCTGACGTCAGTTTGACTGTTCCGTATGAAGCTTCTCTGATTGCTGAAACCAGTTCCGCCGCTGTGGAAACTTCCGCCGTCCCACTCGCTGCCATATTATCCTCGGCAAATACACTTGTCGACACAAGGCAAAGAACCATACAAAGGGTGAGCATGATACTGAGTATTCGTTTTTTTATTTTCCGTTACCTCTGTTTTCGTGTATATCGGCTCAGTCAAGAGCGGTTATTGTAATGGTACCTCTGAAGCCACCGAGATAAGTATTGTATGCCGAATTTTCAAACCACAACTGCAATGTAATGTCTTTATTTGACGCATCATACATTCTGTTGAAATTAAAGGAATGTTGATCATTGGTATACGGTATTTTTGCCCCGTCTCTTTTTATTCGTGTAAGTTCCCTGCACAGATCGTCATCATAACCGTCTGTCATCTGAATAGAGTAATTGCCGCTGTTGTTGAATTCGTTTGAACCAACTTCGAGAGAACCGCTTAAGCAGACATTGTAAATATGTCCTTTTTTAAGTGTAATATTATTCATGTAGGATGAAATCAAGCCGCCCTTGTTTATTTTTTCGTAGACAGAAATATTGACACGACTGTTATTCAGTACTGTCCTCGGAGAGTTTGCCTCTCCGTAAAAATATCCCGAACAGCTGCCGTTCTGACCTGCATCTCCCTTGTCACCTTTTTCACCCTTGTCTCCCTTTTCGCCGTCAACACCTGCGGCTTTCACACCAGTATCGGTTTCTCCGATCCACCAGTTGCCGTTTTCACCAATGAAGGGGGTGTTGCCGTCCGCGCCATCGGAGCCGTTTTGTCCGTTTGTTCCATCCTTGCCGTCGGCTCCGTCCTTGCCGTCCTTGCCGTCCTTGCCGTCAAGACCTTTCAAAACCGAAAGATCGTACAGGTTCAGCCATATTTTATCGCCGACATAGCGCCACTGCAGGGTGTTTTCACTTACACGGAACTCCGGTGTCTTTCCGTTTGCTCCGTCTGCGCCTTTCTGCCCGGTGGGGCCTGTGATGTCGGCTATCGCCACAAGGTCCTGCCACTCATCGCCCTCGTAACGCCACTGTATGTGGGTTTCAGCTCGCTGCACCTCTATGTTTTTGGCATTAATGCCGTCAGTGCCGTTGATACCGTCTTTGCCGTCGGCTCCGTCTTTACCGTCAACGCCGTTAATGCCGTCTTTACCGTCAACTCCTTTGATGCCGTCTTTGCCGTCGGAACCGTTAATGCCGTCTTTTCCGTTTGTACCGTTTATTCCGTTCTTACCGTCGGCACCATTAGAGCCGTCTTTACCGTCTGTGCCGTTCTTTCCGTTTTCTCCGGCAGCGCCCCGCAGCTCGGTAAGCGCCACAAGGTCGTGCCAGTCGGCTTCGTCGCTGTATTTCCACTGAATCGCCGTGCCGTTGTTTCGTACCTCTGGCAGTGCGTCGCCTGTTTTTGCCGCCTTGCTCCATCCTATTGCAAGCACGCTGCAAAGCACCAAAAGAGCGGTGCAAAGCGCCAAAAGTGTACCTGTGAGTAGTTTTTTTTCTGTTTTCATCTTTTTTCCTCCGTTCGGAATTGTTTATCACGGCGGAGTTTTGCACCGCTGCCCACGCCGTAAATGAGCGGCGGTCGATAGGCTTATGCTTGGTTTGCTTTGTACTTATCCACAAACAGGGCGACCCCCTGTTTTAAGACCTCCATCTGGGTTTTCAGATAATATTCATCCTCAAACATCGCATAATGAACGCAGGCACGGACGAATATAAAGATCAGCGGCGTGATGACCGTATAGGGAATGCCGATCTTCGGCTCCAGCCGCTTGGCATACTCGGTATAGCGTTCGTTCACGCCCTCAAAGAATTTCTTGCCGTGCTCGATATACTTCGGGTGCGTATATATCTGATACATCAGGCGATATTTTTTTCCGTGCTTTTTTGCTGTCCAATACGGGACCTCCTTCACAAAACGGACAACATCCTCGGGGTCGGTGGGTGCCATCTCCATAAAGTCGTCCTCAACCTTTTCCATACAGTATGCCGTTGACTCAATGATCAGTTCATCAAGGTTTTTAAAATACGAATACAAATTTGCTTTCGTGCATCCGCACGCATCGGCCAGTGCTTTAATTCCTGTGCCTGTGAGCCCGTTTTCCGCATAGCACTCGAAGCACTTTTCCATTAGTTCACGTTTCCGCTCATTGTGCTGTTGCTCAGTTGTTTTCATGTTGCTTCGCTCCTTTTATGCGTACCGACCGTTCGTTTATGATTAGTATAACACAGATTTGTAACAAAGTCAAGGATTGTTCAAAAAATGAAGAAAATAAAGTTTCAACATGATCTCATAAAAAAAGTCCTTGCAGCAGAAAGAAAATAGCGGCTTACCTCAACGATCAAAACCGTACTAATAAATATGTCCATAAGACTTATGGAAAGATGGGATAGGCTTATTGACTTTCCATGTTCTCATATGATATAATAAATTCATATTAACACAACATTTCTGCTCAGGGGGTATATCAAATGAAAAAGCAAAATGCAGGGCTTATCGCTCTGAGTATCGTTTTTATTCTTATGGGTGGTTTCTCTACTATCTATAATCTCAGCAAGTATGTTTCAAACAGGGTTTTCATGTCAAGTGCTGAGAAAACCACAGGCTATGTGAAGTGGATAGACCATGAGTTGAAAACTTGGGGACATAACAAAAAGGCAAGCAACAAAGCTGAAACATATTACATAACTGTCGCTTTTGATGTTGGCGGCAAGGAGTACACAAGAGAGATCTTCACAGGCACATATTATGTGAGTCAGAACGAAAAAGTGAACGTGTATTACAACACTGGTAAAAACGGTGAGCCTGATAAGGTCGTGACCGATATTGATAATGATAAAAGGCCGTATCTTACTTGGCCGCTGATACTTTTGCTTGGCATTGTGCTACTTGTGCTTACTAAGAAAAATATTATCTCAGTGGGGAGAAAAAGATAAAAAAGTAATCATTAAAATAGTAACCAAAAGAAACTTTGTGCAACTAAATAACAGAAAAGCAGAAAGGAGATCTTTATGAAGGTGATCTATAAATGTGCCGCCATTTTGACGGCGGCGTTATTGTCAGTGCAGTTTCCTTGCGCAGCTTTTGCGGATATGGAGCATGGCGGAGATAATGACAGCCCGAAATTTAAGATGGGCAGGATAATTTTTACTGATAATGGTTATGGCTACGAAAAGGAAGGTCTGGAAAAATCGGAGATCGCTGATGAAGATTTGGTCGATACGGACGACTGGGTTTCAGCTTACGCACAAAAGGCAACGGCTTCGCTGCCTGCGAAATATGACCCCAGATCTAAGAATACGCTGACGACTATCAAAAACCAGTTCCAGACAGGCACTTGCTGGGCGTTTGCGGCACTTTCCTGCACAGAGAGCAATCTTATTCAAAAGGGGCTTGAAAATCAAAACGTGCAGTTTTCTGTGCCGAGCCTTGTCCTTTCTACATATGCTAACGGCGGATTTGACGAGTCAATATGGGATTGCGGCGGAACGTGGATGGATTCGTCCCTTGCAATGGCGGCCCATAGGGGACTTTGCTATGATGAATATGAGCCTTTCGTGTCTGACGCAACGGAAGCCACTATCGTATCTGAGGAGAAAAAGGGAGTTTGCGAATATCAGCTTAATTACGCTTCCACTATCACAGGCGGACGAAACGCCATTAAAAACAAGATAAAAGAGCTTGGCAGCGTAATGGTGAGCTATTATGCAGACGACCTGTATATGACCTTTGATAACAAAAGCTATTACGATCCGGAAACTACAAAATATAGTGGAATAAATCATGCCGTAAGCGTAGTGGGCTGGGACGATAATTACAGCAAGTCAAATTTCCTTGCAGGCTATCAGCCAAAGAAAAACGGGGCATGGCTTGTGAAAGGCTCTTGGGGAGTATCCAGTGGCACAGACGGCTATTACTGGATATCCTATGAAGAGGCAGAAATGACCGATTGGGTGGCATTCGACCTCACTGAAAGCTGTGATAATAATTACCATTATCCTGCTAATAAGGATAATTCTATATTTTATGTTAGCAATGAAAATAAAATGAGCGGTGCTGATGTTTTTACAGCAAAAAAAGACGAGCTTCTTGACAAAGTGGGCTTTATGTATCTTGGCTGCACTGGAAAGTCTGACTACACCGTGCAGGTCTACACTTCTGTTTCAGACAGCACTCCTGTGGGGATACTTGAATGTGAGGTCAGCGGAAAGGTGCAGAGCGACGGCTTTTATACTGTGGATATCCCTGATGTTGAGCTTGACGAGGGCGAAAGATATTCTGTCGTGATGACATTCAGCGGAGATGACGGCTCAGGCTATGTGACCGTTTATGGCTATTCAGACGGGGTCATGAAGCCTGGTCAGGCGTATATTTCCAATGACGGTGACAGTTGGACGGACGTTACCGACAAGGACGCTTATACTGGTCAGCCTATAATATTTGCCTATACCGATGATATAGATAAGTCTGATAAAAGCGAGCTTGAAACACTTGTGGCAAAGTATGAAAAGCAGAGCGGTTATGAACGTGAGGTCAACAACGGCAAGAAAGTTATTGCAGACGAAAACGCATCAAAGAACGATATCACCAATGCCAAGCTTCTTATAAAGGCAAAGGCGAAAGAGATAAAGGAACAAAGCCTTGTTATAAAGACAGCGACGGATTGGAAAAACTTCGCAAAGCGTGTATCAGGCGGTGAAAGCTTTGCAGGGAAGCGTGTGGTGCTTGAAAAAGACATCGACTTCGGTGGTGCAAAGATATCGGCAGTAGGAACGGCTTCAAAGCCTTTTTGCGGATATTTTGACGGCAACGGACACGTTCTGAAAAACGCTGTTATCCAAAACAATTCTTATGCAGGTCTGTTCGGCTATGCTGAGGACAGAGCGCAGATAAGAGATCTTAGTGCTGAGAAAATAACTGTCAGCGGTAAGTACGCAGGCGGGATCGTTGGTGAATTTGATGCGGTATCTATACAACGCTGTACGTTCAGCGGAACTGTCAAGGGTACAAGTTCCACAGGCGGAATCGTGGGCAAAGCAGGTGGTCTGACCCTGACAGAGTGTGCTTCAGACCTTGCAAAGTCAAGCAGTTCAAATGCTAAAGCTATGGTGGGCAGCATTGATAATGACGCTTTTTATTATGGACAGCAATCTGCCGATTGCTGGTATAACGGCAACTTTTCTGACAGCAAGGTAAAGAAAACGGCTTTGTCTAACGTTACAAGTTCTGCAGCTTATTCGCTGAATACCATTGGCGGAAAGCAGACAGACAGCGGCAGGTGGACAATGGCAGGCGGCAAAGCAAGGCTAACTCGTCCTGGGGAGCAGTCTTCCCTCAAGATAACATTTGAAGCCCCTGACGGCAAGCATTATGCCTGCACTGATAAGGACGGCAAGGTAAAATATCCTGCTGTCAAAGTGCAAAGCGGTTATGCTCTTAAATGGTACAAGAACGGCATTGCTGTCGATGCGAACACAGTTTATACTGCTGACAGCACAGTAAAGGCAAAGCTTGTTGAAGCAAAATTTGTCACTGTCGACTATGTTTTAAATGGCGGCACGAACAGCACAGGCAATCCGGAATATCTCAGCGAGGGCGAAAGCGTGACGCTTTCCGAGCCGACAAAAGAGGGTGCAGACTTTGCAGGCTGGTATGATAACGCTGCACTTTCAGGTGAAAGAATAGAAAGCATCTCATATTCAGGCGGTGCAAAGACCCTTTATGCCGCATGGAAGCTTTATACATATAACGTTACGTTTGTGGATAAGGACGGCAAGGTGATAAGTCAGCAGACAGTGGAATATGGTAAGTCTGCAAAAGCTCCGAAAGCCCCTGCTATAAAGGGTCTGCGTTTTACAGGTTGGGACAAGGACTATAAAAACGTCACAGAGGATATGACTGTCACAGCGGAGTATTCTGACAGCAAGCTCATTGCAGACTGTGAGATATCAGGCTTCAAGAACAGCTTCACATACACAGGAAAGAATATTGAACAGCCTGACGTAAAGCTCACCTATGAGGGCAAAGAGCTTAAAGAGGGCGTGGATTACACTGTTTATTATAAGACCAATCTTAACGCAGGACCTGCAAAAATGACCTTTGTTGGAAAAGGCGAATACAGAGGCTCTGTTGCAAAAAGCTTTACTATCCAGCCAAAGGACGCTTCCAAGTTCAAGCTTTATTATGCTACACCACTGTCGTTCACCGGCAAGGAGATAACACCTGATGTGCTTATAAAGGACGGCAATAAGACCCTAGAGCGTTATATTGATTATATGGTGATGTATTCCTCTAACGTGAATGTTGGCACGGGCAAGATAACAGTTGAATTTTACGGCAATTATAATGGCAAGCAGACCGTTTCCTTTGTTATAAATCCTGCAAAACAGCAGATACAGGTGCTTGAAACAAGATACAAGGGCTTTTTTGTGGATTTTGTGCAGAAAGGATCTGCAACAGGCTATGAGGTCCAGTATGGCACAAGATCTGATTTTTCAGATGCTTCCACATACAGATCCACCAACAACAAGACGGATAAGATGACGGTACTTGGATTAGGGGCTTCAAAGACATATTATGTAAGAGTTCGTTCTTATACTGTCAAGGGCGGAAAGACCTATTACGGCAATTGGTCAGACGCTAAAAGCATTGTAACGGCAAAGACTAATTTTGCAAACGCAAAGGTCAGCGGTATTTCTTCAAAAAGCTTTACCGGCAAGGCGATAACGCAGAAGATCACAGTAAAATACGGCTCAAAGACCCTTAAAAACGGCACAGACTACACTGTGAAATATTCTGCAAACACAAAGGTCGGCACCGCAAAGGTGACTATCACAGGCAAGGGCATTTACGGCGGAGTTATCACCAAAAGCTTTGCTATCTATCCTGCAAAGCAGGTGATACAGAAGCTCTATGGTACATATGCAGGCTTCTTTATAGATTATGCACAGAAAGGTTCTGCCACGGGATATGAAATATCATATTCACAGCGTTCCGACTTTAAGGGAGAAAAAAGCGTAAAGGTAACAAACAACCGCACCGATAAAAGGACAGTTTCGGGGCTTGCAAGATATCAAAAATATTACGTCCGTGTAAGAAGCTACACTGTCAAAGGCGGAAAGACTTATAACGGAGCGTGGTCCGATAAAAAATGGGTCTATACTCAATGATCCGACAGACGATAAAAATACCCCTGATCATTTTCTGGTCAGGGGTATTTTTGTGTGCCTAGAAAAGTTCTGCTTTGTACTTGATAGAATCCTCTTCCGTTATCTCACGGATAACTCTGCATGGATTTCCTGCCGCAAGAGAATTTGGCGGTATGTCACGGGTGACAACGCTTCCTGCACCGATAACACAGCCCTCGCCTATGGTAACTCCGCCTGTGATGACAACATTGCTCGCTATCCAGCAGTTGGAGTGTATTGTGATAGGCTTGCCGTATTCATCATCATAAACAGTGCCGTCAGACTTTTTCTTCATGTTACGCTCCTGCCATCTGAATGGGTGAACAGGTGTGGCAATGGTGCAGTTGGGACCGAAAAACACGTTGTCGCCAATCGTCACAGGGCAGGTGTCAAGCACTGTCAGATTGAAGTTAGCATAGCAGCCTGAGCCGAACTTTGTGAAAACGCCATAGTCAAAATACACAGGACCTTGTAGAAAAAATCCCTCGCCATGGTCGGGCAGAAGCTCATCAAGGATAGCGTTTCTTCTCTCATCATCTTCATACAAACTGCTGTACTGCTGTGAAAGCTTGTGAGCCTTTGTCCTCAATTCTGCAAGCTCCTTGTCGGAGGGGTCATATATCTTGCCCGCAAGCATTTTTTCTTTTTCAGTCATTATAAAACGCCCTTTCTGTGTGTAGTGTCATTTGATTTTGTTGAGAGTATAGCACAAGTTTCGGGCTGTGTCAATAGTTTTTGGGGGTCGAGTGATAGAATAAAAAATGGTATACAAAAAGTGGAGAATGCTTATGAGCAAAGCACTCTCCACTTGATGAGTATACTATTTAAAAAGCTTGGCAGGGTAGAAAAAGTTATAGGTAAAATCCCTGCATACAATTTGTGTACATAAAAGGATCTTCGTCATCAGCGGTATTGTCACCAGCAGGCTTTTTTCTGCCACTAACACAAGAAGCCAACACTATCAGACCGCCTAGAACAATTGCAACGCTCACTCCAAGGGTTACCAAAACCGCACAGAAAATTTTTACTATCATAAACACCGCTCCAATCATATTTCTCATGCTTCGCCATAATTACTATTATGATTATATGCTGGTTTTGCCTGATAATCAATAAAAGCCGTGTAAAATGCAGATAAAAATCAAGTCAGCTTTTGTCTGCATCAAAAATCTTGTGGTAAAAATATTTTTCAAAACGTTTCATGATTTAACAATTTTAAATGAAGAAAATTATAGCTGTCAGCTTAGTATAAAATTGCACAAACTGAGCTTTTTGTAAATGGTTAGCATTGTATATTACACTGAAAATGTACGATTCTTGAAAAAATATACATAAGCATGGGGTAAATACTTGACTAGATTAAAATTTTGTGATAAAATTATTAACGTGAATAAGTGTAATTATGGTTACTTATATGAAGTAAATATGGAAGAGGGAAAAAATAATGGGAAAAATAGAACCCTTTAAACAAAAAGTATGGCTTGCGTCACCTACAATGCATGGTGAGGAGCTTGAATATGTTACTGAGGCTTATAATACCAACTGGATGTCTACAGTCGGTAAGAATATAAATGAGGTCGAGAAGATAGCGGCGGAGAAGTCTGAAGTCAAGTATGCTGTTGGTCTTTCATGCTGCACGGCTGCGCTTCACTTGTGCTGTAAGCTTGCTGGCGAGAGGCTTTATGGCAAGCCTGCGATATCTCATGGCGCTCTTGAGGGCAGGAGAGTTTTTTGCAGCGACATGACCTTTGACGCTACTCTCAACCCAGTTGTTTACGAGGGCGGTATCCCTGTTTTTATCGACACTGACAGAGATACTTGGAACATGGATCCTGTGGCGCTTGAAAAGGCTTTTGAGATGTATCCTGAAGTCAAGCTGGTAGTAAGCGCTGAGTTATACGGTTTTCCTGGAAGAATGGACGAGATCAAGAGAATATGCGAGAAGCATGGTGCGCTTTTGATCGAGGACGCTGCCGAGGCTATGGGTGCTACAATTGACGGCAGACAGTGCGGAAGCTTTGGCGATTACAGTGCTGTAAGCTACAATGGCAATAAGATAATAACAGGTTCTAGCGGCGGATGTTTGCTGACGAACAGCCTTGAAGATGCAAACAGGGCTCGTAAGTGGTCAACGCAGGCTCGTGAGAATGCTCCATGGTATCAGCATGAAGAGGTCGGGTACAACTATCGTATGTCAAATGTTATTGCAGGAGTCGTTCGTGGTCAGTATCCGCATCTTGAGGAGCATATTGCGCAGAAAAAAGCAATATACGAGAGATACAAAGAGGGCCTTAAAGGACTTCCCGTTAAAATGAATCCTATCGTTGAGGGAACAGAGCCGAATTATTGGCTGTCTGCACTTATCATAGATAAAGACGCAATGTGCAAGCAGGTTAGAAATGACAGCGAGGCTTTGTACATCAAAGAAGCTGGCAAGACCTGTCCTACTGAAATTTTGGAAGCGATTGCGAGCATAAATGCAGAGGGAAGACCAATATGGAAGCCAATGCACATGCAGCCTATGTACAGAATGCACGAGTGCGTTGGACGCAACGGCAGTATCAGATGCCGCACAAATGCTTATATTGCAGGCGGTGCAGAAGATGTAGGCGCTGATATCTTTGACAGAGGCGCTTGCCTGCCTAGCGATAATAAGATGACTGAGGAACAGCAGGAGAGAATTATTCGGGTTATCAGGAGTTGTTTTGAGTAAGGAGAGGCAGTTTGAAAAAGAGTAAGAAATTTGCTTTGCTTACGGGTGCTGTTGTAGGTGTTACTGCAATTGCGGCTCATGTTATGAAGAAAAAAGCTGAGAAAACTACATATGAAGCAGATTTGATAGAGCCTATTGAAAAAAGAAAAATGGGCTTCTATGAGAAGTATGGCAAGAGAATACTCGATATAGCCTGCGCTACGGCTGCTATAGTTGTTTTTTCTCCGCTATATTTGGGCGTTGCAGCGCTTGTTAAACTGAAATTGGGAAGTCCGGTTCTATTTACTCAGGATCGTCCTGGTCTGATCGGTAAAGATGGTAAGGAAACTGTATTTAAAATGTACAAGTTCCGTACCATGACTGATGAACGTGACGAAAATGGCGAGCTTCTTCCTGATGATGTAAGGCTCACTAAGTTTGGCAAGTGGCTGAGAAATACAAGTCTTGACGAACTTCCGGAGGCATTTAATATTCTAAATGGTACAATGTCTGTAATTGGTCCACGTCCACAATTAGTCAGAGATATGACCTTTATGACGAAAGAGCAACGAGCAAGACATACTGCTAAGCCAGGGTTGTCTGGATTGGCTCAGGTAAATGGACGCAACGGCATTTCATGGGAAGAAAAGCTTGAATGGGATAGAAAATACATTCAGAATGTAAGCTTTGCAGGTGATGTCAAGATCATAGTCGATACTGTGAAGAAAGCTTTTATAAAGCAAGAGGGTATCACTCAGGACGATATGGCGACCGCTGAGGATTTTGGGGATTGGTTGCTGAGGACTGAGAAGGTAGCTGAGGTGGAGTATGAAGCGAAGCAGAAGCAGGCGAAAAGTATTTTGAATGGAAGTGAAACGTTGGAAAGTGAAAATAAAAAAAAAGTTCTCGTTGTTGCTAGCGTCGTATCATTTATTGAGTGGTTCAATAAAGAAAATTTGGAATATTTAAAGAATAACTTGAATTGTGAAGTGCATGTTGCATGTAATTTTGATTATATGGACGATACAGATGAAACAAGGACTAGAGAGTATATTGCAAAGTTAAAAAAAGAAGGGTTTATTCTTCATAATATTCATTTTGCCAGAAATCCATGGGGAAAAGATAATATCTCTGCTTATAAACAACTGAAAACTATTATCAATAAGAACCGTTTTATGTTAATTCATTGTCATACGCCAACTGTATCAATTATGACAAGATTGGCTGCACGTGATGCTCGAAAGAATGGGTCAGTTGTCATGTATACATGCCATGGTTTTCATTTTCATAATGCTTCTTCTAAAAAAAATTGGATGATTTATTATCCTGTAGAAAAGTTTTGCTCTAGATTTTGTGACTATATTATAACAATTAATAAAGAGGATTATAACCGTGCAAAAACATTCCATGCACCGAATGTTCGTTATATACCAGGTGTGGGAGTAGATATAAATAAAATTAAGAATACCTCAGTAGAAAAAGATATTTATAAGGAATCTATAGGGGTGCCTAGCAAAGCAGTGATGATTTTGTCTGTAGGGGAAATGATCGAGAGAAAAAATCATGAAGTTATTATTCGAGCATTGGGCAAGATTAAGAATCCTAATATATACTATGTTATTTGTGGGAAAGGACCTTTGAAAGATCATTTGAAAAAGATTGCATGTGAAGTTGGTGTAGAGGATAAAGTTATCTTTCTTGGATTTCGACAAGATATTCCAGAACTATGCAATACTGCGGACATAAGTGCATTTCCATCTAAAATTGAAGGATTAGGCTTAGCTGGCATTGAGGCAATGGCAGCGGGTGTGCCACTTGTGTCATCGAATGTTCATGGAATACTCGACTACGTTATTGATGGAGAAACAGGTTATGCTTGTGATCCAGATGATGTTGAGGGATTTGCAAAAGCGATAGACAGACTGGCAAGCGATTCCAAACTGCGTGAGAGCATGAAGACGAAGTGTATAGAGGCTGTGAAGCCATTTGAACTGAATAATGCTTTAAGGGTTATGTGGGATATATACGATGAGATTTTACGGTAAATACGGAGAATGTACTAAGGGACTGGATTACAAAAATAAATATGTAAAGATTTTGATGGGAATTGTACAGCAATATAATCCATCAAAGTATTGGAGAATGAGAGAATTTGTGATTTCCGAGAATTCGGGGGGAGTATTGAATAAGGTAATAAAATATTGGTATCTATTATCTATATAGAATTAAAAAAATGGACGCATTCAATAATGCGAGTATGGGAACCAATATTGGATTTGGTGCAGTGTTTGATGGAATCTCACATTTTCCACATGGACTATATGGTATTATCGTGACGCCATATGCAAAGATTGGAAAAGAAGTTCGCATTTTTCATCAGGTCACTATAGGTGACGATGGTAGAGGAAAAGAGAATGCTCCAATAATACATGACAATGTATTTATTTATCCAGGTGCAAAAGTTGTAGGAAAATGTGAAATTGGAGAGGGAGCAATTATTGGTGCAAATGCTGTAGTGTCTTTTGACGTTCCGCCATATGCCATTGTTACAGCTCCCAAGCCAACGGTACATATAAAGGAGAAGGCAGATAATGAAGTACACATTTAAGGATATAACATCTTCGCTGACAAAAAAGAAAAACAGCAGAAGCTCGTTGTGGGTTCAATTATGGGTTAGAAAAGCCTCTTTTCCTGTAACATATTTGTTTATCAATGCAGGGTGGACAGCAAACATGGTTTCCGTGTTGTCATGGGTTGTTATTTTCTTTGCTGCCGTGCTACTTTGCTTCAATAATTTTGGGTGCATGTTTGCTGGCGTTATTTTGACAAATTTTTGGTTGGTACTGGACTGTGTGGATGGAAATATTGCCCGTGTGAAAAAGGTGAAAACGTTTATGGGCGATTTTTATGATGCAGTTGCAGGATACGGGCCGTTTTCATTTACTACGATTGCTCTTGGTGTTGCGGCATATCATACATCTTTTTTGGTGTCTGAAGAATATCGTGTTTGGCTGATTTTGATCGGAGCAGTAGGGGCGGTAGCCAATGTATATATGCGATTGGTTCACCAGAAATACCTTAACTGCTATTTTGCGGCTAAAAAAATACTCGGTGAGCTTGATGAAATTACCCTGAAAGATACGGAAGATAAAAAGAGTTTTGCTTACATAAGAGAGCAGATTGATAAGAACTTTGGAGTAGCTGGATTATTTATGCCTTGGTTGTTTGTAGCATTGTTTACTAATACTTTTGATATTATGCTTCTATGTTATACGGCATATTATGTTTTATCTTTTGTTGCAATTTGTGTGTTGTATTGTAAAAATGCTTCAAATTTCGAGATTGAAGCTCAAGCAAAAATGAAAGCTACTGGCAAGGAGAATAAATAAATGGTAATCGGATATACAACAGGAGTTTATGATATGTTTCACATGGGACATTTGAATATTTTAAAGCGGGCCAAAGAACAATGTGATTACTTGATCGTTGGAGTGAGTACAGATGAATTGGTTCAGCATGATAAAAATAAAACACCAATTATCCCATTTGAAGAACGTTGTGCAATCGTAGAGGCTATTCGATATGTAGATAAAGTTGTACCTCAAACTGATAAAAATAAATTTGCAGCATGGGAAAAATATCATTTTAATAAGATGTTTGTCGGTTCTGATTGGAAGGGGACGCCGCAGTGGGCAAAATTTGAAGAGGAATTCTCTCCTGTTGGAGTCGAAATCGTGTATTTGGATCATACAGATGGAATTTCGTCGACTATTTTAAGGAATCGACTTAATGAGGAGCGCTGATATGAAATACGAACCAAAAGTTTCGATTATTATACCCGTTTACAACGGAAGTAATTTCCTTGCCGAGGCAGTTGATGCTGCACTTGCGCAAACCTATAAAAATTGTGAAATTCTTGTAGTAAACGATGGCTCAACAGATGATGGTGCAAGCGAAAAAATTGCATTGTCATATGGTGATAAAGTTCGCTATTATTTAAAAGAGAACGGAGGGGTATCCTCCGTATTGAATTTTGCTTTTGAAAAAATGACCGGGGAATGGTTTTCGTGGCTTTCTCATGATGATTTATATTATCCCGAAAAAATTGAAAAGCAGATTGCGTTTATTAATGAATTGATCGATGAAAATCCGAATTTGGACATCAGAAAAATTACAGTTCGCACGGCAACCGAGTCGATTGACAAAGACGGCAAGGTAATCAAGATACCGAGTTATAAGGGTGTCCCGAAGCATGAAAAGCCGATTGATACTATTTTGGATAATATGTCCAATTATCGCTTGTCTGGTTGTTCGTTTCTCTTGCCTACCACTTGCATAGCAGATGTTGGAGGATTTAACGAAAGCATTCGAACCGTTTCCGATGTGGAATATTGGTATCGTCTTTTGTTTGCGGGATACGAGTTTTACTGCTTGACTGACGATATTTTGGTGAAAAACCGATCACATGGTAAACAAGTAGGAAAAACGAAAGTCGATTTGTTTAATAGAGAAATGAATGAACTGTTCATTTGGATAGCTGATACCATGAACAAAAATAGTGAATACAGTACGGTCGAAAACAATGAAAAAATGTACTATTCACTTGTTAGAAGAAAATGTAAGCCTGCGGCGAACTATGTGAAAACCACTTATCTCAAGAACAAAGTTGGTGGATTTACATACGCAGTAAAATACCCAATAAATGCGGCTTGTTATTCTGTTTTGGGAACAATTAGAAATGTTGCGAGATATGTGTATAGAAAAATATATGTAAAGTGATTTTTTAATACGGTTAGAGGCGGTGTGAAGTATATGAAAGTTGTAGAAATAAATAGTGGATTTCGTGGCAGCACGGGAACAATTATGCTTAGCATCGCTGATTTGGTTCGTTCTTGCGGTGGAGAAGCATATACGTTTTCAGAAAAAAAGCCGGGTGCTGCTCCAAACGGACATCAATTTTTTGGAACAAAATTTGAAAATTTATTTCACCGTGGCGTTAGTGTTTTTAGTGGTATAAGTGGTAAGGGCTCTAAATCGGGTACAAAAGAACTTTTAAAACAAATTGATGCAATTCATCCGGATATTTTACATTTACATAACTTGCATGGTTGGTATATCAATTTGCCGATGTTGTTTGATTACATCAAGAAAAATAACATCAGAACTGTTTGGACACTCCACGATTGTTGGGGATTTACGGCGCAGTGCTCGCATTTTACAATGGAAAAATGTGAAAAGTGGAAAACGGGGTGCTATGATTGCCCGAGATATAGGCTTTATCCTTACACTTTTGTAGATAGAACCGATAAAATGTGGCAATTAAAAAAAGAATGGTTTACCGGTGTCAAGCACATGACGATTGTAACTCCATCGAAATGGCTATGCGATTTGGTAAAGCAATCATTTTTGAGCGAGTACGATGTAAAGGTTATAAACAACGGAATTAATCTCGATATTTTCAAACCGACAGAGAGCGATTTCCGTGAGAAATATAGTTTGCAAGATAAAAAAATTGTGTTAGGTGTTGCATCCGGTTGGAATGATCGAAAGGGATTAGATGTATTTATTGAGCTTGCAAAAACATTGGACAATAACTACAAAGTGATTTTGGTCGGCACCGACGAAGATGTTGAAAAAATACTTCCGGAATCTATTCTCTCCATTCACAGAACACATAACCGGACAGAACTTGCAGAGATATATACTGCGGCAGACGTGTTCGTGAATTCAACGCGGGAAGAAAACTTCCCTACTGTAAATATTGAAGCATTGGCTTGTGGAACCCCTGTTGTAACATTCAAGACCGGTGGAAGTCCTGAGATAATCGACGAAAACACCGGCTTTGTCGTTGAATACGGGGATTTTTCCAAAATTAAAAACGCAATCCTATGTATTCTTGAAGATAGTAGAATCAAGCCTGACGATTGTTTGTATCGTTCAAAAAAGTTTGATGCCACACATAAGTATCGCGAATATGTTGATTTATACGATGATTTGCTTCAAAGGAGATAAAGAGAATAGTGGCTATATATTTATTGTATGTAATGTCCCCTGTTATTGTGTGGATACTCATGAATATAATCAACACAAAATCAATCAATTACGATGACAGGAGAAAGAAAAACTATATTATCATTTGTGGAATAATTATGGCTCTCATGATCGGACTTCGATATAAGGGAGTCGGCTCCGGTGACACTGCTTTTTATTACAGCAACTGGAGAATGATGTCAAGAGTATCTTGGAGCGATTTGCCTGGAATATTACAAAGAGTCGATTTGGAGTATGGATATCAAATAATTGTATGGTTTTTATCACATCTTTTTTCGGGTGGACAATGGTTGTTGATTTTCTCGGGCGTGTTTTTTTCACTCTCGGTATGTTTGTTTACTTATCGCAACAGTAAAAATCCGGTTATATCTTTGATGGTTTTTAACTGCCTGGGGCTATTCAACTTTATGGTGCAGGGATTGCGCCAAGCAATAGCGATGTCTATCTGCCTTTTTGCCTATGAACAATGCAAAAAAAAGCATTTTATCAAATTTATTTTGCTGGTGGCAATTGCATGTCTGTTTCATGCCAGTGCACTTGTTTTTATATTGGTGTACTTTTTGAGTAAATTTAAGCTAAATACTATTCAAATGGGAATATTTGCCGTACTAACGTTTGTTGGTATGCAATTATTGCCTTATGCATTCAACATATTAAATGTTGCAATGAACGAAAATTATGATCTGAATTCTGCGTCCGAAAGTGGTGGAATTGTTGCTATTTTAATATATGCTGTTATCATATTATTCGGATTGTTATTTAAGGATATGTCCGATGAGCATTATGCATTGTTTGTTTATTCTGCTATTGTTGCAGCAGTTGCGATGTTACTTAGAAATTCAGTGAATGGCATTGCGGAAAGGATTAGCCATTATTTTGCATTCGGACAAATGATGGTGTTGTCTAACAGTATTGCATCTGTAAAAGAGCCGAAAATAAAATTATTAATAAATACAGCTGCGGTACTATTGTGCTTTGGCATTGCTTTCTATAAAGCATCTTATTCTATTTTAATTCCATATACATTTTTTTGGCAGTGGTAAGTTCTGGAGAAAATTATGAAACAAGAAATAAAGAATACAATCAAAAACAATAGAATCTTTGGAAATGCGGTTGTTGGTGTGTACAGAATTGCAAAATCTATATACAATATTCCTGCTCAGGTCAAGCTTTATTGTCAAACCAAGAGTAATATTTTGAGCGGCGTGGGAGAAAAGAGAGTTTACTATATAGGTATTCCGGCGCATAACAATCTCGGAGACTTAGCTCAGGGTGTTTGTATAAGACGCTGGTTGAAAAAAAACTATGCTGACAGAAGAGTTGTTGAAATAGAAACCAATGCACTTGTTAATACGAGATTCAGCGCATTAAAGTATCTTAAAAAAGTGTTTTCAGATGATGTCATTGTTTTTCAAAGCGGATATACAACGACTGATCTCGGTGGACATGCTGATGAAATGCACTGTGCTATCATTAAGAACTTTCCGCAAGCAAAAATTCTAATGATGCCTCAAACAATCTTTTTTCAAAATGAAGAACGAAAGAAAAACACCTCTTTTGTATACAACAGTGCTGAAAATATGTTGTTTTTAGCAAGAGACCGTGTTTCTTTTGGTATGGCAGAAGAAATGTTTCCTGATTTGCCCATTTGCTTGTATCCAGATATTGTAACTACACTCATTGGTCAATACAAATACGAAAATGAACGAAACGGAATATTGTTCTGTTGCAGAGATGATAGTGAAAAGTACTATGATGATGAAAAAATAGCCGAATTAATTAAAAGATGTGAGAAGTTTGCAAAGGTTGACAAAACTGATACTACAAAAAAGATTTCACATTCTGAAATTGTTAAAAATGCAGAAGCATATATAATGTCCGAAATTGAACGATATTCCACATATAAGTTGCTGATAACTGATAGGTATCATGGTACGATTTTTTCACTTGTGGCTGGAACGCCTGTCATTATAATTAAGTCAACAGATCATAAGGTAGTGACTGGCGCAGAATGGTTCCGAGGCGTATATGACGATTATGTATATTTAGCAGATTCTTTGGAGGATGCGTTTGAAATTGCCGAGCGTTTATATAACGAAGAACGAGATCACATAATGCAACCGTACTTTGAAGAAGAATATTATAACAAACTGAAATATGTCTTCGAAAATGAAAATCATCATATGGAGGATGTAAAATAATGAATTCAAGTTTTAGAAATGTACAGATACTGGTTGATCTTCTTAAGCAATACAAGATTAAAGATGTAGTACTTTCTCCCGGAGGTAGCGATATTCCATTAATTCATTCTATTGAAACGGATGAATACTTTACGTGTTTTTCCGTAGTAGATGAGAGAAGTGCGGCATATTTTGCAATGGGTGTTGCACTGCAAAAAAATGTACCCGTTGCATGTGTGTGTACATCGGGAACTGCAGTTTGTAACTATCTTCCCGGTATTACCGAAGCGTTTTATCAAAGCGTTCCGGTACTTGCAATAACCGCAGATAAAAATCCTTATTATCAAGGACAACTCGAGATACAAAAAATTGAGCAGACACACATTTTTGATGGCGTTGTAAAAAAGAGCGTTGACCTTCCGGTTGTTCAGAATTCTGAAGACGAATGGCTGTGCAACCGTCTTGTAAATGAAGCTCTGCTTGCACTTACACATCACGGTCGTGGACCGGTACAGATTAATGTTCCGATTGTAGGAAGAACAGATTTGTACGATGATAAAACTCTTCCTCCTGAGAGAAAAATAAATGTTGTCGAATGGCTTGATGACGATGAAATATGGAATAAATATGCCCAAAAGCTTGTTTCGGCAAAAAGAGTTTTGTTTGTTATGGGGCAAGGTGTTACTTTCACTCCCGGGATAGTTTCGTTACTCGAAGAGCTGCATAAAAAATGTAATTGCGTGTATTCTGTTGAGCATTTGTCGAATTTGGATTGCGAAGGTTGTATACATACATATCCCGTTTCGGAAATCAACGGCGGAAGCTCTCTTGAAAAGCTTGTTCCTGAAATTGTTGTGTCTATCGGAGATAATCTCTCCGCATACAATCTAAGACCTTATTTAAGACGACATTGCAAACAGATCTGCAATTGGCAAATATCCGAAAGTACCGAAATTCGAGACGCTTATAAGTGCTTAACAGCTGTATTTGACATGAAACTTGAAGATTTTCTTCGTAAAATATTGAGCTTCTTCCCTGCAAACAGCACTAACAACGCAACATATAGAGCAGCATGGGAAGAGGAGCTCTCGAAAATTACTATTCCTGAATTTGAGTTTTCCAATTTACACGTTGCGAAAAAGATTTCTGAGATAATCCCTGAGAATTCAATTCTCCATCTTGCAATTCTGAACAGTACACGCATAATGCAGTATTACAAACTTGCAAAGGGTATTCGCACATACAGCAATGTTGGTGCGCTTGGAATTGATGGTTGTGTATCTACATTTGCAGGTCAGGCGGCATCCACAGACGAACTGGCATTTTTGATTGTAGGCGACTTGAGCTTCTTTTATGATATGAACGCCGCAGGACTCAGGAGTATTGGTCCGAATGTTAGGATTATTCTTTTGAATAATGGTGGGGGCTCAGAATTCCATTTCATAATGGGAAAAGACAAAATTCCCTCACTTAACGATTATATCTCCGCCGAACATGTAAATGTTGCGGCAGGCTGGGCAACTTCTTTGGGTTATGAATATTATTGCGTTTCAAATGCCGAGGAATTGGATGCCGTTATCGGGAAGTTTGGTGAGAAATCGGATGCTCCGATGTTCCTTGAGGTCTTAACTGATATGGAACAAGATGCAAAGATTACTCAAAAGTTTTACGCAGATAATGCGGTGAAGATTAAATCAACATTAGCAAAGAAGATTGCACGAAGTGTACTTGGCGGCAAAAACGTTCAAAAAGTCAAAAACATTTTAAAGGTCATAAAGGGGTAATATTATGAAAAGCCTTTTGAAAAAGATCAAAAACAACCTGTTCCCACATCCTAAAATATCATCTGTTGAAATTCCGGTTTTCAAAGGCGACTTGCTAAACGGCAAAACGGCTTTGATTATCGGGGGGAGTGGCGGAATCGGTTCCGAAATTGCAAAAACATTTGTTGAGAATGGTTGCAGGGTTGTGGTAACCGGAATGAATGAAGCAAAATTGCAAAATGTTTGCCATGACATCGGAACAGAAATGGCGCACTATGTTGTTGCCGATATTTCTCACAACGAAGAAATAAAGCTTCTTGTTGATGAAGCTGTCGAACTGTTAGGAAAAATTGATATTTTTGTCCACGGTGCAGGTGTTCATTGTCACGATATGTTCGGAAGTGTTACCGAACAGGTTTGGGATACTGTCATGAATATAAATCTCAAATCAGTTTATTTTTTATGCCAAGAGATTTCAAATTATATGATAGAAAACCATATAAAAGGTCATATGCTGATTGTCGGTTCAGCATCTTCTGCAAAGCCCGGATGGACACCATATGAGATTTCCAAAAACGGCGTTAGGGCATTAACTTTGGGATTTGCAGATAAACTGATTAAGCACGGAATTGTTGTAAACAGCATTGCTCCCGGTCCTGTATCTACACCAATGCTCGGAAAGAACGATACAAGCGATATTGCCTGGACAGGAAATCCAACAGGACGTATGAGCACTCCTGCGGAAATTGCAAATTGGGCACTGTTTATGGTAAGTGATATGGGAAATATGGTAGTTGGCGATACGTTCTACGTGTCCGGTGGTTCGGGAACTATCTGTTTGGATAAATAAAGTTTAGGAGATTAGACTAACTATGAGTTATTCATGTAGCGTACCTATATTGATGATATTCTTCAATCGACCTGACAGTTTTAAACAGGTTTTTGAGAAAGTAAGAGAAGCAAAACCGAAAACTTTGATATTGGCACAAGACGGTCCGAGAAATAAGAGTGATATTCCGGGTATTGAAGCTTGCCGAAAGGTAGTAGAGAATATCGATTGGGAATGTAATGTAATCCGAGAGTATTCCGAGGTGAATCTCGGTTGCGGTGTACGCCCGAAAAGTGCAATTGATTTTGCACTTGAAAGATTTGAAAGTGTAATTATTTTGGAAGACGACTGTGTTCCGTCACCTACCTTTTTCCCGTATTGTGAGGAATTGCTGGAGAGATACAAAGACGATGACCGTATTGCTTACATAAGCGGTCTTAATCATTTTGAGACATGGGACTGCGGCAATTATGATTATTTCTTCTCCAAATCGGCAGCGATTTGGGGCTGGGCAACTTGGAAAAGAGCTTGGAGCCGTTTCTATGACTATAGTGTAAAAGGAATAAACGATGAATATCGTTTAAAGTTATATAAACAACAGGTCGGAAACGATTATGTAGCCGACATTAGAATAACATCATTAATTAAGGCAAATAATGCTGCTAAAAACGGAGAAAAGCTTTCGTACTGGGATACACAGTGGGGATTTGCAGAGTATACTCAAAATATGCTGGCAATCGTTCCGAGGGTAAATCAAATATGTAACATTGGTGCAGGTGTTGATTCTACGCATGCCCAAAATGTTAAAACAACAAAATATATAAAATACAAGAATATGCTGTTTATGCCGACGCATGAATTTGATTTTCCTCTTAAACACCCGGATTTCTGCGCTTGCGATATGGATTATCACAATTTGGTATACAGATGTGTAAGCGGTAATGCGATTAAGTGTACTTTGAGAAAAATCAAGCATTGGCTTGGTAGGTGAAATCAATGCGGATAAATAGTCGCGATCAAATCAAAATAGGTGCAATTCTATCCTATCTATCTATTGGTATCAATATAATTGCGGGTTTGCTTTACACCCCTTGGATGGTAGATACAATCGGAAAAAGCGATTACGGTTTATATACACTCGCCAATTCACTTATCACTCTGTTTTTAGTAGATTTTGGATTGAGTTCAGCAGTTAGCCGCTATGTTGCAAAATATCGAGCTGAAGGACGGCAAGATAAGGTTAATAATTTTCTCGGTGCCGTTTATAAGCTGTATTTGATTATAGATGCCGTCATTTTTGTTGCACTTCTAATTATTTATTTTTGCATTGATAGCGTATATGTAAAACTGACACTGGCGGAACTTGAGAAATTCAAGGTCGTTTATTTAATATCTGCATCGTTTGCCGTAATTAACTTTCCTTTTGTGACATTTAACGGGATTTTGAATTCCTATGAACAGTTTATTCCTCTCAAGTTAGCTGATGTGATATATCGAATACTGCTGGTCGCTCTTACTGTAATTACTCTTCTTTTCGGTTGCGGTTTATATGGACTGGTAGCAGTACATGCCATAGTCGGTCTCATTGTTATTGCTTATAAATGGATAGTTATCAAAAAACAAATAACTCTGAAGATTAATTGGAAATACTCTGACTTTTCACTCTACAAAGACATTTTCGGTTTTTCCATATGGGTTACAATCTCGTCTTTGGCACAGAGACTTGTATTTAATATTACGCCTTCTATACTGGGTACTGTGGCAAGCAGTGCTGCAATTGCATTGTTTGGAATTGTAACAACTATTGAAGGATATACTTATACAATTACAACAGCCATAAACGGTATGTTTATGCCGAAAATCTCAAGAATATATGAACGCGGCGGAGAAAAAGACGAATTAATGTCGCTGATGTTAAGCGTCGGTAAATTTCAATACGCCATCAACGGTCTTATTGTAGCAGGATTTGCAGTTGTCGGGAAAGAATTCATAAACCTGTGGATGGGACCGACATACTTGGATGCTTATTATGGTATTTTGCTTGTTATCATACCGGGACTTTTCTTTAATTCCATGCAAATTGCCAACACGGCTATGATTGTAAGAAAAAAAGTGAACTTACAAGCATGGGTAAACTTAGGAATGGGAATGGTCAATGTTTTATTGTCTATCATTCTATCATCCTATTTCGAAGTAATTGGTGCTTGCATATCTATTTCAATCGCTTATATGTTACGGGCGGTGGTTTTGCTCTTTATTTATAAGAGAGTGTTAAAAATTGATATGGCAAGTTTTGTTATAAATTGCTATTTCCGAATGGGTATCCCAATTATCACTACAATTGTGCTTGGATTCTTAATGAATTCTTTATTGCCAAATGGAGGATGGCTTGTTTTGGCGGCAAAGGGCGTAGTGATTGTAGGAATATATGCTGTGGTAACATTGCTTTTAGGGCTAAACTCAGAAGAAAGGAACAAATTGTTAAGAAGAAAGGTTTAAGATGAGTATGTCACTTTTTACAAACAAAACCCTAATGATAACCGGAGGCACGGGATCATTTGGAAACGCAGTATTAAACAGATTTCTGGAAACAGATATCGGAGAGATCAGAATATTTTCGAGAGACGAGAAAAAGCAGGACGATATGCGTCATGAGTATCAGGCGAAAATGCCTGAGGTAGCGGACAAGATCAAGTTCTACATCGGCGACGTAAGGAATTTGCAGTCCTGTAAGGACGCTATGCACGGCGTAGATTACATATTCCATGCGGCTGCACTCAAACAGGTCCCATCTTGTGAGTTTTTCCCAATGGAGGCCGTAAAAACTAATATTATCGGTACGGATAACGTCCTGACAGCCGCTATCGAGGAGGGCGTTGAAGCAGTAATATGCCTTTCAACTGATAAAGCAGCCTACCCTATCAATGCCATGGGTAAGTCAAAATCTCTTGAAGAAAGCGTCGCTATCGCTAAAAGCAGATATAGCGGAAAAACTAAAATCTGCTGTACTCGTTATGGTAACGTAATGTGCTCCCGTGGATCTGTTATCCCTCTGTGGATCGACCAGATCAAAGCAGGCAACCCTATTACTGTAACAGAGCCTAATATGACTCGTTTCATTATGTCACTTGAAGAAGCTGTCGACCTTGTACTCTATGCTTTTGAGAACGGTGAAAACGGCGACCTGTTTATCATGAAAGCCCCCGCTTGCTCTATCGGTCTTCAGGCTGAAGCCGTTACTGAAATGTTTGGCGGCAAAAAAGAGGATATCAAAGTCATTGGTATCCGCCATGGCGAGAAAATGTACGAAACACTTCTTACCAATGAGGAGTGCGCAAAGGCTATCGACCTTGGCGGCTTCTATCGTGTCCCTGCCGATAATAGAGGCCTGAACTATGATAAGTTCTTTAGAGACGGCGATGCAGATAGAAATACTCTTACTGAGTTCAATAGTAATAATACAAAGCTCCTTAATAAGGAAGAAATAAAGGAAAAAATGCTTAAGCTTGCATATATCCAGGAGAGATTGGCTGAGGATTGATATGTCAAAGAAGTTGGTTATCCTCGGTGCGGGTGGATATGCAAATACTGTAAAGGACGTTTCAGAACAGCTGGGTTATGATGTGATAGCTATGCTGGACGATAGATTTGCCGACCGCACGCTTGATTCTTTTACTAAATATATTGCTGACGATACGGAATTTATTCCTGCCTTTGGAAATAACGAGTTTCGCTTGTCTTGGTGCGATAAAATAACTAGAGCAGACGGCATACTTGCCACTGTTGTGCATCCTACCGCTTATGTAAGTCCTACCGCATCTATCGAAAAGGGCGTTGTGGTGCTTCCGAAAGCTGTTATCAATACAGATGTGACAGTGAAACGTGGCTGTATCATCAATCTGGGCGCCATCGTAGACCATGGCTGTGTGATCGAACAGGGCTGTCATATCTGCCTTGGAGCAATAGTAAAAGGCGAAAATAGGATCGCAGCGTTGAGTAAGATAGAAGCCGGAGAAGTTGTGCAGCTTAGACAGTATCCTGTGAATAAATGATTTTACCAAAGGTCGTGTCTGACCTCGGGAGGAAAGTATATGGAACATAATTTTAAATGGAAAAATGACGGCAGAACAAAGGTAATGATCGGCTGCGGCACCCGCCCTGAGATCATTCGCCTGGCGGCTGTAATAAGAAGATGCCGTGAGTATTTTGATACCTGCGTTGTGTATTACAATCAGAACTGGGACCGTAACCTCAGTACAGTTTTCTGGGAGGATTTCGAGCTGAAAAACACTTTCGGCGAGTTCGGTCCTGATATTCTTGTTCCTGTAGTAGGGGATAATCTGGGCGTTACCTGCGGAAATATTCTCGGCAGAAGCTATGAACTGCTTTCAGAATTGCAGCCTGACGCATATCTTGTCCTTGGAGATACAAACAGCTGTCTGTCAGCTATCTCCGCTAAAAGACTTCATATCCCGCTTTTCCATATGGAAGCAGGAAACAGATGTAAGGATGAGTGCCTCCCGGAGGAAACAAACAGAAGAATAGTCGACGTTATCTCTGACGTAAATCTTTGCTATTCCGAGTTTGCAAGAAAGTATCTCGCTGATACCGGACTTCCAAAGGAAAGAACATATATGACAGGCTCGCCTATGGCGGAAGTCCTTCGTGGTAATCTGGATAAAATTCAGGCTTCTGACGTTCTTGAACGTATGGGTCTTGAAAAGGATAAGTATATTCTTCTTTCTGCACACAGAGAGGAGAATATCGACACAGAAAAGAACTTTACAAGTCTGTTTACTGCAATAAACGCACTGGCTGAAAAGTACGATATGCCAATATTGTATTCCTGCCACCCGCGTTCAAAGCATAGACTTGAAAAGAGCGGCTTTAAGCTCGACCCTAGAGTAAGAGTAAACGAGCCGCTGGGATTCAATGACTATAACTGTTTGCAAATGAATGCCCTTGCTATCGTTTCAGACTCAGGCACGCTTCCTGAGGAGAGCAGCTTCTACCTTTCAATAGGTCACCCTATCGCAGCAGTTTGTATCCGCACTTCTACTGAGCGCCCTGAAGCACTTGAAGCAGGGGACTTTATCCTTGCAGGAATTACAACAAAAGAGCTGCTCAATGCTACAGATATGGCTATCGAAATGAAGCAGAAAGGCGTTCTCGGCAAGCCGTGTCCTGACTATGTGGACGAAACAGTATCAATGAAAGTCGTAAGGATCATTCAGGGATATGTTAATGTAGTCAACAAAATGGTCTGGAGAAAAGATCAGTAAGGAATGTGAAAATATGAAGATATTGGTTACAGGCGCAAAGGGCATGGTGGGAACAGCCCTTGTGAATAATCTGAAAAATATCAGAGATAACAAAAATCGAACAAGACCGAATATTTCTGTTGAAGAAATATATGAGTATGATATAGATTCCACAAAGGAACAGCTTGACGAGTATTGCAAGGAAGCGGATTTTGTTTTCAACCTTGCAGGGGTAAACCGTCCTGAGAATACCGAGGACTTCATGAAAGGGAACTTTGGTTTTGCGTCACAGCTTCTTGATACTCTGAAAAAGTATGATAACAAGGCAACTATCATGCTTTCGTCTTCCATACAGGCAACGCTCATAGGGCGTTATGACGGAGAATACGGCAGAAGCAAGCTCGCAGGTGAAGAGCTTTTCCGGAAATATGCCGCAGAAACAGGTGCAAAGGTAGCAATATATAGGTTTCCTAACCTTATGGGTCATTCAAGACCAAAGTACAATTCTTTTGTATCAACACTTTGCTACTGCGTGGCTAATGACGAGCCGTATTCCATAAACGACAGAACAAGTGAACTGGAGCTTCTTTACATTGATGACCTTGTTGAGGGTATGTTTGATCTTCTTGAGGGCAAGGAAAAGCATTGCGAGTTTGACGGCGTAACGCCTGTCGCAAATGATAGGGGCAGATATTGTTATGTGCCTGTTACTCATAAGGTAACTTTGGGCGAGGTGGTAGATCTTCTTGAAGAATTTAAGCAGCAGCCTAAGACCCTGCTTATGCCTAAAATGCCAAAGGGCTCTTTTGCCAAGAAACTGTATAGTTTGTATCTGACTTATCTTCCTGCAGATAAATTCAAGTATGCGCTGAAAATGAATGTAGATAACAGAGGCAGTTTTACTGAGCTTGTTCATACAGAGGATTGCGGACAGGTAAGTATAAATATAAGCAAGGCGGGCATCACAAAGGGTCAGCATTGGCACAACTCAAAATGGGAGCTTTTCATAGTTGTCCATGGTCATGGTCTGATACAGGAGCGTAACATAAACACAGGAGAGAAAGTTGAGTTTGAGGTCAGTGGTGATAAGATCGAGGCTATCCACATGATACCTGGCTGGACCCATAACATAATCAATCTCAGTGATACTGAGGATCTTGTTACTGTTATGACCTGCAATGAGATATTTGATCCAAGTCACCCTGATACTTTTGGGGAGCCTGTGTAATGTCAGAATACATAAAATTCCTCCGCCAGCACCTAGGCCACAGCCCTCTGCTGCAGGTGGGAGCAAGCGTAATAGTAATAAACGAAGCAGGTCAAATGCTCATGCAGCAGAGAACAGACTGCGGAAGCTGGGGATATGCAGGCGGCTCGGTGGAGCTTGGTGAATCTGTTGAGCAAACAGCCGAAAGAGAGCTTTTTGAGGAAACAGGGCTTAAAGCAAAAAAACTCGAACTGCTTGGCGTCTATTCAGGTGAAAAAATGCAGTATACTTACCCCAACGGCGATAAGGTGTCAAACGTTGATATTGTCTACACCTGCCACGAGTATACAGGCGAGCTTAAAATGCAGGCTTCTGAGGTGTCGCAGCTTAGATTTATTGATATCTGCGACCTGCCGGAGGATATCTTCCCTCCAAATAGACCTGCTATAGAAGATTACATCAACAAAAATAAAACTTAAAGGAGACACTGTTATGTGTGGAATTGTTGGATTTACTGGAAATAAAGAGGCAGCCCCGATACTCTTGGACGGCCTGTCAAAGCTGGAGTATAGAGGCTATGACTCTGCCGGTATCGCTGTAAGAAACGGTGACGCAGAGCCTGAGATCGTAAAGGCTAAAGGCAAGCTGAAAGTCCTAAAGGAAATGACTAACGACGGAAAAGCTGTAAAAGGCGCCTGCGGTATAGGTCATACCCGTTGGGCTACCCATGGCGAGCCGTCAACTGTAAACGCCCACCCTCATTGCAGCGACGATGAAAATGTTATCGCCGTACATAACGGTATTATCGAAAACTATCAGGAACTTCGTGAAAAGCTTATCAAAAAAGGATATACCTTTAAGTCTGAAACTGATACAGAGGTTGCCGTAAAGCTTATCGACTATTATTACAAAAAGTACCTGGGTACTCCTGTTGACGCTCTTAATCACGCCCTCGTCCGTATCCGTGGCTCTTATGCCCTCGCTGTTATGTTCAAGGACTATCCCGGAGAAATATATGCCGCAAGAAAAGACAGCCCTATGATAATAGGCGTTACAGGCGGCGAAAGCTACCTCGCCTCTGACGTTCCTGCAATACTTAAGTATACAAGAAATGTCTACTATATAGGAAATATGGAGCTTGCAAAACTTACAAAGGGCGCAGTTGCTTTCTACAATCTCGATGGCGAAGAAATACAAAAAGAAATGAAAACTATCGAGTGGGACGCAGAAGCCGCAGAAAAAAGCGGCTATGAGCATTTTATGCTCAAAGAAATACACGAACAGCCAAAGGTGATAAAGGATACTATCAATTCTGTACTTACAGATGGAAATATTAGCTTTGAAAGCGTCGGACTCTCTGACGAGGATATGAAAAATATCCAGCAGGTGTATATAGTTGCCTGCGGTTCTGCCTACCATGTGGGTATGGTGGCTCAGTATGTTATCGAAGAGCTGACTTCACTATCTGTCCGTGTGGAGCTTGCTTCTGAGTTCAGATACAGACAAATGAAGCTTGCAAAAAATAGCCTCGCTATCATCATAAGCCAGTCAGGCGAAACTGCCGACAGCCTTGCAGCATTAAGACTTTGTAAGGATAAAGGAGTAAAAACTCTCGGTATCGTAAATGTGGTTGGCTCATCGATCGCAAGAGAAGCCGATAATGTCTTCTATACCCTCGCAGGCCCTGAAATATCCGTCGCAACAACTAAAGCCTATAGCTGTCAGCTCGTTGCCGCATATCTCCTTGCAATGCAGTTTGCAAAAGCAAGAGGGGAGATATCCGACGAAAGATTTGCTCAGCTCGTTGAGGAGATCAATACTATCCCTGAAAAGATAGAGAAAATTCTCGAGGATAAGGAACGCTTGCAGTGGTTTGCTTCAAAGGTAGTGAATATAAAGGACGCATTCTTTATCGGCAGAGGTATCGACTATGCAGTAGGCATGGAGGGAAGCCTTAAACTCAAAGAAATAAGCTATATCCATTCCGAAGCCTATGCGGCAGGCGAGCTTAAGCATGGCCCTATCAGCCTTATCGAGGACGGAACTGTCGTGTTCAGCGTGGTAACACAGTCTGCACTTTATGAAAAGACCATAAGCAATATGGTCGAGGTAAAAAGCCGTGGAGCAAAGCTTTTCGGACTTACTACCTATGGGAATTATGCTATGGAGGACGTTGCTGACTTCACAGTTTACACTCCAAGGATAGATAACCTTTTTGCGGCAAGCCTTTCAGTAGTACCGCTTCAGCTTTTGTCATATTATGTATCAGTAGGAAAGGGCTATGACGTTGATAAGCCGAGAAATCTTGCAAAGAGCGTTACGGTGGAGTAAAAAGAGAAAAATACTTACAGCGCTGTTTGCAGTGTATATCTTCGCCGTCCTCTGGCTCACACTTTTAGACCGACAGTGGGGAGAACGTCAGGCTGAGCTTATGCCCTTCTGGGAGGTGCGAAACCTTTTGGAGAACATAAGCATCAAGTATCTGCGGAATTTTTGGCTGGTACAGATATTCGGAAACGTTGCAATGTTTATCCCCTTGGGCGTTCTGCTTCCATATCTTTGCGGTATCACAAAGTTCAAAAAAGTTTTCCTTATGTCCCTTGCCTTTTCAGCAGGTATCGAGATAACACAGTATATCACAGGCAGAGGGCTTTGTGAATTTGATGATGTTTTCAACAACACTCTTGGGGCTTGCGTGGGGTTCACATCTTGGCGTTTAAAGATGAGATACAATAAAAAATACAAGAATGAGCAAAGTCCGTGGTAACAGGCTTTGCTCTAGGGCAATATATTTTAGTATTGCCTTTTTGCAAGCATAGTACAATGGTCAGTATACAAGCTTCCCAAGCTTGGGATGCGGGTTCGATTCCCGTTGCTTGCTCCAAATAGCTGAGCAGACGTTTTGCCACGTCTGCTTTTTCTGTATTCGGTTATTGATTTTTTACAGATTTTATAGTATAATTAGGATTGTAAAAATAATTGCTATCAATAACTTGGTTGGACTTTAGCCGGTTCACTTCGTGCAGGCGATGTACTTGTTCTCAGCAATGGCGAACTTGTAACAGTTGAATGGGTTCAGCACGAAATTCTCGAATCACCTATCAAGGTTTATAACTTTGAGGTTGAGGAGTTCCATACTTACTTTGTGGGCGAAAATGGCATTTTTGTTCATAATGGGTGTGGTCAAGAATTTGAAGGATTACTTCCAACGGAAGGCGATTTTGGTACTTATGACGAACTGATAAAATCAGGAACTGTTGGCGATAATATCACGCCTAATCATATGCCATCTGCAGAATACATGAAGAAACATGGAGCAGATCCTAAAAAATCTCCTGCTTTTAATATGGAACAACCTAAAAAAGGTGGTAGACACAGACAAACCAGCACATATGGTCGAAAAATGACTGGCACCGAAAAAGCGGCTTACTATGCCTCATCTCCAAGAGATGCTTTGGCACATGATTTGTGGGATGCTAGAAAAATTTATAAAGAACAAGGACTTTACAAAGAAATCCGTCCGAAATTAAGAGAGTATAGTAAATATGTACAGAATGAATTTTCTGACCTTTTTAGTAAGTGACATGGAGGAATAAATGAAAGAATCATTATTAAAAAGATTATTTGAAAGTAGACTGATGACTACTGATGAGGAATTCGAAACTTTTGACTCAACGCTTGATGAATTATGTGACATAGTCAAAGAAGATGACATCAGAGCACTGGTAAATATTTTAGATGATAACACTACTGAATTTGAAGTGATGTTCAGAGTAATTCATGTATATGAATCTTTGCTAAAATCTAAATTTTCTTATGAGCAACTTATTCTTGGAATAAATGATATAATTGCTATATCGCCTGAATGGTCAAGGATAATTTTATATAGAATTTTGAATCACGAATATTCGAGAATTATGTTTAAAAATATTTTTATGGAGTTCGATAAAAATGCTGTAAATAATATTTCACAATTAATGATTGAAATTAGTTTACAAGATCCTATTCATTTTCAAAAAAAGGTTGCAGAAGTGTTAGTCAAATGAGAATGGCACTATCACACGTGAGCATGACAATATGAAGTACGACTGCCGCAACAGACTTGTTTCGGCGGGTGGAATTTCCTACGAATACGACGTTGAAAACAACCGTATTTCTCAGACGGAAAATGGAGCAAAGACCGAGTATGTTGTTGACAGCAACAGCAGTTCGCTTACACGTATTCTTACGGCGGAAAAGGAGGGCGATACAACTTATTATATTTACGGAATTGGTCTGATCGCACAGGAAAACGGCAATGAATATTTGATTTACCACTTCAACAATATCGGAAGCACCGAGGCAGTGACAAATATCGACGGAGAAATCGTTGAAACTTTTGATTACGGACCTTATGGTGAGTTGCTTTCTGAGAACAAATGTGGTATAATGTTCCTGTATAACGGCGAACTCGGCGTAGCTACGGACAGCAACGGTCTCTACTACATGAGGGCGAGGTATTACAACCCCGAGATCAAGCGTTTTATCAATCAGGACGTTATGACGGGTTCGATCACCGACACCCCGACTTTGAACAGGTACGCATATGTCAACGGCAATCCGATAAGCCTGAACGACCCGTTCGGACTAAGTCCGTTTCTTAACTGGCTTGACGGAATTACGGGACATGATATTCTTGATCTGCTTGGAATGCTTCCGGGTATTGGATTTGTATTTGATGGAATCAACGCTGCTTGGTATGCCCAAGAGGGAGATTATTACAACGCAGCTTGCAGCCTTGTGTCAGCATTGCCAGGAGCGGGCGACGCATTAGGCGTGTTTGCGAAAACAGGAAAGTCATGTAAACTTGTAACTGCATTCCATAAAACAGGATCAGCAGGAAATCTTATGATCGGCTCATATGAATTGGGAAAAACGGCTGATAAATACATAAGTGGAGATGCAAGTTTCACCTGGGAAGAGATAAAGGGCGACTTATTTAAAGTTGCAATGACAGGAACGTCAATGTGGGGTTCTGCAAAGGACTTTGGCACTTCGTATTGTTTTGTTGCTGGTACACTTGTGACTACTGAGGACGGGCAAGAACCGATTGAAGAAATCGAAGTTGGCGATAAGGTTCTTTCGGAGAACGAGTTGACGGGTGAAGTAGCTGTTAAAACAGTAACCGAAACCTATATCAATGAAACTGACGAACTTATCCATATTGGTGTAAACGGCGAAACAATTTCAGCAACACCAAGCCACCCGTTTTATGTTGATAAGCTTGGCTGGACACTTGCAAGAAGTCTTAAAGCCGGAGATGTTCTTGTACTTTCAAATGGTGAACTTGTAACAGTTGAATGGGTTCAGCACGAAATTCTTGAATCACCTATCAAGGTTTATAACTTTGAGGTTGAAGATTTCCATACTTACTTTGTGGGTGAAAACCGTGTTCTGGTTCATAATATGTGCAAGACTTCTGATTCAGGAGAAATATTCTTGGATCAAGAGAAAACACATGAATCAGCACGAAACACGCTGGTAAATGAACTGGATAAAACAGGAACATTCACGAATGGTGCAAAACCATATATTGGACGATTAGAGAAAAGCTATGGATATGGAAAGCAAATTGGAACGCAATCTCTTGATGGGAAAGTCAGATGGAGGTTGGATTATGATGAAAAAATAGGAGTTCACTATAATATAGAGGATTTTTCTAATGGTAAAGGCATGAAAGCAATCAAGAAAGTAATTCCAATTGATATATCTTACGATGAGTACAAATCTATTATAGCTTTATGGAACTAAAGGTTGGTTAAATGAATGATGAATTAAAAAGAAAATATGAATTATTAAAACAACGAAATAAAAAAAAGTTGATGTCTTTGGAATTTGAAAGTGATGTTCTATTCCAAGAATGTAAAAATGTATTAAATAAATGTACAATTCTTTCACTTAATGAATCAAAAGAGATATTTTCTAAGTTTGAAAATTTCTATCCAATTTTATCTTCAGGAAGTATAGATTGGAAGAATTTCAAAGGAAGGTCAATAAAAATATCTAATGTTTCAGAGTTAAATGCTTATATTAACAAATTTTCAAAGTATTATATATTATGGGATAAAAATAATATCCCATGTATATCATGCAATTTTTGTGAAATATTAAAAAATGTTGATGATGTATTAGCTGTTTCATTTAATACATGGTTACTATCTATGGATTATAAAGAAGTAATTGAATTTTACCATTTAGGAAATATCACCATAGGAAAAATTAATTAAATCGGACTTAAGTATTAGAGTTTATAATTACTACATAATGAGCTGAAAAGTACAGTCTTTCATTCAACATAGCAAAAAGACAAATGATATGAAAAATAAACCGAAAAAACTAATTCATGTCCATATAATTTAAGAAAAGATTTCAGCTACACCAAATCCTCCATTCTATGTTGATAAACTTGGTTGGACTTTAGCACGTTCACTTCGTGCAGGCGATATACTTGTACTTTCAAATGGTGAACTTGTAACAGTTGAATGGGTTCAGCACGAAATTCTCGAATCACCTATCAAGGTTTATAACTTTGAGGTTGAAGATTTTCATACTTACTTTGTGGGCGAAAATGGGATTTTTGTTCACAATGGGTGTGGAGATGAAATTCCATGGTCTTCAAAAGAAGTAAAATCTGGTGCTGAAGATTTAGAAAAAGGTGCTTTATCAGTAACAGTTACAAATCGCTCTCAGGCAGAAGAGTTATTCTTGGGAATGTATCAAGGTGATGGATATGTCAATACATCTGGTTGGTCATCTAAAGAGGTATCTAATTTTTACGGCAGTAGAGGAGGTACATATCATTGGGATGATACTTTTGACAGCAATGGAGTATTGCAGTTCCATAGTGATAAGAATCCAGATAGTAAAACTCCTCATTTGCAAATACACCCTGAACGTGGAAAAGTTATAAGAATCTTCTTTGGAGCGTGACAGGTATGGATGCAAAAATGTATTTATTTTCTGGTGTTACAATGTCAGCAGAACTTGAAGCAAATGCTAAAACTGAAAGACGATTTATTACGGTTGGTGGGTATATTGATATAGGTGGTAGAACCTTTTCAATATCAAATTACAGAAAGAAATATCCAATTAATAAAGAAGATATAAAATTCTATTTTCATATATATTCTATTCCAAATTATTTTATAGATGATGATTTGGACGTTCATGAAAATGATTGCATTGAATATATTTATGTGGGAGATATTAATGGTTATGAGAATTTAGAGTGTGAAATCAAAAAGCACATTCCACAATTTGATGTTGATAGTTTAATTCCTATGTGGAAAACAGATGCTCCTATATAAGTAGTTTTAATAGTATAACGGTGAACTCGGCGTAGCTACGGACAGCAACGGTCTCTACTACATGAGGGCGAGGTATTACAACCCCGAGATCAAGCGCTTTATCAATCAGGACGTTATGACGGGTTCAATCGTCAATACTCCGACTTTGAACAGGTACGCATATGTCAACGGCAATCCGATAAGCCTGAACGACCCGTTCGAACTAAGTCCGTTCTTAAATTGGATTGGGAATATTACAGGGCATGATATTCTTGATCTGCTTGGAATGCTTCCGGGTATTGGATTTGTATTTGACGAGCTTGTTCATATTTGTGTAAATGGCGAAACAATTTCTGCTACGCTGACACACCCATTCTATGTTGATAAACTTGGCTGGATTCGCTATTTCACTAAATAATGTAAAATGGTGGTGTTCGTGCGAAAGTGCTGTAGAATGAAAAGACTAACATACATCGCTGCCACTCGATCGTAGACAATTGGCTTGCCGATTGATAATGCTGCTTCTCTGTTATATCCTCGAAGTCGATAAGGTTTGTCGAGATTCTCTTTGAGTTTTCTACCGCAGCGTTTAAACTCATCCTTGATTTCTTGAATATATTTGGCACGCTTTGCAGGATCATTTTCCATTTCCTGCAAAACGGCATTATATGTAATCTGTGCGCACATAGCCCTGCAATAGTGGAGTCCATCTGGGACGCGTGCTTCTGCCTTTGTCAACAAGAAATCATTATTCATTTTCTCTGCACGACTAATATATTCTTTTAGCTTTTCTACTGCGACTATTCCTTTCAATACAGTACGATTATGCTTACCGCCCTTACCCACACTGAATATGTGAACAGTTTCAAAGTCAATGAATTTTATATCATCGACTTTTAAGTGCCCAAGCTCACGGCGCCTTAAACCTGTGGTCAATGCAACATCACGAGTTGTTTCACCCGTTTCAGTATTGTATTTTGTCGGATTATTCTTTAAATGAGCTCCGTGGCGTGGAGGGTGTCTAAATTCAATTGTCCTTCTTCCGAAAACTTTACAAAGTGCAGAAAGATCAGTGTTGAGAGTATCAGCTGATAACCCCCTTGCTTCTCGTACATCAATGTACTCCTGTATATATTTTTCAGCCTCGAACATTGTTAGGTGACTTGTCTGAAATTTTGCAGCAAGATATTTACAAAATCGTTTTATTACTTTAAGATATCTATTAAAGCTGCTTTCTGTAAATATTCTCCATTTATAGATAACTATTTCATCTAAAAACTTTTCAATTTCTTCATCTGAGAAACCTTTGTGTTTTAAATTCTTAATATTGGCTCTCCTGATACTATTTTTGATTTTTAGTTTATGTTTCTTTGTACCAAAAAAACGCATTCCAGTTAGCCTATTTGTTAAGACATACTGCAACGTGTTGTTACCAATTTCTACTTCCACATTTTTACCGTCAATAATTCTATTTACAATTTTAAACTTGCTCATCGAAATACTCCTTTTTTATGATTCTTAATTTGTGTGTGGGTAGGGGCAAGTGCGGTTGATACTAACAGTATAAAGGTGTTATTTAGCAGCACCAAAGGCCAGTGAATCGGATTATAGACCGACCACCAAATGAAGACGTATGTCTTTCGAAAGACATACTCAGTGGACACCTTTATAGTGTTAGTGGCTCTCTTACGCCGAACCTCGCGCTACTGGTCAGGTAGACTAATTGATCTAAAAAACAATTAGTGGAACCATTTTGGGAGTATTATATTTTTTTATTAATAAATTTGTAAAATGCCAAAAGCTTCTACAAACCGTATGATTTATAATGCAAACTATAACAAAGTGGGTCAGTGCATTTATAATAAAGATCTATGGAATAGACCTTTATTAGATTTTGAATGGAATAGGTTTCATATATGCCAATATTTTAAAAAACGATCATATATGCTATACAAAACGTTATTAGTCTTAACTGTTTATTCAACTACATATTTTTTACAAAACTGTTTTTTGCGTTTCCGAAAATCAGGAATGCAATGTTGGACTTTTTTAAACAAGTATTACCTGTTGGAATTGCTGAGGTAATTTTTTTGCCACATTTAGCAAAAACCACAAAAAAGCAAAAAGAGAGCCCACATTCTTTTTTTAACGAATGTGAGCTCTCTATTTTTTGATACAAAAAAAGAGCATCTAAATGACTTAGATACACTAAACTTATACTTCTTTAACAACCCAATTTTATCATATTTTTATTCAAAAGTCAATGCATTTTATCAATAAAATAAAAATTTATCTGAAGTTTATGCGTTTTCAACAAGGAATAACAAGCGTATTCGGATATAATGTACAAACTGATTGGCGGAAAATATCAACTATCTAAGTTGAACACTCATTATATAATAAGAAAGACAGTGAATTTCACTATTGATAGTATCTTTGTTATAAGCTTGAATAAGTAAAGATACCGAGTAACTTATTATTCTATTTTATTATGAGCAGTATAAGAAAAGAGATAGATATAACATATAAGTCAATTACATCTTTTTTATATTGCAGCTAATTATAGGTGCTTTGTCAATAAAAACTGAGCCACTTATCCTTATTTCTTATTTATTTGCTTACTTATTATAGCTTTATGTTTATATAAATGAAAACGTGATGTTTCCTAATGCGTTATCTTCAAGCTTTGCAGCAATATTACCAATGAAATGTTTGCGCATTTGTACAATACGATGATTTTATCTTTGAAACAACTTGAGCTATTGCTTTTTTAAGGCAAACGTGATATAGAAAATAAACAACTATTATTTGCGATAAAACGATATATCTTCTTCCTTTGTAATATAAGAAGCGGTGCTTTCTTCTTATATATTATAATGAGTAGCTTATTCTTCTTATTTTATCTTATAACAATAATAAGTAAACATACTGAGTATATATGATCTAATAAAACTGAACCACTTATCCTTATTTCTTATTTATTTGCTTACTTATTACAGTTTTACGTTTATATAAATGAAAACTTGTTATTTTATAATGCATTATCTTTAAGAATTACAGCAATACCGCCAATGAAACATTAACATATTTGTGCGATCCGCTGATTTTATCTTTAAAACTACTTGAGCTATTGCTTTTTTAGGGCGAACGTGATAAAGAAAAGAAACAACTATTATTTGCGTTAAAACGATATATCTTCTGCCTTTGTAATACAAGAAGCGGTGCTTTCTTCTATATTATAATGAGTAGCTTATTCTTTTTATTTTATCTTATAACAATAATAAGTAAACATACTGAGTATATATGCTAAAATAAAATTGAACCACTTATTTCTTATTTATTTGCTTACTTATTACAGTTTTATATTTATATAAATGAAAATTTGTTGCTTTCTAATGCATTATCTTTAAAACTTCTTGGGCTATTGCTTTTTTATGGCAAACGTGATAAAGAAAATAAACAACTATTATTTGAGTTAAAACGATATATCTTCTTTATTTTGAATATATAATATGTCATTTATTTTCTTATCTTATAAGTTGAACAAATATATCAAGTAATACAATTTTATTTATAATTATAAACAGTGTTATGGTGATCTGTCGTGGTGCTGCTTGTATCTTTTTCTGGAAAATATATATGCTTTCTTTTTTTGCTATGTCAAAAAGCATTTGCAAGAATTCTTGGCTATCTTCAAATATCACTTTTTGCGCCTTTTTAATTAATTCTCTTTTTGCTATATTCCGGAAATCTGTATACTTTAAGGAATGTGTATTATACAAAAGTGCAACTGTCCAAATTTGTTCGCTTTTAAATTTGACAGATCGTTTTGATGTGTGATACAATATATTTGGCAAATAAATGTCAAAATGTAATGAAGTAAACATTATATAAAGAAAGGGGTTTTTGAATGAACAATTATTGTTTAACAATGTGGGCAGAAGAACCGATAAGATGCAGTGAATGTGGAAAAGATATTGGGTGGGAAAGAGTAAGTATTGAACAAACACCTGTAAAGATCGTTCCTGAGTTACTGCGGTGAGTGGTTTTGGCTGCTGTCATACGCCGTAAAGAACGGGCTTTTCCACCCAAACTGCCGTCACACAATGACGCAGTATATACACGGCAGAACGCAGATACCTGAGCCGATACCTGCGAAGAAGATAAAAGAGCAGCGAGAGCTTGAGCAGAAACAGCGTGCAATGGAGCGGAAAGTCCGCAAGCTAAAACGCTTTGCGGCAGGCACCTGCGACCCCGATACAGCAAAGGAGTACCGCCGAAAACTCAGGCAGGCTCAGCAGGAATTAAAGGTGTTCGTTGAGGAGCATAATGAGGTGCTGCATAGGGATTATGACAGGGAGAAGTATTATGGCGGTGGCGTTGACAAAAACGAAAAATATGGTATAATAAAAACAAAGGAAGTGAAACCGTTGGAGCAGGCAAAAAAACGTGATCATAAAATTTATATTACAGATGTTGCCATAGAGGGTGTAGATAAAGTTAAACCGTCTGATTTTACCGATGAACAAGCAATAAATATGCAGATAAAGCATAAAGAACTTTTAAAGCTTGCCAAAGATAAGAATGAAAGTAACGAAGTTTTATTTATTGATGATTTGAATTTTAAAAGCGAAGTTCAAATTCTTGGAGAAGAGTTCGTTGTGTCGCCTGCCAAAAATCCTTTTGCGGTTTCTGTTGTAAAAAATGCAGAAAGGCAATCGCTTATTTATCTTCATAACCACCCAAGTACAAATAATTTTTCTGTAGCTGATATTGATACGTTTATATGCGAGGGTTCAATAAAGGCGATGTCTGTTGTTACAAATCAAGGCGAGGTTTATGTTTTGAATAAAAAGGCTGGCTATGAATACAATAAAGCAAGGCAGCTTATGTCTGAAACATTTTATTCTTTTGAAGAAGATGAGATTGATAATAATGAATTTGTAAAAAGATTCATAAAGAAATGTAATGAAGGAGGAATAGAGTATGTTAAATCCAAATAGACCAATTAAACCTCTTGATGACAGACCAAAAACACGCAGTGAAATTGCCGATATTATCGAATCTATGATGCACACAGATGAGAACGGCAATCCGGAAAATGAAACTGATGAACAACATACCGCATAATATTAATACCGCTCCGCTACGGCGAGGCGGTATTTTTATACCCAAATATCGGAACTAAGCACCTTAACGGGTGCTTTTTTCATACACAAACTAGCCATAAGGGACTCTATCGACAATGGCATAGATCTTCATTGTCACAAAAAATGTTCCGCTAGATCAGATGCTATGAATATAACAGAAATTCACGAAAGGTGAGAATGAAATCCACCGCCCCACAAATTTCAACTATTTAGCAAAATATCAAACCATAGCAAAAATAAGAACGAATTCGTAAAGTATATCTAATAGTATTGTATTTTATACCGTCTTGTAGTATAATGTACATATGACAAAAGCCGTAAACCAACTAAAAACAGGACGAATATATGAAGAAATTACTTATTACTATTTGTGTGGCAGTGGGCGTATATTTTGCATTTAGCAATACAATTGATGAATTTCTGTATCCAGAGAAAAGACCGGGATTGAATACATACGATACATACACCACAACAACACAGCAGACCACTACCGCAGTTACTCAGCAAACACCCATAGTCACTGATGAGGACGGATATGAGCCTCGTGATGACCGAAAGCCTGACTATGTTCAGCCTGCAGACCCCACATGGTCGAAAAGGACTTTTAACTGGACGAGCTATGACAAACGATATACCTTTGAAATATCAATGAATATTCAGGACGATATGTATGAATAATATCATAGCCTTTTGAGATACTCATATGTGAAAGATTATCATAACTATGTAAGTGACGACAATAATCATAAGCTCGTAAAACAGCTTGCAGATGAAATAAAAAGCCTTTGCGACCAATGCGGCTATGGCGAATCTGAGACTATAAGAGAAACTGCAAATTTCGTGCAGAGCATAGAGTATGTTGATGACATGACCTCAACGGGATATACTGATTTTCCAAAATATCCTCTGGAAACGCTTTATGACCAGTGCGGTGATTGTGAGGACTCGTCCATACTTTTGGGAGCTTTGCTCAAAGAGCTTGGCTATGGCTGCATTTTTATCGAGCTTCCTGAACACGTTGCAATAGGAGTAAAGGCGACAGAAGATGCCCCCGGTACATACTATGATTATAATGGAAGCCATTATCTTTACATAGAAACTACCAACTCCGGCTGGGATATCGGAACGCTTCCTGATGATTTCAACGAGGAAAAGGCTAAGATATATGATGTGTGGTAAAATTTCAAAAGCCCACAGATGCGATCAATGTGATCAGGTCTGTGGGCTTTTTATTATCATTTCAGACCTTTCCGGCTTAGTTTTATTTTAGCATACATAGCATTTTTCTGTAGCAAAAACAAGGTGCAGAAAAGTTTATTGTATGAGAAATACACTATCAAATATCTCGCAAAAAAATATAAGAAAAAAAGAATATATCATAATTGTGCCGAATTGGTTCGGCAAACTGTACTAAGTGGGTGCTATAATATATATAGAAGCTTGAAAAGGGAATAAAATCAAAAAAACACATCACAGACCATTTTGGAACAGTAAACAGAACCTTAAAGGTGCTATAATAAGCACATAAGGTCAAGACAGAGTTGATACGGAGGTAAGGCTATGAAAAAGAGCACAAAGATTTTTAACACAGAGGTCATTGAGAGATTGGCATTGTCAGATAACATTCCGCCATTTGACGAGCAAAGAAAGGGTACACAGGTCATCATGATCGAGGAGGGCAAAAAGACGGTCATATATGATGATTATTCTATGTACTGTGACGCTGACGCAAGAAAGTGGAGAGTAGAGGCATACAACAGGACGGACGGCAGAAAGTATGATAGATTGTGTATGTGCGGAGGCGTTTATCCTACAAGAAAAAGGGCTATAGCTGAGATAGACAGATTTGCATACAGAGGTAAAAATCTGGTGTTCTTTGTCCTGCCAATAGATTTTACATATGACAAAAAGGCTATGATATGGCAGGGCGAGGAGCAGTATTCATGCGATGATAAGCTAGTCCTTGCAACTAAAAAAGAGCTTGTGGAAGAAAGCAAAAAGCGCATGAAATTTATGACAGACAGAATGGGGAGTGGAAGAATAAACAGAAAGAAGCTCACAAAAGCGGAAGCAGAGGCTCTGGCAGCGTTTGATGAGTTTCAGAAGTATCGTGAGGATAAGTGTTATCCATATGCTATCATAGGTGGCAATGCAGTGCTTTATGTTAGTCCGTACAAAAACGATTGGAAAGCCGAGCGTGAGTGCCTGGATATGAAAGGCGACGGCATAGACGGCTGTGTTTCAGCCTTTGTGTATAACAGCATCACCCCTGAAACAAGCGAGAAAGGAGATATTTTTTTCAAGATAATTTCAAATACTATAATTCGTGTGGCATAGTTGATTGACAGGGATATATTCCCTGTGATACAATATAATTATAGAGATAATTGTTATAGGAGGGCAAACTATGGCAGAAAAGGAAAATATAAAAGATAAGCTTGAAAACCTGAAAAAATGCTCGACCTAGTTGTGGATAAGGTCAAAACAAGATCTGAGGACATGGAAAAACTGATAGCTAAATACAACCAAACTAATGATATAAAAGGAGAAAAGCATGAAAATATACTGCATGAGTGATATCCACGGCTGTTATTCAGCACTTTGCGACGCTTTGGAGCTTGTCATTGACCACCTTGACGAGCCTGACACAAAGCTTATCTTTCTGGGAGATTATATCCACGGCGGTGAGGACAATATAGCTGTGCTTAAAAAGATAATGGGCTTGCAGAACATATATGGTCATAGGAAGGTGGTGGCGCTTCTTGGCAATCACGAGGAAATGGTGATGAGCGGTTTTTCTTCGGTCAATGAAATGCTAGGCAGCGGCGAATATGATGACTCTGATGACTCGTATAGATATTGGTTTGAACGTCTGCCGAGATACCATGTTGAGGGCAACACTATCTTTGTCCACGCAGGCATTGACGAGGATTCTGGCAATGCTTGGGAATACTGCACCGAGGATTATATTTTTACAGAGCAGTACCCTCACCGGCTTGGCAAGATACACGGACTTGACAAAAAGGTGGTGGCAGGGCATGTCCATACCAACACGATTTCAGGCGACCGCAGATTTAACGATATCTACTATGACGGAGCGAGTCACTACTACATTGACGGAGATGTGCTTAGCACAGGAGATATAAATGTTCTTATGGTAGACACTGATACTGATAAGTATTATAAGGTAACAGAGAATTACAATATTCCTATTGAGCCTTATGACAGTGAAGCGTGGTAGACTATTGTATGCCGTCTTAAAACCCAATATAACACTAACGTCCCCAAGTTTTCCTCGGGGACGTTTTTTACTTTGTCAAATGCCATGAAAAGAGTTAATTAAAAATTTAGAACTTTTGTTCGATTTTCTATTGTAAAACAGAAAGTTTCGTGGTATACTATTATACATAAAGGAAAAAGGCGGTGATGCTATGGAAAAGACCTATGTTGCAATAGACCTGAAATCTTTTTATGCTTCGGTGGAGTGCGTGGAAAGGCAGCTTGACCCATTGAATACAAACCTTGTGGTGGCTGATGAGAGCCGAACGGAGAAAACTATATGTCTTGCAGTGTCACCGTCACTGAAAAGCTTTGGTATTTCAGGCAGGGCAAGGCTTTTTGAGGTCATTCAGCGTGTGGAGCAGGTCAATAAGGAGCGTTTGCAGAAAGCTCCTAAAAGACAGTTTGCAAAGAAAAGCTATATCTATTCGGAGCTATCCGACCCTGCCTGCGAGCTTGATTATATCGTGGCAACTCCGCAAATGGCGAAATATTTGGCTGTGAGTGCAAAAATATACGGGATTTATCTGAAATATGTGTCACCGGAGGATATTTTCGCCTATTCTATCGACGAGGTATTTATCGACGCAACGGGCTATCTCGGGCTTTATAACGTTGACGGACGTGGCTTTGCACAAATGCTCATTTTGGACGTGCTGAAAAATACAGGTATAACCGCCACAGCAGGCGTTGGAACGAATATGTATCTGTGCAAGGTGGCAATGGATATTGTGGCAAAGCATATCCCTGCGGATAAAAACGGAGTCCGTATTGCAGAGCTGAACGAACAGCTTTACAAAGAAACGCTGTGGGGGCATACCCCTATCACGGACTTTTGGCGTGTGGGCGCAGGCACAGCAAGCCGTCTTGAAAAGCTTGGTATTTACACCATGGGGGATATCTCACGCTGGTCGCTGGACCATTATCTTATAGGGAAGCTTTACAAGGTTTTCGGCAAAAATACCGAGCTTCTTATCGACCACGCATGGGGTATCGAGCCTACCGCCATACCTGATGTGAAGTCATACCGCCCCTCAAACAACAGCATTTCCTCTGGGCAGGTCTTGCAAGAGCCGTGTAATTATGAGCGCACAAGGCTTATCCTGTGGGAAATGGCTGATATGCTGTCCCTTGATCTTGTGGATAAGGGCGTTGTGACAAATCAGATCGTTCTCACTGTGGGGTATGATAAAGAAAGCTTGGCAGACGGTCACTATACGGGCGAGGTGGTTTGCGACCACTATGGCAGGAAGATACCAAAGCACGCCCATGGCACTCAAAATCTAGGCAGGCACACTTCCTCGACCAGAAAAATAATAGACGCAACCATGGCGCTTTTTGACAGAATTATCGACAAGACTTTGCTTGCAAGACGGCTTAATCTGACTGCCTGTAATGTCATAAGAGAAGAGGATATCCCCGAAATTGAGAGTTATGAGCAGATAAGCTTGTTTGATATGGCGGAAGCGGCAAATGCTGATAACAACGCAGAAGAAAAAGAAAGGGCATTGCAGGAAGCAATGCTCTTGATAAAGCACAAATATGGGAAAAATGCCATTTTGAAAGGCACGAACTATACCGAGGGAGCTACGGCAAGAGAGCGCAACCGCAGTATAGGCGGTCACAAGGCATGAAAGGTGGGGCTTACAATGTATGATAATTATTATGATATAAAGCAGTTTTCACGTCCGCACTATGATGATCATCCGCAAATGTCTATATCGGACAGGGCGGCTCAGTTCAGCCCTTTTGCAGCCTTGACAGGCTATGACGCCGCTGTTGATGAAACCGCAAGATACACCGAAATCAGGGAGGAGCTGACCGAGGACGAGGTAAACAAGCTCAATGACGATCTCAACCGCCTGCTTGATAAGCTTGATGAACGCCCTGAGATAAGGGTGACATATTTTGTTCCCGATAAGAGAAAAAGTGGTGGCAGTTACCAGACCAAGACAGGCATAGTGAGAATTTATGACAGCTATACTAATGAGCTTGTTTTTATGGACAAGACCAGGATAGCTGTGGAGGATATGTGTTTGGTGGAGTTTGTGGAGGAGAGAGGGGAAATACAGTAGAATAAACCTTATTTGCTGATTTTTTTCTGGACGTTGTTACGCCATATATGCTATGACCCAAAATTCAGAAGTTCCGCCACGCAAAAAGCCCATCAAATAGCGTATCTACGTTTGATAGGCTTTTATTTTTTTCTTGACTTCAGATATTTGCCGTAATGTTTTTGCACTCTTTTTGTGGAAATGCGGAATAATAAACGGATAGCCGTCTGATGAGGACGGTCTATCCGTGTTTGGGTATATTCAGTTACTAAGCTAAATCAGAATTTAAAGCTTTCTTAGATTATCAATTTCAATGCCATTTCCATCTGGATTTTCTCCCTTGTGTGCCTCTATCAGTTTTTCACAAGGGAAATCACAACACTTTCCACAATGAGGTAGAACTTGGCTTGCAGCACATGCATAAATCTCACAAGTGCCCCAAAATGGCTGTCCCTTATGCACGTAGCATCCCGTACAATTTTGCTCTGTTTTAAATCTACAAGAATCACAATCGATACCGCAACTGCTATAATTTGACATATCAATCTCACCTCCCACAAATTCCGATTTAAGCGAGAAAACCGTATTACATCTCACTTATACTCATTATACCAAACAGCCCCGAAAAAGTCAATCTCTGCACACTTTTTCACGCCTTTTTTTCATTGCAATATACCGCCAGTTGTGCTATAATCAGGATATAGGGCCGAGCGGAGGTGAATCGCAATGGATAACAAAAACGAAGAATTAGTAAACTGTGTATTATATAAGAAAATCAAGCGGGTGGAGAGCGCAGAAATCTCTATCAGCAGGGCCATGATAAAATCGGCTCAACAGGATAATGACGGCAATTGATGATCATATTAAATGAATAGGAGGGATTTCCTTGACCGTTGATACAAAAGAGGTAGTTACTACTATAGCCTATATGATAGGCGTCCGAATGTCAGCTCTGACCGTGAGTTACGGTGAATGTTCCGAGCTTATAGAGAAGCTTCAAGCCGATAAGGACGCTACTACGATAAGATATTTATGTAAGCTGCGAACCGTACTGATGCAGAAATTCAAAAAGACCGATGATCTGATGCGGTATCAGCTCAAAAATTTGCATAACATAGAATGGTACGATACGGATAATATCAAACAGCTTGAAAAATGGGGATTTACCATTATCCAAGCGAATTGCCGTTCAGAGAAGTATATGCAGGATTTCACAAGGCTCATTAATGAAAATATTGACAAATGCTCTCATCTGTTTTACGATTGGCTGAATTGGGAGTATATCCGAGATCTGTTCTTTGTCCCGAAATATAATAAGAACGGTGTAATGAAAGCCGAGTTCAATAAATATATGGCGAATATCGAACATTACCCATTTCAGATGTATATTCACTGGCAACCTGCCGAAGTCGGGAGCATCATCTATTCCGACCGTAAGTTTTTGAAGATCATCTACGGTCAGCATAATGACAGCTTCACCGATTATACGAAATATCGGGACGCAGATGATGAAACACGAAACAATATCTATAATTTTATCGACAGCACCGAGAAAACAGCTATAGCTGTCGATTGTGAGAACTCTGATCCATACAAGCTTTATAGTGTTCTGAAAGGCTTGAATCAGGAGGAGCTTGCTAAGATCGAGAAGATCACGCTATATGACGATCCGAACACTACCGCAGGCTGGGATTGGCTCTCTAAATTCACGCAGATACCCGTTGAACATATAGAGATCGACCGAGTGACAGACAGAAAGTCACTGGTCGATGTGCGAATGACCGCAAGCGTAGTCACGGACTTCTACCGTGACGGGATAACATCTTTTATTATTGTGTCAAGTGATTCGGATTTTTGGGGACTTATTGAGAGCCTGCCGAAAGCAAAGTTTCTCGTTATGTACGAATACGAGAAGTGTGGAACGGCGATCAAGAACGCCCTCGCACAGCACGGCATCTATTATTGTGCCATTGATGATTTCTGCACCGCAGGAACGGAGGAGTTGAAACGTGCTGTACTCTTTGCAGAGCTTGAAAAGCATTTGCCCTCACTCATTGGAGAGAACCCTCTGGAGCTTACTCACAAGATATATGAAGCCACAAAAGTGACCGCTACCATGAAAGAAATGGAGAACTTTTGCAATAGATATGTCAAGACATTGCGGCTGAAGGTGAACTCCGAAGGAAAATTCGTGATAGAGATCCAAACAATCTAAGAAAAATTCGCATGGCTTTCTATCAATATCATTAAGCTAATAAAATCAAGAAATAAAATTGCGTGAAAATATCTAAGCCCCACGGTGTATTTAAGGTCATCAGAAGAAAAAAGATCTTCAGATAAATTTGTAGCAATTACTTCATAGCTGTCATCTGATATTTTAAAGCGAACAATCCGTACAGGCAACTCATAAATAACAGTAGGCTCTGATTTTTTTTGAAGGAAGAAAATCAAAGGTACAGTTAAAACTTTTTTGCATAAAAAAGACTTCATACCGCTGTGAAACAGTATGAAGTCTGAAAAAATCTTAGATCACCAGCAGTAGCATACAGAGTAGATCGTTACTGTGCCGTTTGCTGCACCTGCATGGATCTGATCCAGCTTTCCTCCGAAATCGGAAGTGCCGAATGCTGACTTGCAGTTGTTGTAAGAATACTTTGCGTAGTAGTGTCCGTTTGCTGTGCCTGTTTCGCTTGGTGAAACCTTTGCCCACTCTGCTCCGCCTGACCAGCTCTGAAGAACAAATTCTACCTGATCCTGTGTTCCTGAGTATTCAACGTAGAAGTAGCCGTTTGACTGAATGTCATATGCGTTGAAGCTTCCGCCATTCTTTGAAGTCATTGCTGAAACAGCCTGACCCCATGCTGAAGCAGTTGAAGAACCCCAGAAGATCGATTTGTAATTGCTGCCTGAGCTGCTTGAAGAAGATGAAGAAGAGGAAGAACCTGATGTTGATTCAAGATACCAAAGCTGGCACTTTCCGCCCCAGTAGCTCCACTGGTTAATGTTTGCTCCGTCAGCTGTGCTCTGTTCGTAAACGTCAAGGCATGAGTAGCAGTCTGAGATCTTTGTCTTGATAGCATAAGCGTCGCCGATCTTTACAAGCTGGAATTTCTGACAGTCACCGCCGTGATACTGCCACTGGTTGATGTTAGCACCATTGTCCCTGCTCCAGTTGTATACGTCAAGACAGCTTTTGTAATTTGATGCACCTGTGTAAATAGTGTAATAGCCGTTTCCGTCGCTTACAAGCTTGAATTTCTGATTGTTTCCGCCTGTACCTCTGTACTGCTGAACGTTTGTGCCGTTGTCAGCCTTTGCCTTGTATACGTCAAGATACTTGCCGCTGAGTGCGCTCTTGATGTAATATGTTCCGTCAAGTCCGAGAACTCCGCCGTTGGAATCTGTTGAAGTTTCTGAAGAAGAACCGCCGGAAGAGCTTCCTGAACCGCTGTAAACTGAGCAGGTCTTAGAAGTTGCCTTAATTCCGTTTGAGCCGTTGATAAGTGTATTTCCCCATGAAGAAAGGCTTGAGCCGTCCCATGAGTTTGCAATGTCGAGGTAGCTCATGTCAGAGTTGTTGCCCTTCCATGACCAGCCAAGATAGCCTACGCCCTTGCTTGTGCAGTAGCTCATGATAGTAGCCTCATCAACGTCGCCGTTTGTGTGCTGACCGCCGAACTCGCCGATAACAACAGGCACACCGATGTTGAGTGCGTTATCAATGTTGTTTTTTACAGTTGATGCGTTTCCGCCTGCGTATTCATACATATGAATGGAGAATACGGTGTTCTTCTGTGAGTCTGCGTTGAAAACAGACTTACCATAATCCTTGATGCTGTCAGGATACTGTCCCCAGCCTGCGCAGTCTACCATAAGCATATTTGTAATGCCTGCGTTTCTTACAGATTGGATAGCAGACTTGTAGCCGTCAGCCCATGCGCTTCCGTTCCATGTGCCGCACCACTCGTTTGCGATGTTTACGATAACATATTTCTCAGTACCGCTGAGAACGCTCTTCATTTCCTTCCAGTAGTCAACGCACTTGTTAAGATCATAAGTGCTGTCGCTGCCTGTTGCGTCATGTACTTCGAGAATGCATATCAGCTTGTTTGACTTGCACCAGCTGATGATGTTCTTTACTTCCTGTGCGCTTGTTTTTGTGTACTTTGAGCCGTTTGCAAGTACGACTCTTACGGTATTTGCGCCGTTGTTTGCAGCACCCTTGATAGAAGTTTCAGTCTTCTCTGTGTACCATGCATGGGCAATGTTCACGCCACGCATAACGAACTTGTTTCCATTAGCGTCATAGATACTGGTACCGCTTACATAAAATCCTGATGCCGCCTCTGCGGTCGGTGTTGTCATAAAACCGAAGCAGGTTATTACGGCAAACATTACAGCAACAAAAGTCTGTAATGCCTTTGCAGAAAAAGTTTTGTTTTGTACCATAAAAAACTCCTCTTATCCAATTAATTTTTTAATACCGGTATTCTAAGGCAGCACTGTATTATCCTCGTGCGTTTCTGCCTTAACTTTGTCAACATAAAACATTATATTATTAGGAGTAAAAAAAGTCAACTAAAATATTTAAGTAGAACGTTTACACAAATAATTTTCGTATTTTAGCATAATTTTTCGTAGATTAATTGAACAATATGACTAATTTTTATCACATATGAAGTATAATATGTTGTATGTACACAAAACTCCGCTTTTAAATTTCAGAAAATTAAGAAACTTTTCGAAACAAAAATCGGTATATACGCTGCGTTGTGAGCATATATACCGATATAAAATTTCCTTTATATTGATTCTATCAAGCCGTCAGAATATATCTTTTTTGTTCTCGTACAAATTCAGAGATCATAATCAAACCTCCTTATTCTTGTGTGGTATCACCGTATTTTACATCCTCCACTTCACGATCTAACTGAATGTCATGAGGCTTCCTATTTGTTGTATTTTATCTTGACATTGCCACATCTTTGTGATAAAATTAGTAATATATGAGAAATTATAGTGGAAAGGAAAAAATAATATGAAGTTATTTAAGCGGACGCTTACGACGGCAGTGGCAGTGTGCCTTGCACTGCAAAGTGCAGTGGTATGCTTCGGAGCTGAGGCAGAGGAGCAAATTCCTACTGGCGGAGAGGAAGTCGGTCTTTATACGTCTGAGAACGATGAAGCCATTCAGTTGACTGAGGATATGTATAGCAGTTGGTATGAAGGCAATCAGACGTATGACGGCACGGAAAAGACGCTTTATGGCTATTCTCTTATGGACAGCAGCAACTATTACCGGCTCACTGAGGACGAGGACTATGTTGTTACTTATGAGAACAACATAAACGTAGGTACTGCGACGGCTACTTTCACTGGTATAGGTAATTACACAGGAAGCTTTACAAAGAATTTCAATATCGTGCCAGCTGATATTTATAGTGCGGATATTGACTGCGAGTATGAGCAGAGCTACTGTGCCGGTAACCCTGTTCAGCCAAAACCTATTGTTACATACAATGATATTGTGCTTGCTGAGGGCGTTGACTATGAGATCGAATATGAGGACGACTGTGGCGAGCTTGGCTGGCATTATGCTTATATTAAAGGTATCTGCAACTTTAATGGAACCGATTCCTTTGAGTATAACGTTGTAGAGGCTGAAATATCCAGTGATAACATTTCTGTGGATGCCAGCTGCACCTACACGGGCTACGCTCAGACTCCTGCACCTGTTGTTACAGTTAGTGGTGCGGTGCTAAGATGTGGCGTTGATTATAATGTATCATACACAAACAATGTGAATGCCGGAACAGGCTATATGACCATAGCAGGAATGAACGGCTATACAGGATATGTGACAGTGCCTTTTACTATCAGCCCGAAAGCTGTTTCTAAGGTCGAGATACTAAAGATAGCTGATGTGGATTATACCGGTAATGCTGTCAGACCGAGCCTTTTTGTCAAGGCGGACGGAAATATGGTCAAGAGTTCCGACTATACTGTAACATATTACAATAACACAAATATAGGCACTGCGACGGCTGTTGTTACTCTTGGCGGAAACTACGAAAGCAGGTACCCTGTTTCGACAACATTCAAGATCATCCTTGGAAAGCCAAAGGGATTTAAGGCTACCGCTGAATCTACCACTTCTGTAAAGCTTAGCTGGAACAAGATCGGCAATTGCAAATACAGGGTTTATCGCTATGATCCAAAGAAAAAGACCTACAAGCGTCTGACGGTCACGAGTTCCACAAGCTATACTGACAAGAAGCTTTCAGAGGCAACGAGTTATACTTATGCCGTAAAGCTTGAATACAACTCTAAGACCGGTCCTTATATAACAGTAAAAGGCAACACGAAGTTATCCACACCGAAAATGACGGTAAAGGCTTATAATAAGAAAGTCACGATAAGCTGGAAGAAGAACACAAAGGCTGATGGATATCAGATATACTGGTGCAAGGGCGATGAGTGGACTATCCCACATAACGATTACTATAGTATGCCAAAGGATTGCTATAACGATTATGTTCAGCTCAAGAAGATAACAAAGAACAGCACAACCTCTTATACAAAATCAGACCTTTCAGGTTCAAAGAATTATCACTTCAAAATGAGGGCTTATAAGACCATAAACGGAAAGGTGGTTTACAGTAGCTGGACGGGTATCCAATGCAAGATAAACACTGTTTCAAGACTTAATGCGGCAACAAAAAAGAGCCACAGCACTTATAAGATCTACAACGTTCAGGGCAAGAAAACAAAGACCTCGACGCACACTCTTACAGCAGAGGAGAAGAAGATACTTAAAAACTTTGCCTCAAAGCATTTCAAGAAAGATTGGTCGGCGGCAAAGAAGATCGAATATACTGCGGATTGGATAAGAAAGAATTTGAAATATGGCAGGATACCAACAGGCTCGCATAGCAAGAATATCTTTGTTTACAAAGAAGGTCAATGTTCTGATTACAATGGCGCACTGGTGGAAATGATGGTTTATCTCGGCTATGACGCAAACCTTGTTATGGGCAACCGCAATGGCGGAGGACAGCACTTCTGGGGCGAGATAAAGATAGACGGAGTGACTTATCTGCTGGAAGTCGGAGAAAAGGTCTATGACAGCCCACAATGGAATTACAAGTGGCAGTTTATGTGCCTTAAATATTCTGAGGCTGACGGTGGTTACAAGAAAAACGGAAAGCTATACTAAAACGAAATGCTCTGCGGAGAGTGTGATCCCGCAGAGCATTTTTTTTGCTTTAATAAATTTGTGATACCTAACTTTTCAGTCGCTCTTTTTTTTGTTTTATAATGGCAAAAAAATCTTATGATACTTCTTGCCAAATCCCTTCCAATATATTATAATGTATTTAGAAGATCATATTTGAAAGGAACATATGGAAAATGAAAAACATTGTTACAGCCCTGATGCAGTTTGTGATACTTGTGGTCGCACTTGTCATTGTGACCTTTGCTATACCTAAGATCGCAGGAAACGATGACAGATATGATAAGTACATAGCTGAAAACTCAAAGCAGACCGTCACTGTGGGAAGTGCCTTTGGCGTTGTCAAAGACGGTGAAAAGGCTTCGTATACTGATATTGACAACAGCCTGAAAAATATCTTTAGTAAAGTGACTCCGTTGCAAAAGCCTGTGAATAAAATTCTGAACAGGCAGATAAGCTTCAAGCAGGCAAAGTATTTTGAATACTATTGGCTCACTGCACTTATCTCAGGCGTACTTTGCTGGATATTTGCGGCAGGCTTTCCGTTTAGGATAGGGCGAAAGGGCTTCAATGTGTTTGGTTCTGTGTATAATAACTTTTCAAAAGTTGTTCTTCTTGAAGATGAGATGACCCGTGAGGAATATGAGGTCGATCTAGGTATGACCATATGGGGACCTTTGTGGATAATCCTTATCGCTCTGCGTGCGACCTTTGCTATTACATGGGGCTTTATCCTGCCTTTTGTGATAGCCGCCAATCTTGCCATAGGCGTTATAAGAATAGTTGGAAATGTTATTATCGTCAGCGTCCGTGGTGCTGCCGCCGATGCAAAAAGGCACAGCCTCTCGCAAAAGCTTGACAAAACGACCTTTTCTATTTATCCTGAGGGCGGATATTTCAGAGTAGAGCAGGATCAGGACAATGGTCAGGGCGTATTTGTGAAAAATTATTGGAACGCTGTTGCGGCAAAGGCATTGTTTGAAATCGAAGCCGGAAATAAGTCTTTCAGCAAGGAGGATTCTGAGAAAAACATTCTTCGTGGGGATATAAAAGAGAAGAAGTTTTATGAAACATATCGTTTGCTCAGCCGTATAAAGGGTCTTTTCAATAATGATATCAAGAGTAAAAAAGCAATTATCACCGCTTCATTAAAGAATAAAGAGGGTGGCTATGAATACAGATTTATTGCTGAACCGGAATTGTACCATGTTTATATGGTGGGTGATGAAACAGCAGAAAACCTTAGCCATAAGGATCTGAAAATAGATTTTAATGCCGCAATGCTTCTTGACCTGCTTGACTTTGACCGAAAGGGTCAAAGATATGATCATAATGATTTTCTTAACTTGTATTACGCTGATAGTGATGAATTTACGGCCAAACTTATGAATTATAATCATAAGTTGATAGCAAAGTTTGGCAGAAACAGATATGACGAGTATTTTGAACAGCACAAACAGCAGATAATCGAACACCGCCGATATAAAAAGTTTTCGGCTGTGGGAGAGGACGAAGAGTGAGATAATAAGTATTTGATATAATAAACCAGCCTCCCACGGAATTGTTTCTGTGGGAGGCTTTGCTTTCCGTACACCAAATCACCTACCGCTTGTGCAACTTTTTTGCCGTTTGTGCAAATATTATTGACTTTTTGTTAAGAATCATAGATAATTATTATAAATATTCATGCTGTTAATTAGAGTTGCTTGTTAAACAATGAAAATGAGAATAATAGAAAACTCAGCGAAAGTGCTTGTGCAGACGATGAGCTATGATACTGAAACAGTTGGGTGAGCAATGGTGGACACTATGGCGACTGTCATAATGTCAGATGAAGAGAGGTGAAATATGGATAAAAAGATAAAAGCTTTTTTTGCAGCTATGGGAATTGCCACGGCGTTGTTAGTGCCTGTTTCTGCATCTGCGGATAATTCTGACTCAAAAGTGCAGGTGAGCATCGACATCACTTGGGACTCTTTAGAGTTTACCTATACAGACGGGCAGTGGGATCCTGAGACCCACTCATATAAAGGTGGCGGTTGGTCTGACAGCGGCGGAAATTTTACTTTGACAAACACAGGGAATGTGGGTGTTATGGCGGATTTTTCATACAAACAAGCAGAGGGCATGGACGAGATAAAAGGCTATTTTTCAAGCAGTGAGCTAATAGTGCCTATTTCAGAAAGCCGAAACAGCAAACTTACTTTGTCGGGTAAACCGACAGCGCATTTTGAAAGCATGACGGTCGGCACGGTTACAGTGAATGTTACCACTGATGATTCGGGAGATGCAGGCGACAGTACGATAACAGGCTGGTATAAGGATGAGGAAACCGGCGATTGGTACTATTATGATAAGAACGGCAAATTGGTCACAGGTTGGTTTAAGGACGGCGGAACTGAATGGTATTATGCCGATGAAGACGGCAAGCTTGTCAGAGGTTGGTTCAATGACGGTGGAAATGATGGGCGTTATTCTGGTGATGACGGAAAATTGCACTCAGATTGGGTCAAAGTGAATGATGATTGGTACTATTTTGACTGAGACGGTTCAATAGCAAAGAACACCACTATTGACGGACGATATATTGGACTTGACGGCAGGTGGGACGGGATAGGCGACGCACCAAATACATAAATAATGATGATTTGTAAAGGATTAATTACTTATGAAAAGGACGATCTCGACCATAATGGCATTAGCACTTGCGGCAACACTCAGTACGGTGGTGTTTGCAGCGGAGAATGATGACGGAAACATCAAAAAGAATATCAGTGTAAAGGCAAAGTATGTGGAGGATATCAAAGCCTCAAAAACTATCCAGGCTGACGTTGTATGGGGTAAAATGGAGTTTACATACAATATGAGCGGAACAAAGACTTGGAATGCAAAAACTCATGAATATGATATCGACACAAATGGCAAATGGTCTGCAAAAGGTAATGATATAAGCGTTACAAACCATTCAAATACGGATATCGACGTTGATTTTACATATGAGCCACTTGATAAATACAGCTTGGTAAAGGGCGAATTTACATATGATGAAGTCACAATACCAACAGCTGAAAACAAGGCTGTCGATGACGAAATTCTAACAATAAGCACAGATCTCACCCTCAGCGGTGGGCTTCCATCGGACGTCACGGATCTCACAAAAGTAGGAAATGTGGCAGTAACTATCGCAGAGGCAGTGCATTGATCGGCTTGACAATGCCGGAATCATAAATGTGTGTTACTGTTTAGGCTTTCCTGAATTACCCTTGAAAGGGAATTATGACAACAATAAATTTAAGCTATATTTTGCTGATAGCGGTTTATTGGTAGTGATGCTTGATAATGAAGCTCAAGATGATCTTTGGGCAAATAAAATTCCACAGAAGTTGAAATAGCCTGAATTCCACAACAGTTGACAAAACTGCAAAAATATGATATAATTTTCAGGTAATAATTTAAGGGCAATGACGCTCCGTGTACTTTTCACGGGGCGTTTTTTGTTTTTTTGTGGGGGTGTTTTCTGTGAAGGTCAGTAAAAAGAAGGGCAGAAGTGTGCTCAAAAGCCGCAATATCACCATCTGTGCAGTTGTGGTGTTTCTTCTTATTACTGCTCTTACTTTAATGAGCAGCAGATATATGTCCCGGTGTATCGACAGAGAGAATACCGCACAATCAAACAGGGGAGAGCTTTCTGACCTTGGGCAGGAGCTTGCGGACGCTTCCGATTATCTTACCGATGAAGCTAGAAAATTCTCCGTAACAGGAGATATCGAACATCTTTATAACTATTGGTATGAGGTCTATGAGGAAAAGACCCGTGACCGTGTTATAAATAGCCTTTCCGCTCTTGATCCTCCTGAGAACGAAACTGCGCTTCTTGCGGAAGCCAAAAAGTATTCTGATACTCTCATAAAGACCGAAACGGTGTCAATGAAGCTTATGCTCACTGCAAAAGGCATAACAGCTAAACAGTATGGCGACAGCAAGGGAGGCAGGTTGGCCGAGTATGTTTCCATTGTGGAGGATACGCCACTGCCTGAGGAATACAGCGGACTTAGCCCTGATGAAATGAAAGAGCGTTCCCGCGAGATACTTTATGACAGCTTTTATAACGATTCTAAAACCATGATAATGTCGCCTATAGAACGCTTTCGTCAGGCTCTTAATAAACGTCTTGATGCAGAGGTGGAAAGCGCTGCCGCAGGACGTGAAACTGCACTGGTGATACAGCTTGTGTGTTCAGCGAGCGTGCTAGTTATTGTGGGCATAGTACTGATAGTTTTTGAAAGCCTTTATGTCAGACCTATAAACGACTACTCTGAGAGCCTTTCAAAGCGTAATGAAAATTCTGCCGAATTTGACCTTTCAAACGTCCGTGTGTCACCAAAGGGAGCGTATGAGCTTTTTCGATTTGGCGAGCTTTTCAACCGCCTTTCGCAGATACTTCAAAATGAGCTTAAAAAGCGTGAAACAGCCGAGGCACAAATGCGGCAGGCTAAAGAAGAAGCAGACAGGGCGAACAGTGCAAAAAGTGATTTTCTTGCACAAATGAGCCATGAGCTTCGCACGCCGCTTAATGCTATCACAGGCTATCTTTATATGCTTTCAAATACCAGTCTTAATGATGCTCAGAAGAGATATTGCACTAATATAAACACAGCCTCAGAAAATCTTCTTGGTCTTATAAATAACGTTCTTGACTTTTACAAAATAGAGTCGGGAAGCTTGCAGCTCGAATATACAGATTTTGACCTTGTGAAGCTTATAAGCGACACTTATTCCATAATGGAAAGCACAGCCATAGCAAAGGATATCCCATTGCGTCTTGATATATCGGGGAATTTGCCTAATTTCGTCTGCGGCGACCCTTTGCGATTAAGGCAGGTGCTTGTAAATCTAATTGGAAATGCGGTGAAGTTCACGGATAGGGGCGAGGTGGTCTTTAGCTGTAAATATCAGGAAACAAAGGGCAGAAGCGTTGTTATCATGTTCAGCGTTTCTGACTCAGGGGAGGGCATACCTCAAGACAGGCTTGAGAGCATTTTTGAGCCTTTTATCCAAAGCGACGCAGGAGTGACAAGACGTCACGGCGGAACAGGTCTGGGGCTTCCTATCTCACAATCTATCGTCAAGGCGGCAAGCGGCGGTAAATACAGCATAGAGGTTACATCTCAGCTTGGAAAAGGCTCGTGCTTTAGCTTCCTTATGCCATTTGATATTGCAGAGTCGTCACAGGTGCAGAGCGAAAATGGTACTTCTCAGGGCGTGCCTGTTGAAAAGGCTGTCATTTTGTTGGTGGACGACAACAGTGTGAACCTAGATATCGAAAGTGAGATATTAGGCACATACGGCTTGCAGGTGGATACCGCCGACAGTGGCTTAAAGGCTATAGAATATTGCAATAGCCACAGCCCTGATATGATAATTCTTGACCTGCATATGCCTGATATGGACGGCTATGAAACTGCAAGACACATAAGAGAGCTTCCTGATTTCGGACTTACGCCAATAATCGCTCTTACCGCCGACGTTGTTTCGGGCATAGAACAGAAAGCCTATGAAGCAGGCATGGACGGCTATATCTCAAAGCCTTTCCGACCTGATGATCTTAGAAAAATGATATACAAGCATTTGCACATAAGGCGTGAAATGCCCGAAAAAGCTACAGAGCAGGGTGATGAGGTGTTTGATTGCGTTGCCTGCCTTGACGCTTTGGGTGGAAGCAAAAGCATACTATTTGATATAATAAAGCGTTTTATTTCCGAACACGGAAGCGACCAGAAATATATCTGCCAGCATATCGAAGCGGGAAACTATATGAACGCGCGGATTATACTCCATGACGTTATAGGGATTTCGGGCAATCTTTGTTGCAGAAAGCTTCATGAAAGTGCAAAGGCATTAAGTGATATTCTCAAATCTGATGCACCGCAAAATGCTGATACAAAAGACTTTGAGGAGCAGTGGGAAAAGGCAGTGAGCAGGCTTGAAGAATTTTTGCAGCTTGATGATGACAGCATGGTGCAAAATGCAGAGAGCCAGAAAAACTCACAGCTTGTAAAAGAGCTTTTAGACCTTTGTAAAGCCTTTGATATCTCTGCGGCGGAATATTTTCAACAGCATAGGGCAGAGTTTAAAGAGTGCATGGAAAAGACGAAATTCAGGCAGCTTGAAGAATACATAAACAGATACGACCTTCTCAGCATCACACAGTCTGAGGATTTATGGAGGTGACAAGTGTGTATAAGATACTTTTGGCAGAGGACGACGCAGATATGCGCTTTATCTACTCACGAATGTCGGTGTGGAAAGAATGTGGCTTTGTTATAGCAAAAGAGGTGTCAAACGGCAAGGACGCTCTTGCGGCGCTTAAAGCCGAAGCTTTTGACCTTGTGCTGACGGATATAAGAATGCCGTTTATTGACGGCATAGAGCTTCTTGGAAAGATAAACGAGCTTGGCATAGATGTGGCAGTGGCTTTCATAAGCTCATATGACGAGTTTGAATATGCACGAAAAGGGCTTGTGCTTGGGGCGTTTGACTATCTTTTAAAGCCAGTCAATGAGCAAAAGCTTGGAGATATGCTAAGACGTGTAACCGAAAAGCTTGAAGAGAAGAAGGTTGAAAACACCTGCTCAGACTATGTGCTTTCGGCACTTGAATCCGTGGGCAAAAGTAGCGGAGACAGCTTTACTCAGGATATCTGCACATATTTTTCAAATACAAGCTGTCGGGATATCTCAGTTGAGCAGGCGGCGGAGCATTTTGGCTTCAGCCGTGACTATTTCGGCAAGCTTTTCAGGCGGCAGATAGGGGAAAGCTTCAGCAAATTCAGCACCCTTGTGAAAATAGAATACGCCAAAAAGCTTTTGCGGCAAAGCGGAATGAAGGCCTATGAGATAAGCGAGGAGCTTGGCTATTCAAGTGCAGACTATTTCACAAAGGTGTTTAAAGAGATAACGGGCGTTTCCCCTGCACAGTATAAACAATCATTGTGACTTGTCTGAAAAATATAGGATTTTCTCTGATTTTTAGTGTTTTTATCTTTTGACCCTTGTGCTATACTATAAGCACAGGAGGTGATAGAAATGGACAATTTCGTTATTACCATAGCAAGAGGTTTCGGAAGCGGAGGAAAGCAGATCGGACTTGCTCTTTCAAAACAGCTTGGGATACCTTGCTATGAAAGCCAGATACTCAGCATGGCTTCAAACTACAGCGGAATAAACAAGGATCTGTTTTTTCAGGTGGACGAAAAGCTGAGGGGCTACCACCTTATCAAAAGACTTATGAAGTCTGCGAACAAGGACGATATCGTTGAGCCGACGGACAAGAGCTTCATTTCCGACGTTAATCTTTACAATATTCAGGCGAAGATAATCAAGGAGCTTGCCAAACAGCAATCCTGCATTATCATTGGAAAATGTGCAAATCACCTGCTGCGTGACTATGAAAACACCGTAAGCGTGTATATAGAAGCTCCAAGAGCTTTCTGCGTGAAAAATGTTATAGAACGTCTTGGCGTTACCGAAGAAGAAGCTCACAGAATGATCTATCAGACCGACCGCTATCGTGCCGATTACTATAAGTATTACACGGGCGGTGAAACGTGGACAAATCCGGTGCTTTACGATATGGCCCTTAATTCTGACCGTATGGGAATGGATAAATGCACGGAGCTTATCATTCAGTATCTGAAGATAAAGCTTGGTGAGGATATCCTCGGTAAAAAAGGTACAGCGGAAAATGATAAGGCGCTTAAGCAGCTTGGTCTGTTTTAGGTAAAAAACTTAATATTACAACAATGAAGTTGGTTTATCTGTCAAGGGAAAATACCCTTTAGAGCAGAGAGCCAATTTTTTTATTGCATTTAGTATGGAAAAGTAAAATGAATTGGAGGAAAACACTATGAAAAAGACAAGAATGAAGAGATTTTTAGCGGTGCTTTCAGCAGCGGCTCTGGCGGCAACAATGCTCACAGCCTGCGGTTCAGGAGGAGGCTCAAGCAGTGGCGACGGCGACACAGTTAAGGTGGGACTTCTTCACTCCCTCACAGGCTCAATGGCTATCAGTGAAAAGTCAGTTCGTGACGCTGAGGTGCTTGCTATCAAGGAGATAAATGCCGCAGGCGGTGTAAATGGCAAGCAGATAGAATACGTTGAAGAGGACGGAGCTTCCGAGCCGTCAACATTCGCAACAAAGGCTGAAAAGCTTATTGACAGCGAGGGCGTTTCAACTATCTTCGGCTGCTGGACTTCATCATCAAGAAAGGCTGTTAAGTCTATCGTTGAGGAATACGGCTCACTTCTTTGGTATCCTGTTCAGTATGAGGGTATGGAAAGCTCATCGAATATCGTATACACAGGCGCAGCGCCAAACCAGCAGATCGTTCCTGCTATCGATTATCTGCTTGATCAGGGCTATAAGAAGTTCTTCCTCCTTGGTTCTGACTACGTTTTCCCAAGAACAGCGAACATGATAATCAACGCACAGCTTGAAGCAAAGGGTGCAAAAGCCGTTGGTGAAGAGTATGCAGATATGGATCAGACGGATTTTGCAGCTATCATCTCAAAGATCGAAGCTGCAAAGCCTGACGTTATCATCAACACTCTTAACGGAACAGGCAACGTTTCATTCTTCAAGCAGATGTCTGAAAAGAACTATACAAGCAAGGATTACATGACAATGTCATTCTCTATCGCAGAAGAAGAGGTCGCTACAATTGGCGCTGATATCCTTAAGGGTCACATGGTATCATGGAACTATTATCAGACAACAGACACAGAAAAGAACAAGGAATTTGTTAAGGCATATAAGGATGCGTACGGTGAGAACAGAGTAACATCTGACCCTGCGGAAGCCGCATATGACGCAGTTTACCTTTGGAAAGCAGCCTGCGAAAAAGCAGACAGCTTTGAGCCTGAGGACGTTATCAAGGCGGTTGAATCAGGTGAGATATCCTTTGACGCACCGGAAGGCACTGTAACTATCCAGGGCGACAATCACCACCTTGTAAAGCCTGTAAGGATCGGTCAGGTGGGCGACGACGGACTTATCAACGAGATCTACGCAACTGATCCTGTTGCTCCAGACCCATATCTCTCAACTTATGATTGGGCAGTTAAGGCAGGAATCCAGCCTCTTGAATAAGCATATTTCATAATAAATCCTCTGTAAGTATCCTTTAATGCACAGTCAGTAATTTGGCTGTGCATTATTAAGGGCACGAAAGGACGTGGCAAAAATCTATGGATCGTTTTATAAACACTATGTTCAACGGCGTAAGCCTTAGTTCTATCATACTACTTTCTTCTCTCGGTCTTGCAATAACTTTCGGGCTTATGAGAGTAATAAACATGGCTCATGGAGAGTTTGTGATGATAGGCGCATATACGACATATGTCGTTCAGCAAATATTCGTAAAATACTGTACCGAAAGCATTCGTGACGTTTATTATTTTGTTGCTATCCCTGCCGCATTCGGCGTTACGTTCATTCTTGGAAGCTTGCTTGAAAAGTTTATCATCTCCCGATTATACGGGCGGGAGATAGACAGCTTGCTTGCAACATGGGGCATAAGCCTTATTTTACAGCAGGCGGCAAGAAGCATTTTCGGCACACAGGGCGTAAACGTAACAGCACCGTCATTTCTGAACGGTGGAATAAAGATAGGCGGCTGTACATTCTCATACAACAGACTTTTCATCATTCTTCTTGTGGCGCTTTGTCTGCTTCTGGTGTGGTTTATTATGTATAAGTCAAACTTCGGCAAGCGGATGAGAGCGGTTATGCAAAACAGAACAATGGCAAAATGTATGGGCATAAACTCACGCAAGGTGGATAACATCACCTTTGCTATCGGCTCAGGTCTTGCCGGTATCGCAGGCTGCTCGGTGGCGCTTCTTGGTTCTATCGACTCGACAGTTGGTCAGAGCTACATAGTAAACAGCTTTATGGCAGTCGTTCTCGGCGGCGTTGGCAAGCTTCTTGGTACTGCTATCGGCTCTGTGATAATAGGCTCTGCAAGCATTTTCACAGAGAATTATACTTCATCAACTATCGCAAAAGCTATCGTTCTGCTTATCGTTATTATCTTTTTGCAGAAGCGTCCACAGGGACTTTTCGTTATCAAGAGCAGAAATCTCGACGAGTAAGGGAGGTGTTTCGGTCAATGAAAGTTAGCGGATTTTTCAAAAAGAGAGGGGCGGCTATAAGCTTTCTTATAATAGCAATAATACTTGGCATCATGCCGTTGCTTCTTAATGCCGGAATGCTCTCCGGTTCATCTACAGTTATATTTCTCGGCAAGTGTATGGCGTTCGCCATTGCCGCAATGGGTATCGATCTTATATGGGGATATACAGGTATCCTGAGCCTTGGTCACGGACTTTATTTCGCACTTGGCGGATACTGCATGGCAATGTACCTTAAGCTTCAGGAAACAGGCGGAAAGATAACGGACTTTATGCACATAGGCGGACTTGATGAACTTCCTCTTATCTGGAAGCCTTTCAATTCCTTTGCTCTGACCCTTATCCTTATTATAGCAGTACCCTCAGTGGTGGCGTTTATTATCGGATATTTTATCTTTAAAAACAGAGTAAAGGGCGTTTATTTCTCTATCATCTCACAGGCACTCACATGGGCGGCTTATTCTATCTTTATCGCACTTTCTTCCTATACGAACGGAAACGTGGGTATCACAGAGATAAAGACCATTTTCGGAAGCATAAAGGGCAATCTTCACCGAAACGAGATGTTCAAGCTTTATTATCTTGCGCTTATTCTTATGACCCTTATCTTTGCACTGTCAAGATTTCTTGTTAGCCGCAAGTTCGGCAAGCTTCTTATCGCTATCAGAGATGGCGAGAACAGAACATATTTCTCAGGCTATAAGGTAAGCGCATATAAGAACTTTATCTATGTTCTGTCTGCGGCACTGGCTGGTATCGCAGGTGCAGTTTTTGTAAATTTCAACGGAAGCATTACTCCGTCACAAATGACTATTTCCTATTCTATCACAATGGTCATATGGGTAGCTGTCGGCGGCAGAGGAACGATAATAGGCGCTGTTATTGGTGCGCTTCTTATAAATCTCTGCGAGTATAATCTCAGCTCAGGAAGCATGGTTGAGATATGGCAGTATATAATCGGCGCAGTGTTCTGCGTGACTATCATATTCTTCAAGAGCGGTATCGTTGGCATCGTCAGCGAACAGCTCCCAGCACTTTTCCGCAAGCTTAAAGCAAATGGCAAAGACAAGGCAAAGGAGGCGGCGTAAAATGGCTGCAGATACAAAGACAAATGACGTTGTTCTTGAAATAAACAATATTTCCGTTTCCTTTGACGGCTTTTACGCTCTCACAGAGGTGAGAACAAAGGTCATGCGCAACAGCATACATTTTTTCATCGGACCCAACGGCGCTGGAAAGACCACGCTTCTTGACATAATCTGTGCAAAGACAAAGCCCACCTCCGGCACAGTTATTTTCCACCCCAAAGGCAGAGAAGCCGTAAGGCTCACAGGCATGAAGGAATATAAAATCGTGCAGGAGGGCGTGGGAAGAAAGTTTCAGGTACCATCTGTATTCGTAAACCTCACTGTGGAGGAGAACATGATACTTTCTCTAAAGGGTCACAAGGGCATACTTGATTCTATTTTCAAAAAGCCTTCAAAGGAGGATATGGAAAATATCCGCTCGACGCTTGAACGTGTGGGACTTGAGGATAAAGCGTCAGAACGTGCAGGCAGTCTTGCTCATGGTCAGAAGCAGTGGCTTGAGATAGCGATGCAGCTTGTGCAGAAGCCTGAGATAATAATGCTTGACGAGCCTGCCGCAGGCATGGGTAAGCCCGAAACTTTCCGAACGGGCGAGATCCTAAAGGAGATAAAAAAGGATTGCACTATTATCGTTATCGAGCATGATATGGACTTTGTAAAGCAGGCAGCTGATATCGTAACTGTGCTTCATGAGGGCAAAATGCTCATGGAGGGCAACATCGGCGACATACTTGCAGACAAGACAGTTCAGGCTGTTTATCTGGGAAGAGGAGGCGAGTAAAATGCTAAGCTTGAAAAACGTTGACTCATATTACGGTGAGAGCCGTGTTATAGAAAACCTGAGCTTTGAGGTAGAAAAAGGCGGGATAGTGGGGCTTATAGGCAGAAATGGCGTTGGCAAAAGCACCACTCTCAAAAGCATAATGGGAATTGTAAAGACCCCGAAAGGCGAGATAATATTTGACGGGGAGAACATCATCAAAAAGCCTGTCTATGAGCGTGTAAAGCTTGGCATAGGCTATGTTCCACAGGGACGTGATATTTTTTCACGGATGACAGTTGAGGAAAATATCGAGCTTGGATTGCAGCCAAAGGGCGGTAAGGGCAAGGTGCCTGATTATATATATGATCTATTCCCTATACTTCCGAAGTTTGCAAAGCGTAAGGGCGGCGACCTTTCAGGCGGTCAGCAACAGCAGTTAGCAATTGCAAGAGCCCTCGCAGCAGAGCCGAAGATACTTATTCTTGACGAGCCTACAGAGGGCATACAGCCGTCGATAATTCAGGATATAGGAGCGGCGATACAGAAAATAAACGAGTGGAAAGGCATAACAGTGCTTCTTGTGGAGCAGTATTTGGATTTTGTTCTTGAAAACACCAACAAGCTTTATGTAATGGAAAAGGGCGAGATAGTCTATGCTAACGAAACAAAGCTTGCAGACAAGGACGAGGTACAAAGACTCATGACGGAATAGTATTTTTAGGCAAGGCGGTGATGGAATGTTTGAAAAAGCGGAGATACTTATTGTTGACGATATGCCTGAGCATATAGCCTTTGCAGGCACTATACTGCGAAACGAGGGCTTCGGGGTGCTTGGGGCGACAAGTGCAAATGCGGCTCTTAAAATGACAGAAAAGAGCAAGCCTCACCTTATCCTTTTGGATATCAAAATGGAGGGCATGGACGGTCTGGAGCTTTGCAGGCATTTCAAATCTGATGAGGAAACAAAGGAGATACCTGTTATCTTCATGACTTCTGAATCCGACCCTGCCATGATAAAAAAGGGCTTTGAGCTTGGGTGCTGTGACTATGTTGTGAAGCCGTTCACAAAAGAGGAGCTTTTGGCACGAGTTAAAACTCACCTTGAAATATACAGCAAGCGCAGAAAGCTTGAGGAGGCAAATAATGAGCTTAGTCTGTTTTGTTCGGCAATATCTCACGATCTGCGTTCGCCGCTGAATGTTACGCAGATGTTGGCGGACACGCTGAAAGAAGACATACGAGCAGGCAACACAGAGGACGCATTGAAGATAGCTTCAATGATAGAGGGCAAGACTGCAAAGCTTATCACAATGATAGAACGTCTTCTTAGTTTCTCAAAAATGTGCAGCATCGAGCCGGAATATGAAACGCTTGATATGAATGAATTAGTAAGTGATATCTTCGATGAGTGCAAGTCCGCTGAGCCTGAGAGAAATATAACACTTATTGAGGGTAGTTTGCCGCAAATAAGCGGTGATGATGTGCTGGTGAGAATGCTTGTGAAAAATCTTATGACGAATGCTTTCAAATTCACCCGACACAGGCAGAATGCTGTTATAACAGTGTCTGCGATACCTGACGAAAGCTATGGTGTGATATCCTTCAGAGATAATGGCACAGGGTTTGACATGGCATATGCTGACAAGCTTTTCGGCGTTTTTCAGCGGCTTCATCTTGACGAAGAATACGAAGGCAGCGGCATCGGGCTTGCCACGGCAGACCGCATAATAAAGCGTCATGGTGGCAGGATAGAAGCATATGGCGAGGTTGACAAGGGTGCAGAATTTACTCTGTATTTTCCTAAATAGCTATAAAAGCTGTACTGTTTGTTTGATGCTCTCGGCTGATTTTTTTTCATACAAATGAGAAGGTTAGGCAGCTTTTTTCACGCTGCAATGAACGGCATGGCGGCAAGGGACAAGATGTTCGCTATACTTGACGAGCCGACAGGCAATCTTGACAGCATTAACGAAGCGGTGATACTCAAAGTGCTCCGTGACGAAGGCGCAGGCGGAACAGTGGCAGTGGTTTGGGTGTGCCATGTGGTATATTTTGTTTTTGGCGTTAAGACTATCCGCGAGGAAGAATAATATAGCGGTACTCTCAGTGGGAGTGCCGCTTTTTGATATATCTTTAATAATTATTAACAAAATATCACAAAATTACTCTATAAATAGTTGTATTATTAAATCATATAATTATGACGGTAGAAAATGCCGTTAAAAATAACGGAGGAAAGAATATGTCATACAACGAATTTTTACCAAGCTACTCTATTGGCGACGACTGCTACAAAGAAATACCTTATGTTACCCGACGTTATGGAAAAACCGCTGTTGTTATCGGCGGCAAGACCGCTATGGAAAAGGCTAAGCCTGAACTGCTTGCGGCTCTCGACGGCTCTGACCTTGAGATAACCGACTTCATATGGTATGGCGGCGACTCAAATTATGAGAACATTGAAATGCTTAAAGCTATGCCGGAAGTGCAAAATGCAGATATGGTCTTTGGCGTTGGCGGCGGACGTTCCGTTGATACTGTAAAGACCCTTTGCGACAGAATTGACAAGCCGTTTTTCACTTTCCCGACCCTTGCTTCAAACTGCGCTTCCTGCACGGCAATATCTGTTATCTACAACGCTGACGGCACTTTCAAGGAATACGCTTACCTCAAAGCACCTGCACTTCATACTTTCATCAACACAAAAATAATCGCAGAATCACCTGAAAAGCTTTTCTGGGCTGGTATCGGTGACGCTCTCAGCAAAGAGTACGAGGTGGTCTTTGCCTGCCGTGATAAGGATATGACCCATACGCCTTTGCTTGGCAGAGTTCTTGCAGAGGCATGCACAAAACCGCTTGTATCCTACGGAAAAAAAGCACTTGAGGATTGCAGAGATAACGTTTCTTCAAAGAATATCGAGCAGATAGCTCTTGATATCATCATTACAACAGGTCTCGTTTCAAATTTTACTGTTCACCAAAACAACCCCGACCCAAAGGACGATTACTATTATAATTCATCTCTTGCCCACTGTGTTTACTATGGCGCTTCGCTGTTTCCAAAGTGCGAGCATGATCACCTCCACGGAGAGATAGTTTCATTCGGTGTGCTTTGCCTGCTTACGTATGACAAGCAGTATGAAGAACGTCAGCGCATTTTTGAGTTCAACCGCAGTATAGGTCTGCCATGCACATTAGGAGAGATAGCTCTGACAGAAGAAGATGTCCCAGCCATTGCACATAAGGCGGCAAGCGTTGTTGAGTGGACTTATGTTCCTGGCGAGCCTTCGGAAGAAAAGTTTATTAAGGCGATACTTGATACTGATAAGGCAGGAAAGGAATTTCTAGCAAAGAGAATATAAGCGCCTTTCCTTTAATAACATCAATAAAAATGATGCTTTGGTCATTAGATCAAGGCATCATTTTTTTATGCAATGTTAATAAGAGATAAGCTCATTAAAAAGCTTTACAGCAAATCTGTCTGTCATTCCTGCAATGAAATCTATTATTGCCTGTGCATAGATCAAATTTGTTTCTAGGCTTCCATATATTTTTATGTTTTCACAATTCAAAGCTTCGGATCTTAATTCTCCGGCGGGTACAATATCAGTAACACAATATTTTGCAAGCCATTTTTCAAAAGAAGATATAAGTAAAGGGTAATATCTTTTTGCCATATCAAGTGATTCAAAAGAATGCTTTCCGTCATATAGTTTGTACAACGTTTCAAAGATCTGCGATAAAACCAGCTCAGAATACTTTTTGAACGCATCAAAACGCTCGTTGTTATATATCTTATCGTAGTTGAATTTCTTTATGGTATTCAACTGCGCAAGAAATTTATCGCTAAGGCATATACCTTTTTCGGGAGAGCTGTTCTGACATACGTCAATAATAAGATTATGCATTATTACTGTTGTGTTGATAGCGTTTATATCGTTTGCCTGTGCCATTTTTTTCAGAGTATGCTTCGCTTCGTCGTCAATAAAGCCTAACTGAATTGCATCCTCGATATCCCGTCCGACATAAGCTATCTTGTCAGATAATTTTACAACGCACCCCTCCCATGTTACAGGTGCATACTGACCTGCTTCCTTAAAATCTTCTTCTAATGATATAAATACTGTTCTTGGCTTTGTTCCGTTTTCATCGACCTCACCGCAATGCGAGATTATTCCGTCACGGACCGCATATGTCAGATCAAGATTTTTGTAATCGTTGTAATTGTCAGCCAGCAGTTCAACTTTATCTACAAAATATAATCCGTTTTTTTCATGCCAGAATTTCATATCTTTAGAAATATAATTCTGGCAAAGCTTTGTTAGAATAGTTTCACCATGATGCCCAAATGGAGCGTGACCCAGATCATGCCCCATTGCTATCGCCTTTGTAAGCTCCGTGTTTAAACCGAGATTACTTGCAATAGTGCTGCTGACAGATTCAACATGAGCAACGTGTTCCATTCTTGTGCAGATGTGGTCGTTATCTATATTATAAAACACTTGGGTTTTATGCTTCAACCGTCTATATGCTGTGGAATGAAGTATTCTTGTGTAATCTCGTGCAAAAGGACTTCTTACATCATCTGCTCTGTTGTATAACGCCGAGGAACGAGCAGTTAATTTCTCCCAATTTGCATTTTCAGGAGTTGCTGCAACCTCTGAAAATGGTCTGTCCGCTTTATTTGTCATAAGACACCTCCTATAATTTTTTTAATGCTTTTCTGATATATGTAAAAAAATTATTCGTTAGCTATTTTCAGTATAGCACATTCTGTTGTGCTAAGTCAAACGCTATTCACACTTTGTTTTTTTTATCAAAGCCAACTGCCTGTCCACCCTCTCCTTGATTTTCCTGCGAAAATCATATGGCGAAAGCACCTCAACCACAGGTCCGAATGACAATAAACGTATTATTATCTCATTTTCATTCTGCTCATCATATTTAATAGATACCATACATTCACCGCTGTCCTCATCAAAGACCGACTCTTTTTCAAGCTCTGCAAATTCAAGCATAAAACGATTTACCGCATTTCGCTCGTTAAGTATCTTTATTTTTGCCTGCTTTTTCTTGTCTGTGACAGCTAAAAAGCTCTCAGGCGTTATATCCGTCAGCTTAGTGAGTGTTACCTGCGACAGATTTATAATTCCGCTGTCCACCATTCTGCGCTTTTGGTATCGGTTCACATATACCCTGAACTTGTTGTTTTTGGCAGAGTATTCGATTTTTGTGGGCAGAAAATAGTGTGTGATGCGGTTGTCTTTTCTTGTCTGAAAGCTTATTCTGATAAGCTTTTTGCCATGGATAGCCGAGAGTATATCTCGAAAATGCTGTATGTATTGTGGGTCATGAAAATCATCACCGTCAGAATATTGGTCAAAGCAGGTCAAAAAGTTTCTCTGATATAGCTTTTTCGCACCAAGCAGTTCCGCCAACTGCGACTTTTGCTCAGTGTCAAGAAACAGACCGCTTCTCGGGTCGCTTAGCACCGCACAAAGCCACGCTTTTTCAAGTGCCGTCAGCGGGATATGAGGCTCTTTTTTCAGGATAGATCTGTATACGCTGTCCTCTTTTTTCAGCAAGCCATATCCGCCCTCGCCTGTGAGCTTAGGTTCGAGGAAAAGAACACTTTCAGAAAAGCCGTTCTGCCTGATGATATCTGTTATCTCAGCCTTTGTGACAGTGCGCTTTTTCAGTATTTTCTCCGTTATGCTGTAATAGGTGCTGTATATTTCCGAAAACAGTTTCATTCGTAAGCACCTCCGTATATTTCATAAAGCCTTGCAATATCTGAATCAAATTTATCCTGCAATTCCTCGTTTGTTGTTTCAAATGCCGCTATCCTGCCGATGAACGTTTTTATCCATGGGAAGGCTTCGTTAGCGTCAAAAAGGTCAATGTCAAAGGAGTAAAGCCCATTTGATATCTTTGCGACAGTACCGTTTCTTTTTTCACGCTCCAAACGTTTTACCACAAACATTTCTTTCGTTTCGTCTACCGCTATTTCCATGTGAATATGCTCTTTTTGTCCGTATCTGCGTGATTTTCCGAAGCTAGTTCCCCATAAAAACCTGCGGTTGTCCTCATAATATCTGTAATATGTATCATAGTCAGCTACCACATCAAGGGGAGTCACTTTCACTATGGAATCCACCCTTAAAGACATCAAACGTTTCTGCTTTGTGAAATACATGATAAGATAATTTCTTCCTGTCTGCACCGAGCAATGTATCTTCAGCACAACGGCTGTTATCTCGTGCTTTTTGTCGTTCTTTCGGCTTACGCAGGATAGCAGAACAGCCTTTTTCTGCTCCATTGCCCCCATGATATCAATGAGTATCTCATCATCAAGAGTATGCACCATGTAAGCGTGCTTACGCACAAAAATATTATTTTTCGCACCCAGCTTATTCATGATAAAGCTGCCCACCACGCCAAAAGGATTTTCCTCAGAGAAGAATTTTATCATATCCCCCAAGCCCTTATACTTGCTTACAATATCATCTGCATAACAATCGGTTTTGGTGTATAGGATATTTCTTCCGCTTTTGACCTCCGACACCAAGCCCTCTTTTACATATTCCTTTAGCTTGATACGGATTATCTGCACGTCTATTATCATGCCGTAGTTTGCAGAAATATAGTCTGCTATCTCTGATACCGACATGGCGTTATCTTCAAGAGCGTCCATTAAAATAAAGTGCAGACGGATATCATTGTCCGTAAAGGTCTTTGAACGATAGCACTGATACAGCGGGTTTTGAAAAATGTTCCCCGAATCCACCTGCACAGATACTTTCTTTTTGTGACCCTCCAAAGAGGTGTGAACGTGGTCTGAAAGCCAGCTTTCTATCCTGCGTTTTTCGTTGTCATAGGTGCGCTTGCTTTTTGCGTCAAAGCTTTCTCTTGTGTGAAATCCAAAGATATAGAAATCACGCACATATTCTCTTATCTTCTCAAAATTCTTTATAAGTTCAGAATATACCGCCATTCAGAACACCTCCTTTGATAACATTATACCAAATCTATACTCCCATTGCAATACATAACAAAACCTCGCACCTTTTTTTATATGATTATTTTGTATCTATCTGCTATAATACATACAACAGCAAAAGTAGGAGGCGCACAAAATGTTTGAATATTATGATAAAGATAAAATGCTAGTACCGATCAAGATATGGACAGAGTCTATAGACGATATCGAGGAAAGCTGTCTTGAGCAGGCGATAAACCTTGCAAATCTTCCATTTGCCCACGACCATATCGCATTGATGCCTGATACTCATACAGGAAAGGGAATGCCTATAGGCGGTGTGATAGCCTGCAAAAATACGGTAATCCCAAATGCAGTTGGCGTTGACATCGGCTGTGGAATGGCATTCGTGCAGACAGATATCCCTGTGAACATTCTTCGTGACACTGTAACAGGGAGCGGCGAGCTTATAAAGGTGATAGTAGGAAATATACTCCGTACTATCCCAGTGGGTTTTAGTCACTACGGCAAGCCGCAGGCTTCTGCCGTGCTTGATAAGGCGCAAAGCGAGATAGAAAGATACAATGCTGACAGCGAATTGCTGAAATTTATCGAGCAGGGATATTATTCCGTTGGCTCACTGGGTGGTGGAAACCATTTTATTGAGATACAGGAAGACGAAAACGGCATGGCTTGTATAATGCTCCATTCGGGAAGCCGAATGTTTGGCAACATGATAGGGCAGTATTTCAACAAGATAGCCCATGAGATGAATGACAAGTATTTTTCAACTGTTCCCTCAGAGTATAATTTGCCGTTTCTTCCTGTGGATACAGACGAGGGTCAGAGATATCTCAACTGGATGAACCTTGCAATGGACTTTGCTTTTGAAAACAGAGAGGTAATGCTTGAAAAGGTAAAGCATATTTTCACAGAGCAGGTTGAGAAGTATACTGGTATCACACCGAACTATAGTGACGAGATAAACTGTCACCATAACTATGCCGCACTGGAAAATCACTATGGAGAGAACGTGTGGGTACACCGCAAAGGCGCTATCCATGCGGCAGAGGGGGAAGTCGCTATAATCCCAGGATCTATGGGCTCAAACAGCTATATAGTCAGGGGCATGGGCAAGTCTGAAAGCTTTTTGACTTCTTCTCATGGTGCAGGCAGAAACTATTCACGCACAGGCGCAAAGGAGAAATTCTCCGTTGAGTCTGTTATGGTAGACCTGAGGCAAAGAAACGTGGTGCTTGGAAAGACCAGTAAGAAAGACGTGGCTGAGGAGTGCCGCTTTGCTTACAAGAATATAGATGTTGTTATGAAAAATCAAAGTGACCTGACCACGCCTATAAAGAAGCTTTTCACAGTGGGCGTTGTCAAAGGATAGGAGGTAATTTATATGAAACTTGCAACTGCATTGGCTGAACGTTCTGATATCCAGAACAGAATAAACACGATCTCAGTCAGACTTGACAATAACGCAAAGGTGCAGGAGGGCGATGTTCCTGCGGAAGACCCAAAGGCTCTTATGGAGGAGCTTGACAGACTGATAGTCCGTCTTGAAGATCTGGTGGCACGGATAAATCTTACAAACAGCGGAACAGTATACGAGGGCAAGACTATCACAGAGCTTCTTGCACATAGGGATTGCCTGAAAAAGAAGGTAAGGGTATTGCGGAATTTTCTGGATACCGCAAGCAGCCGTGTCACAAGAATGACAAGAACAGAGATAAAAATAGTCAGCACTGTGCCTGTGACAGAGATACAAAAAACGGTTGACGGTCTTTCAAAGGAACTGAGAAATGTGGACGAGAAAATTCAGGAGCTGAACTGGACAACAGAACTGGTGTGATGAAATGGGTGGGATATCTACAGGGTGGATGTATCTCTATCAGCAGAGAATGTGCTGATTATGGACAGAAACTTCGGGCAGGTTTCAGAGGTTCAAGTCCTCATTTGACAACGCATTGCCAGCAACGTAACATGCGTATCGTAACAAATTTTTATTACCACCTTGCATCAACTGTAGATAGGGTAGGGATATGAAAATCGGCATGACCTTGATTTGGTCGTGCCGATTTTTTTATGCAATGTGATCAGAATATTTCGTAAAATGTGCAAATGCTCAAAATATTCCCTCATAAAATGTGTGAAATCAAAAATAATTCACTCATAAAATGTGCAGAGACCACCGCAATCGCCTATTTTACGCCCTTTTACTCTTCATGTGCAAGAAGCCTTTTATAGCTGCGGTCAATGCCTATTGCCCCAAGGGGTGCTGTGATAAGGATCGCAAGCACAGCCACAGAAAGCACTATCTTTCCGCAGGGCAGACCAAGTGACATCGGCACTGAGCCGATAGCCGCCTGAACTGTCGCCTTTGGCATATATGCCGTTACGCAGAAAAGCTTTTCTTTAAGGGTCAGCTTCGTGCCGAGCAGGCATATCCATACACCAACAGCTCTGAAAATAAGCGCACCAAAAATAAGAAGCACAGCCGCCACACCTGCCGTAAGGGTGTAGCGTATATCCACTGCCGCACCAACAAGGACAAAAAGCACAGCCTCAGCGGCTATCCAAAGCTTGCCAAACTTTTCTGAAAGCCTTGCAGACACGCTTTTGTCAGCCTTTATTTTTATCACGCAAGCCATTGCCACAACTGCAAGAAGTCCCGATACAGCCACATAAGGCTTCAAAAATGTTTCCACTGACATGAGCAGGAACGCCAAGCCCAAGATAGCGATGACCTTTGTGCTGTTTCTTATTTTGTTACCTTTGCGGTAGGATATCTCAAAAATATAGAAAAGCACAAACCCTGACAGCGAGCCGAGAAGCACTCCGAGGATTATTGACACAGGGATATTGAGAAGATCCGTCGCCTTTGCAGAGCCGCCCTGCGCCATTGTTACGAATGTGGAGAACAGCACGATAACGAAAATATCATCGCATGAAGCTCCCGCAAGTATCATTTGCGGTATGCTTTTTTCAGTGCCGTATTTTTCTTCCATAAGCTTCACCATTCTCGGCACTACCACCGCAGGGGATACCGCACCAAGCACCGCACCCATAACAGCGGCTTCCGTGTGGTTTATCCCAAGAAGCAGCGGAGCAAGAAGAAAATATCCAAGTATCTCAAAGCTTGCAGGCAGAAATGACATCATGACCGCAGGTCTGCCCACTTTTTTAAGGTCAGACAAGTTCAGGGATAGTCCTGCTTTGATAAGGATAATGATAAGGGCTATCTGCCGAAGCTCTGAGGATATGCCAAGTATCTTAGGATCCAGCAGATCAAGAACGTAAGTGCCTGTGAGAATGCCCGTTGCGAGCATACCGATTATCCTCGGCAGACCGATAGCCTGAAAAATGGTGGCGGCTGACAGCCCCACAAGAAAGATCACAGCCAGTGAAAATAACATAATTATACCTCCCAAAAATCAAAAAAAGCTGACAACTCCTGCGTAAAAAACAGAAGTCATCAGCTTAATAAGCGGTTTAGGTTTCCCAGGGGAGAACATCATTCCCCTATATGAGATTTTACTATTGTATTTTACCACATTGCCGTGATAATGTCAAGTGCTTAACAGGTCTGCGGCTGAACTTTTTTCATTTTTGTGGTCTGGCGCTGAGCCATAACAAGCTTGTAGTATACGCCTTTTTTCTGCATAAGTTCAGCGTGAGTGCCGAACTCTGCAAGTCTGCCCTTGTCAAGGACGATAAGCCTGTCGGCGTTGCTGAGGGTGGAAAGTCTGTGAGCAATGGCAATTGTCGTCCTGCCCTTTGTGAGCTTGCCCAAAGCGTCTTGTATCTGCTTCTCCGTCTGAGTGTCAAGAGAAGCCGTCGCCTCGTCAAGTATTATTATCTTAGGGTCATGGAGTATCGCTCTTGCGATGGCAATTCTCTGACGTTCGCCGCCCGAAAGCTGATAGCCCTTGTTGCCCACTCGGGTGTTGTAGCCGTCAGGGAGCTTTGTGATAAAGTCATGTGCATTCGCAATTTTCGCTGCCCTTATTACCTCCTCAAAGGTAGCGTCAGGCTTTGCATATGCTATATTTTCAAGTACGTTTCCGTCAAAAAGGAAAGTTTCCTGCAACACCACGCCCACCTGTGAACGCAGGCTGTGCTGTGCAATATCCTTTATGTTCACGCCGTCAATGCGTATCTCTCCCTGCGTGCAGTCATAAAGTCTGAGAATAAGATTTATCATTGTGGATTTTCCCACGCCTGAGTGTCCCACAATGCCTATCATCTCGCCTTTATTTATCTTGCAGGTTATGTCTTTCAGCACAGGATTGTATACCTTGTAGCCGAAATAAACGCCGTCAAATTCGATATCGCCTTGAATGTCAAGGTCAATAGGGTCATCGCAATCACGAACGTCAGTGTCCTCGTCAAGTATCTCAAAGACCTTGCCTGCGGAAACTGAAGTGTCCGCAAGATTTCTCGGTATCTGTATGAGCCAGCGTATAGGCTCGTAAAGCATTGCAACGTAGGTGGTGAACTGTATAAGCTGACCTAATGTCATGGTGTGGTTGAGAATCATGTTTCCGCCGAAATACAGTACGAAGAAGTTACCAATGGTGAGGATAAATTCTGAGGCAGGAATGGTGAGATACCACATCATTTCTGCACGAACGCAGCTTTTCGCCCAGCGTTCGGAACATTCTGTGTAGCGCTGTATCTCTCTTATCTCGTTGCCGTAGGACTTTACAACTCTTATGCCGTTTAAAATATCATGCAAAGTTTCTCCATGAGAAACGCCGTTTTTCCATACCTTTGTGTAGCGTATCGCCATGGCGTCAAAAAGCTTTTGCACTATTATGAAAACTATCGGCACAGGCAAAACTGTCATAAGCGCAAGCCGCCAGTCCATGATAAAAAGCAGTATGCCTATTATCACAAGTGAGAGTATTTTTACTATGGCGTCCTTGCCGTTTGCAGTGATGAAGTCCTCAAGCTTTGCGGCGTCGCTTGAAACACGGTTGATAAGCTCGCCTGCTGTTCGCTTTGATATGGAGTTCATGGAAAGCTGCTGTGACTTTTCAAATATCTCCTGCCTAAGGTCACGTCCCAGATTGAGCGCCACCTTGAAGCTGTTTTTCATGTTGAAAAACTCAAACACTCCTGCCAAAAGCAGCAGGGTGACGATAGTGATGATAACTCCTGCAAGGCCTGCCCAATGGGTGTTTTTCGGGGTAACATACTTGTCAATTATAACTCTGTCAAGATATGGCGCAAGCACCCATATAAGCTCGGAAAGTATCGTGCATATAACTGCGATCGCAAAATATTTCTTGTATGGAGCAATGCGTTTTATGAGCTTGACCATTGTCTTGCCCTTGCCTGTGCAGTAGATACATTCCTTTGCGCCCTCCAGTGGCAGACCGCATTTGGAGCATACAGGCTCTTCCGTGTCAGTTATCTCCATAAGCTCGCCTGTGCGCAAACAGTGGTCAAGAAGCTTCATAAGCTCGGCGTATCTGAGAAACTGATCCTGTGAAAAGCCGCAGAAGCAGATAGTTTCACCGCTTTTCAGCGTTCCCTGAGCCATTGAAGTGCCTATCTGCTGTTTGCACTCAAACTCGGAGAAATCGTCTATGCTGTATTCAAGTGTTATCTCACTGCCGTTGTAAACGTATATTTTTTCTTTTGTCACGCAGAAATGTCCGTCCATTTTCTCGCCCTTACAGGTGAAGTTCGCAGGCAGGGAGTAAACAATGTCTGCCGGGGCATTCTGTGGCAGGGAAGTTTTTAGATCCATATTTTCACACTCCTTTCAGTGTGGTCTAACACCTTTTAGGTGTACATTTCAAGCACCTGACGGCTTTTTCTGTCAAGCTTGTGAATGTCAGGACAGAAATATTTGTTGCCGTCTGCGTCGTTGACGTAGAGATAATCATAGCCTATCATTCTGAAATTCTGATACCAGTCACGGATACAGATAGTTTTCTGTCCCGAAGTTGTGTCAGCCTTTACAAAGATCGCACCACGCATATTGTCCTTTATGCTGTAGACCTTTGTTATCTCCGGCATATAGTATTTGTATTCAAGATAGCTGTCAAGAAGCTTGTATTGCTCACCGTCAAGCTCTGCCATATCTTTTATAACGCCTATCTCACGAAATTCTTTTTCAGAATTTTCGTATGAAAGGCTTATGTAGGTGGTCTTTGAGTAAAATGGTATGAGCCTTGTGGGGTTTACCTTGTGATAAGTCCTGCCCTCATAATCGAGGGTAAGAAAACCGCTTTCTTTCTTTGCAAGGCGTATTTTTTTGCAGTCAAGCAAATTAAGCTTATCGACCTCATAAACCTCCTGCTCAGCGGTAATATTTTCAGCCATTGTGTTCATCTCCTTACTATTCGTTTATGAACTGCAATGCTTCAGATTGCAGCTTGTAAAGCTCAAAGTATTTGCCTTTTTCTTTTATGAGCTTGTCATGTGTACCCATTTCTTTAAGCTCACCATTTTCGATAACGCAGAGCATATCAGCGTCACGGAGAGTTGAAAGGCGGTGTGCGATAGAGATTATTGTCCTGCCCTGTTTCAGATTGTCGATAGCGGCTTGTATCTTTCGCTCTGTCCTTGTGTCCATGGAAGCGGTCGCCTCGTCAAGGATAAGTATGTTAGGCTTCTGAATGATAGCCCTTGCGATAGATATTCTCTGCTTTTCACCGCCTGACAAGGATATTCCGCCCTCGCCGACCTTAGTGTTATAGCCCTCAGGGAGCTTTGTTATAAACTCATGTGCGTTTGCGGACTTTGCCGCTTCGATAACTTCTTCCATGGTGGCGTCAGGGTTTGCATAGCGGATATTGTCAGCTATCGACCCTATGAAAAGAAAAGTTTCCTGAGAAACTATGCCTATGTTACGGCGAAGATCGTCAAAAGCTATCTTCCTGATAGGCACACCGTCAATGGTTATCTCACCGCCTGTTACGTCATAAAGCCTTGCCATAAGGTTTATGATAGTGGATTTTCCTGCGCCTGTTTTACCAACGATTCCAAACATATGCCCAGCCTGAACCTTGAAAGAAACGTTTTTTATGATAGGGTGTCCTGCTTCATATTCAAAGGATACATTTTTAAGCTCGATATCGCCCCTCATGTTTTCCGTGTGAACAGGGTGTTCGTCCTCTTTTACAGTAGGCAGAGCGTCCATTATCTCAAACATTCTTGATGCGGCGTCCATACATTTTGCCCAGCGGTCGCCTATCCATGTGAAAAAGTTGATAGGATCCATAGCCATTTCAGTATAGGAAATAAGTGCTGAAAGTGCGCCGAATAGTATGTGACCTTTTATAACAAGCACTGCGCCAAGACAGAAAACAAGCTTGTTCACTATCCTATAGAACGTCCATATAACAGGGATAGTGTTTGCTATTCGTGAGTTTATCCTTGAGTTTATCAAAAATGCGTCAGTGTTTTTTACCCTATAGCGTTCTATCTCTCTGTCCTCACGGGCGAAAGCCTTTACCACACGCTGACCGTTCATAACGTCAGACAGCACCGAGTTTGCAGAACGCATTGCAACGTCATATTTGCGGTAAAGTTTACGCTGGCTTTTGTAAAATTGGTGCTGAACTATCTCTATCACCGAGATAGTGAGGATTATACCAAGTGACAGAAGTGGCGAAATTGTGAGCATTATTACTGCAATGCCCACTATCTTTACCACGTTTGTAAGTCCGTATGGTACTATGTCAGTAAAGAACCAGTAGATGTTCTGACTATCTCTGTCGACCCTGGACATAAGCGAGCCTGTCTGCTTGCTTGTGAAAAAGTCAAGGGAAAGCCGCTGCATTGAGGAGAATATCTTCACCCTAAGCCGGTGCGTAACAACAGGCACGACCTTTGAGGTTATAATGCCTGAGATGATACGCATTATCATTCCTGCAATGTTTATGCCCACGATGAGCATTACTATCATGAGTATCTTGCCATAGTATTTTCCGTTTTCCGCAAGCACATCATCATAGAGCATCTGAGAGCCGAATATCGGTGAAAGTATGGCAAAAACGTTGCTTAAAACTATGGTGAGCAGTATGAGAAATACCGCACCCTTAAATTCACCGAACATAGAAAGCAGGCGTTTGAACACCGAGCGTCTGTCTACACATCTCGGACAGACAGGGCGGTTAGGGTCAGGATAAGGCTCACCGCAGGTAGGGCAGTGGGTCTTTACTCCTTCAAGCAGGCGGTCGTCGATAGGCTCGTTCTTGGCTGTGCAGTTCACACGCTGGCTGAATTTCTCAAATTTGTCAGCAAAGCCAAGTGAGAACCTCGCTATAGGGAATTCCTTGCCGGACTTGTCCTTTATCATAAGTCTTGCGGAATTTGCATAGCGGTCAACAAACATTTCTTCAATGCTGTCTAAGGGGTATTCATCATAGCCTGATACTGTGAAGTTTACGAGATTTTTTCTCTTCTGCCCACGCTTCATTTTTCCGTATTCTTCATAGCCACGGAGTATGCAAAGGGTGTCTTTGGTGAAAGTTATGTATACGTCCACATATCCGCCCTCACCGTCAAGGTCAGCTTTTACGCAGTAAAGCAGCTCGTCAGTCATAACTCCGCGCTTTAGCAGTTCGTTTTCTGCAAGCTGTGGCAAAACGTCAAAAAACTTCATGTATTCCCTCCTTTTCGGGATAAATTTCATATTCCTCCGATATAATTCTGTAAATTCGCATAATGTAACTGCCTATAACAGGTCAAAAAAAGACCTCTGATACCTGATATCAGAGGTCGCAATAGATCTGCAGTATAATATCCAGAAAGCTGATAAAAATCTCATTAGCTTTTGGGAATAAGGGCAGGCAAAATGACATCTGAAAGGCATATTGAGCTTACATTATTTGTAAGGCTTATATTCTCGTTAGTCTTTAGAAGATCAAAAAGAATATTTCTCATTTCACCCACCACCTTTCAGTTTATTTTTTATAGCGTTTATCATTATACGAATTTTTGTGAAACATCACGCAAGGTTTATTATATAACCAAACTTTCTATTTGTCAATAGGATTTTCCAAATTTTTTTTGCTTTTTGAGAAAGCTGCCCAGAATATCAGCATAAGAAGTATCACCGCAAAGCACATCCAGCCAATAAGAACAGGCAGACTTCTGTTTGAGAATGTGTCATAGTATCCTTTGAGGTAGATGAAACATATAAGTGCAGGCACAACGTAGGCCATGTAGCTGCGAAGTCCGTCAGGGATATGCTTTCCCTTGCCAGTGTTGGTTTCCTTGATGAAGTTCTCCCAGCCCCAGCCGTTTTTGCGAACGCAGAAAAGCACTCCCACAAGAGAGCCAAGTGGCAGAAGATTCGATGATACCAAGAAGTCTTCAAGGTCCATGATAGTCGAACCTGCACCCATTGGCTGGATATTTTTCAGCAGGTTAAATCCAAACACAGCAGGCATTGTAAGCACAAGTATCATCACAAGGTTTACAATAAGTGATTTTTTTCTGCTCCAATCCCACAGTTCTACTGACATTGTGATAATGTTCTCAAACACTGCGATAACGGTGGAAAGCGCCGCAAATGACATGAAGATGAAGAAGAATATTCCCCACAAACGGCTTGAAGCCATATGGTGGAAAACGTTAGGCAGAGTGATGAAAAGCAGTGACGGTCCTGAGTCAGGCTCGATTCCGTATGCAAAGCAGGCAGGGATTATGATAAGTCCCGCAACGACAGCCACGGCAGTGTCAAGAACGATAACGTTCACAGACTCGCCTACAAGAGTGCGGTCCTTTTTCAAATAGCTTCCGAATATCTCCATTGTGCCTATGCCTATGCTCAGTGTGAAAAATGCCTGAGTCATTGCGGCGAAAAGCACTGATGTGAAACCTTTTTCCTTAAAGACGTCAAAGTCCGGCACAAGAAAGAATTTAAGCCCCTCAGAAGCGCCTTTCAGCCTGATAGAGTTCACCGCCAGCACCACCATGAGCGCCATAAGCAGTATCATCATAAATTTCGTTACCTTTTCAATGCCGTTTTGCAATCCCAGTGCGCAAACACCGATACAAAGTATGATAACGATAGCCGAGAATATGAGCATGAGCCACGGGGAAGCCTGCATATCCTTAAAAGCCTCAGCCGTTGCCGCTGTGCTTGAAGCGTCCAACGAGCCAGTGGCGTATTTGAAAGCGTAGTATAACATCCAACCTGTGACCATGGTGTAAAACATCATGAGCAGATAGTTTCCTGCAATGCTCGTGTATTTTGTGCAGTGATATCGACTACCGGGCTTTTCAAGTCGGTTGAAAGCCTGAGAAAGACTTCGGTTGCTTCCTCTGCCTATGGCAAATTCGCATATGAGTATTGGAAGACCCAACAGCACAAGGCAGATAAGGTATAGGAAAAGAAAAGCTCCGCCGCCGTTTTGTCCGCAAATGTATGGAAATTTCCACACGTTGCCAAGACCAATGGCACACCCTGCGGACACAAGTATAAATCCCAATCGGGATTGAAAGGTTGCTCTGTTTTTATTTTCGTTCATAATAATTCTCCTGTAAAAATAGTCATACAATCTCTATTATATAGTATATCTTATCTTTTGTCAAATTTTCACAAAGTATCATGTTACTATGCTAAAACGTGTTAAAACGAGCCTTTCAAAAAACGCAAAAGCGGGACGTCGAGGGCGCCGTCTCCTACATATACTGCAAAATGTTTTGTGAAATTTGCCGAAAACAAAAACCCTCCCAAAAGGGGAAGGCTTTGTTTTAAGGAAATGTATTATTAAAGGATAATTATTATGCAAATTTATATAAATTCTATTTTTCTGTAGGAGTCGATAGCACCCTGATGTTTAACGCTTTCACCGCAGAATTTATTTGAAAACGCTATACAGCGTTCTAGCTGTGTACTGTCAAGGTCACAAAGTTTTTCAACGGTCACGCTGAGAGTTTTCAGTGCATATAGGAACGAGCCTATAAATCCGTCACCGGCTCCTGTCGTATCAACAGCTTTCACCTTTTCGCTCTGTGCAAATGCCTGAGCGTTATTTGTGAAAGCATATGCCCCCTCTGAGCCGCAGGTGTATATCACAAGCTTCACATTGCCCGTGAAAAGCTTTGGCAGAGCGGCTTTGATGTCGTTTTCACCTGTGATAAATCCAAGCTCTTCGTCTGATATTTTCACAATGTCAGCCATTGGTATAAACTCATTCACGGTATCATGAAGAGCTTTCTTGTCGTTCCAAAGAGGAAAACGCAGATTAGGGTCAAAGCTTATCATTGCGCCTTTTTGACGTGCATAGGCGATAGCCTTTTTGTGTGCGTCTTTCATCGGAAAATCTCCAAGGGAAACACTGCAAAAATGCAGTGCGTATGCGTCCTCAAACCATTCCTCTTTTACCTGATCCGCTGAAAAAAGCATATCTGCGGAGGGCTTTCTGTAGAATGAGAATGTCCTGTTGCCGTCATTTTCAAGGCTCACAAAAGCCAAAGCTGTGTTCGCCTTGTCGGTGAAGCTCACAAGGGAAGTGTCGATTCCAGCCCTTGCAAGGTCGGCTGCTATCTTTCTTCCGAATGGGTCATCACCAAGCTGAGTGATAAATTTCGAGCTTCCACCAAGGATAGTGAACGCTCCGCAGACGTTTGCAGGCGCACCGCCGCTTTTAGGGCTGAAAGCCGTTACCTCCTCAAAAGCACAGCCTGTCTGTGCTGGGATAAAATCTATCAATGCTTCGCCTATGGCAAAAAGTGTGTTTCCCATTGCAGTTCCTCCTATCAGATGTCCCAGACCTGTGCTTCAAAGCCGTTTACTTTAAGCTTTACGCTGTCATTATCGGGATATATTCTTGTTGACATTACAGTTTCGCCGTCATTGATATATACCTCAATGCTTGACATATCTGCGATAACTCTTATGTTTCTCACGCTGTCTATCTCTGCATTTCTTACCGTTCTGCCACAGCCGTATTTTTCGTCAGTAAATTTCATTGTAAAGAGCTTTTTCTCTTTATCAAAGCCAAGTTCCAGCTTGCCGTCAAGGAATATGCTGAAGCTGTCAGCAGGCTCACCGTCAAGTTCAAATGGCAGAGGATATTCTGCAGTTTGACCGCTGCTCTGACGGCGTGCGTTGCTTTTAAGCTCGTCAAATTCAGCTATAGGCTGCTGTCTGGGCTTGCCGTTGGGTGCAACTGTTACGACCCTCGGTATGGTAAGGCAGTGCTGCCAGCCAAGCTCAGTTGTGGCATTGCCGTATGCCTTGTTATCCATGCCAAGCCAGCCTATGAGTATCCTCCTGCCCTGTGGGTCAAGAAATGTCTGCGGTGCATAGAAGTCAAAGCCCATGTCCCACTCGGTGAAGTCACCGAGAACGCTGTCCTCAAGCCTGCCCTGAACAGGGAAGTAGCCCGACTGGTTAAGGTTCTGCCACTTTGTTTCATAGTGAGGCATACCCTGCGGGCAGGTGCTTAAAAAGCCCTTGCCGTCTATCTCGAAATAGTCAGGGCATTCCCACATATAGCCGTAGCCCTCTTTGTATACCTTGCCGGTGTATTTCCAGTTTATAAGATCGTCAGATTCGTATACAAGCACACAGCCCTCGTCGTCAAGAGTTCTTGCACCGAGCACCATTTTCCATATGTCGCCCTCTTTCCACACCTTTGGATCTCTCACATGGCATGAGCAGAAATCAGGGTAGTCGCTGTTTCTGAGAAGTACCTGCTTTTCACTCATTTTGCTTCCGTCTGTGGTGGTGACGTGGATAACGTTCGCGCCTCTGCCGGCTTTGACATAATCATAATCGCCTATCATCTTCACATTACCTGTGTAGAAAATATGCAGAACACCATCATTTTCAATGGCGCTTCCTGAGTAAACACCATGGCTGTCCTCAGGAATGTCAGGCATCATAACTGCTCTGTCATAAGTCATGTGCATAAGGTCGCTGCCGTGATAATGTCCCCAGCCTCTTGGCGTGTGACCGTCAGCGGCAATTGGGCTGTACTGAAAATAAACATGATATTCGCCCTTGTAAAAGCTCAGACCGTTCGGGTCATTGAGCCAGCCGTCAGGCGGTTCGATATGAAATCTCTGACGCCATTTTGCGTTCTTTATTCTTTCTCTGTTTTCCAGTTTTTCTTTGTTATCCATTTATATCCTCTCCTTTTGATGCGTTGACTATAATTATTGACAGTTTGTCTGTGCTTTATGCGTTTACCTTTATTAGCTTATCTCCTATAGTCACTTCTGTGCCTTCTTCTGCAAGCTCCTCAACGGAGGCAAATTCGTCTGAATTGCCCACAAGAACAGGTGTGATAGTCTGATAGCCCTTACTCTTTATAAAGTCCATATCGAAAGTGATAAGCGTCTGTCCCTTTGTTACTCTGTCGCCCTCAGAAACGTAAGCCTTGAAGCCCTCGCCTTTAAGCTCAACAGTGTTTATGCCAACGTGGATAAGAAGCTCCTTGCCATTGTCAAGGGTCAGACCAACTGCATGGAAAGTGTCAAAAAGCGTTTCGACCTTGCCGTCGCCGGGTGCAACGACCTTGCCCTCAGTAGGTTCTATTGCCGCACCAAGGCCAAGTATGCCCTGCGCAAATGTCTGGTCAGGAACGTTTTCAAGCTTTACAGCCTTGCCGCTAAGCGGAGCTGTGATAATGCCGTCATCTGCTGCGTCTGCATTTTCAGCCTTTGTTTCGATAGCCTGTGCAGGCTGTTCAGCCTTTTCTGCCTTGTTTTCGGAAGGCTTGTTCTCGTTTTTTATCTGCTCGTTGTTCGTGCCGAAAAGCCAAGTAAGAGTGAATGCAACGCCCATTGCTACAGCCATTGAGATTATATACTTCACTGGGTGGTTGAGTGTAAGAAGTATTGCAAATATTCCTGTTACACCTGTTGCAGTTGCGCCAAGGTGGAGGATAGAAGCGACCATTGCTCCGCAAGCGCCGCCGATAGAACCGAATATGAAAGGTTTTACAAATCTAAGGTTTACACCGAATATTGCAGGCTCTGTTATGCCAAGCATACAAGACAGAGCAGATGGATAAGCCATTGATCTGATCTTATTGTTCTTGCTTCTTACTGCCACTGCAAGGCAGGCAGCTCCCTGAGCCATGTTTGCGGCAGATGCCAGAGGAAGCCAATAGGTCGCACCATATTTAGCAAGCTGACCAATGTCGATAACAGTGTACATATGGTGTATACCGCCAACAACTGTTGTTGAATAGAAACCGCCCATTATGAACGAACCAATGCCGAATGGGATAGTGATAAGCTTCTGAACGCCTGTGATAATGCCATTTTCAAGGGCAACGAATACAGGTCCAATAAAGGTGTAAACGAGGAAAGCCGTTACTGTAAGGCTCACAAGAGGTGTAACGAAAAGGTCGACAATGTCAGGCACTTTCTTGTGAAGCTTTTTCTCCATAGTCGCAAGAATGAATGAAGCGATTATGATAGGTATTACATGACCCTGATAACCTACCATGTGAACGTTGAACAGACCAAATATGGAGAACGTCTGCTCATATCCGTTTGTGGAAACTGTCCAGGCGTTTTGCAGGTCAGGGTGGATAAGGAACATTCCTATTACCGCACCAAGATAAGGGTTGCCACCGAACACCTTAGTTGCAGAATAGCCAATAAGTATCGGCAGAAATGTGAACGCTGCATTTGAAAGCAGTTTGAATATTGTGAAAACATATCCATTTGTGTCAAGGGAGATAAAGCCGTTTGAAGCCATGAAATTCAAGGCTTCCATTATTCCCATGATAAGACCGCCTGCAACGATAGCAGGGATTATAGGTACGAATACGTCGCCGAGAGTTTTGATAAGTCTTTTGAACCAGTTCTGCTTCTGAGCCACCTGAGCCTTGACTTCGTCCTTTGAAGAGGCTTCCACGCCTGCCTCTGCGATAAATTCGTCATAGACTTTGTTTACCGTTCCGGTGCCTATGATGATCTGAAGCTGTCCTGAAGCTTCAAAAACGCCCTTTACAACATCAATGTTCTCCAATGTTTCTTTCTGTATCTTTGAGTTGTCTGCGATTATAAGTCTTAATCTTGTGGCACAGTGTGCGGCACTGACCAGATTTTCCTTTCCGCCTATAGCAGAAAGTATCTCACGAGCTGAACTTCTGTGATCCATAATATCCCGTCCTTTGCTTGCATTTTTATTATTTTGTCCGAACTATATAATTTTATCAGTTTCATTATTTATGTGATACCGATTTCATTAACTATATTATAACCCATGGCGGTGCATTTGTCTATTGACAAATAATATAAACTTACAAGGCGGTATTACAAGGTTTCACACAGTTTCACATTTTTTCTCTGTAGACTCACGTTCTTCCAGCTCAAAACCGAGCGTCAGCGTCCTTGGTATAGAGCTTTCTCGTTTAAGTGAATTGAGCAGCATTTGTGCCGCTTCTATGCCTGCGGTGCGATAATGAAAATGCACAGAGGTCAGGGGAGTGGACGTGACATTACAAAGCTGAGAGTCGCCAATACCTGCTATCATTATATCCTCTGGTACTTTCAATCCCTGCTCACGGCAGGCAAGGAGTGCGCCTGCGGCAAGATTGTCGGTGGCACAGAAAATGTGGTCGTACCTTCTGCCACTTCTCAATAATGTCAAAGCCTTTTTGTAGCCTGAGTCCATTTTAAATTCAGCCGTTTGCATATCAGACTTTTCAATGTTGATGCCGTTGTCAGAAAGGGCGTGGAGAAACCCGTCTTTTCTTGCCTGACCTGCCGCCTTGTCCTGCTCAGTAACACCGATAAAAGCGGGCTTTTTGCAGCCTTTGTCAAGCATAAGCTTCTCTGCGGTATAGGCGGCTTTGTAATCGTCATGACAAACGCAGTTTGCACCCTTGTATTCCTGTCCCACAATTACCACCGGCACACGCATTTTTTTCAGCACAGCGTCATGGAGCGGAGTGAAAACAGAAGCCAAAAAGATAACTCCGTCAACACGATTGCTTCGGAAAAGCTCCAGATATTCCACTTCTTTCTTTGGGTCGTTGGCAGAGTTCACAAGCAAAAGCTGATAGCCCTGCTCGCTCAAGACCTGACTTATCCCTTCCACCTCTCTTGCACAGCTCTCACTTGAAAGCTTCGGTATAATAACTCCCACAAGCTTTGTCACCCTTGTTCTCACGTTCTGCGCCTGAACGCTTGGGGCATAGCCTGTTGCCTCTATGGCGGCTTCAATAAGCCTGCGCTTTTCTTCGCTCACATAGCCGTCGTTGAAATATCTGCTCACAGCAGATTTTGATACTCCTGCGGCTTTTGCAAATTCGGTAATGTTCATTCCTCGTCACTCCTTTTATTATATTATACCACTGCACTATGAATTTTCAATATGGTTTCATATGAATATTTCATATATAATGTGAAACCGTTTCAACTTAAAAAACTGCCGCACCCAATCGGTACAGCAGTTATGAAAATCTATTTCACTATGGCATGAAGCTTCCATTTTCCACCCTTGTATCTTAAAAGGCTCACCATAGCGGTCACAAACCACGTTGCGGCGGTGGTGTACCATATACCCCAGAAGCCTATGAAAGCTATCTTCGTGAGGATAAGTGAAAGACCTATCCTGCATATTACCTCCGCCATGCCGTTTACAAGGGCATAGTTTGTATCGCCTGCGCCGTTTAAAAAGCCCCTTGTGGTGTGGATAATACCCAGCGACCAGTAGAAAAGTGAGGTTATGATAAGCGCTTTTGCCGATATGCTTATAACAGTCTTGCCCTTGACAAACCAAGATGTTATCGCTCCACCGAACAGTGTGAACAGCACAAGCACCACCGCCGAGAATATCACCGATATCTTTATTGCACAAGCAAGACCTTTCTGCGCACGTTTTTCTTTTCCTGCGCCGATATTTTGTCCTGTGAATGTTGAAACCGCCGCATTAAGTGAAGAAAACGGCTGTTGAACGAACTGCTCAATACGCATTGAAACTGTGTATGCCGCCATGACCGTTTCGCCAAAGCCGTTAGTCACACGCTGGAGAGCCACCATTGATACCGAGATAAGTCCGTTTTGTATGGCGATAGGCACGCCTTTTTTCACACAGCGGCTCATCATGTCCTTGTCGGCGTGCAGATCGTCGGCGGTGAGCTTTATCTCTCCGCTCACTGCAAAGCAGTACACAATACAAGAAATGGCAGAAAGTGCCTGTGTAAGCACTGTAGCCCATGCCGCACCTGCTATGCCGAATTTGAATACCACCACAAAAAGCAGGTCAAGGAGGGCGTTTAGCAAGCTTGCTGCACCTAAGAATATCAGCGGTGTTTTTGAGTCGCCCAAAGCCCTCATTATGGCGTTTATCCAGTTGTATGCTGCCACCGCTATCGTTCCGCCGCAGGCTATCTGCATATACGCCACAGAATCTCCCATAAGCTTGTCAGGAACTTTCAAAAGCTCCAGTATAGGTTTTGCGGCAGGCACGGATAAAAGGCTTATTACAATGCCGAATATAGCCGTGACAAGCGCTGAGTTGAATACTGCCGACCGCAGGGCTTTTTGCCTGCCTGCACCGAAATACTGTGCAACAATTATTCCTGCACCCACCGAAAGACCAATGCAAAGGGTGTAAAACAGATAAGTGATAGAGCCTGTAGCACCAACAGCGGCAAGGGCGTCATCGCCCAGATAACGCCCCACCACCATAGTATCCACTATATTGTATGTCTGCTGCAAAAGATTTCCTGCAAGCAAGGGCAGTGAAAACATTATTATGTGTCGCATTTCACTGCCTTGTGTCATGTCTGTTGTTCTGCTTATTTTAGTCATTATTTTCCTTACGCTTCTTTCTCGCTATGCCGTATATCACTGCACCAACTGCCGCAGCAGCGCAAACGCCTGCCCCAACAGCTATAGGAAGCTTGCTTTTGCCTGACTTTTTGCTTTCAGACTTCGCAGGCTTTTCCTTCTCGAATGGTATCTTTCCGCCTGTTACCTGCATAGCGTCAATTGTATATTTGCCTGATTTTATGGTTACCTTTGCGGTGTGAGCGCCCTCAGACAACCCTTCAAAATGGCATGATATCTCACGCTGACCTGTCCTTGAAACTGTCACGAGCTGTTCATCACCTCCGTCTATTGATACCCCGAGTATAGCGTTTTCTCTTGTTTCACCTGAAAGCGCAAAGCCTGTTCCCTCAAAGCTTACTGTGAAAGAGTCGCCCTCTGTGCCATCTGATATGGTTCGTTTGTAGTTTTTGAAGCTGCTCATAAGGTTGTGTTCCCAGTTGCCCTCAAAAGTGAAGCAAGAGTCTGTTTCGTCAAAGCGAGTTACATATGTGTCACTGCCCTCCACAGGTTCAGCAGAGAAGTTGTCAAAGCTGTTTTTGTTGTATGAGCTGAAAAGTGACGCTCTGCCTGCACTTATAAGGGATTCACCCTCGTTCACAGTGTATTCAGCCACCATGTTTCCGTCAACATATCCACGGATAACGTTGCTTACAGCCTCGACTTTAAGCTTGTGAGAAGTCGTGCCGTCAAAGCCGTCTATGCTTCCACCGCTAAGAGTGCCGTCGTTTGCTTTAAGCTCCCAGCTTCCGTTCTCATAAAGCTTTATCCAATAGCCACTGTATGAATTGCAGCCAAGCGTGTATCTCAGACCAACGCCCACATAGTTTGATTCTGCGTCCTGCGAAGTCGCAAAAGCAGCGTCAACGTTCACAGAGTAGTTATACCACCTGTCGTCACCAAATGTAGTCACAGGTTCGGGGGTGTAGCCCCACTCGTTGGCTTTCATGTCAGCCGTTATCTGCTGAACTAGCATATTGCCCTTGTCGGTCTTTTCCACCTCGAAAGCACCGCCCTGATCTGTTGTGTATCTTGGCGCATTGCCCCTTGATGAAAGATAATTCTCAGGATAGCCTGCATACTCAAAATCGTCCGAATATGGAAGCTTCAAAACAGTGCGTTCGCTCTCGTCAGCGTTTTTGTATTCTGTGCGCTTAGGTGTAACAGTAGAAATTGTCACAATAGAATTTGGCTTCACTGTCACAGAGTATGTATAAGCTCCGCCGTTCTCTGTAGGGGTTATATCCTCAGTTTTCTTGAAATAATTCTCGTCATAGCTGCCGTCAATGCTGTCAGGACCTCTTGTTTCCCATACGCTCACGTTGCTTGACGCCTTGTCAAGTCCTGATACCTTGAGGTCATACTGTATAGGCTCGCTTGTAGTGTTTGTGATAACAGTGCTGTAATCGCCTGTTTCTGTGTCTGTGGCGGTCATATAGCTGTAAACTGCGTCGACGATAGCGTGGCCGTCACCGCCTTTTTTGCCGTCGCTGTAGCATCCGCTGTCAACGAACGCCCAGCCTTTTTCAATGAACTGTGAAAAATGCAAAGACATATAAAATCCGCTGTCAAGCATATAATAACCGCTCCAAGGGTCGCAGGCTGAGATAAGCTGTTTCTGACAGTAGCAAGCACCGTCATAGTATGCCGATACAACAGGCTGATACTCATAAAGTGTCATTTTGCCGTTTGGATACATTCCGATTATTCTGTTTGCAATATCAAGGGTGCCGTTTATGCCTGCCAGACCTGAGCCGTCATATCTGTATGTGCCCTGAGCATATGCCATTGGCGAGCTTGCTTCGCTGAACCAAAGCTCTTTGTTTTCTTCATATGCAAGCTTCTGTGCGTTCTCGGTGGACTCGCTTGTGTAATGGCTTCCCACCACGTCAACAACGTTCATAAGTTCGCTGTCCTCATACATTCTGTCAGCAAAGCCCCATGTGCAGACCTCTTCTCCACCGACTATCTTTATCTTTGAGTAGTCATAAGGGGTGCCTTTTTCACTTTTGAGATGAGAGGAAAGATATTTCACCCATTCAGGGTCAGCTCCACGCTCATTCTGCACAGCACTTACATAGTCAAATTCAAGTCCATATGTTTCATAAGCGGAGTCAAGGGTGTTCTTATACCATTTGTATCTTGCAGCATAAACGTCGGAAGCGTCAGATACCCACTTTGGTTCACTCCACCAAAGCATATCCAAGGTGAGGTCAGGATTTATCTTCTTTGCGTCAGAGGCAAGCTGGTATGCCGCACCTCTTGTTACGTCAGCCTTTTCGTCCTCAGTTCTCATTACAGATGGTTCTGTGCCTGATGATGAGTTTATATCCGCACCCATTTCCAACTTAAGGTGAGTAATGCCGATGCCCTCTTTGCCAAACATATACTCCATTATCTGCTCATATACATCAGGGTGTTCTGTCTTGTAATCCAGCAGAAGCCTTGATGAGTTGTTTGCGCTCACCATGCCTGCCCCTCTGTAGCGCATATTTTCTTTGAGCTGAGCCGTAGTTCCGTCAATAACTATCTCTCTTGTATTATTTGTATTGCTATCGTTCACCGTTGTTCCCTCCGCACTGCAATTGTAAGCGCCTGCGCTAGATATCATCATGACCAATGCTGACACCATTGACGCGCTCCTTTTTAGTATTGTCATAAGTTATCCTCCTTGCATAAAGCATGGCTTCTTGCTTTCTTATGACAATTATAAGCTTAAAGGAGTGTATGGTCAATCTGAAATATTTTGCATATTATTAAGATACGAACATTTTGCTTTGAAATATGCTAAGAAAATTCTAATAAAGCTTAAAATATTATTACAAACCTGTTCCTCTTGAACGACGGTATTCTCTTGGCGAAACGCCCTCCAGCTTTTTAAAAACGATGCTGAAATAGTTTCTGTCCTCATAGCCCACCTGCTTGCCTATGTCGCCTATTTCAGAGTCGGTGTTAAGAAGCAGAGATTTTGCCTGAGAGATACGTCGTTTTGCAATATATTCAAGGGGACGCATTGAAGTTTCTGCTTTAAAAACACGGCAAAAATGTTGTACTGACACCCCCGAAAGTCCTGCAAGTGTTTCTGCGGTAATATCCTCCATGTATCGGCTGTCAATATACAAAAGTGCCTGCCTTGTAATGCTTCCCACGTTGTTTCGGCTGTCAGGGAAAAGCATTGCAGTCCTCATGGCGAGGATATATTCATACACAAGTGCGGAAGTTTTTTCGCCACAATTCACAGGGTCGGCAGCGGCAACTAAAATTCGCTCAAAAAGCTGAGCAGGTTTTTGGGTGTTTATCTCAGGGGAGAATCTAAAGCTGTCAAAGCCAAGGTTTGCAAGCATTTGCCCCGCAAACTCTCCACGGAAAACTATCCAGTTTGTTATCCAATTCCCATTTGCAGGATAATATTCATGTGGAACGCTAGGGGGCAGATAAAATGCCGAGCCTTTAGTCTGCACAAATTCTTCTCCCCCGACAATTAGTCTGCCCTCGCCCTCTGAGGTAAAAAGAAGCTGATGTGAAACAAGCCCTTTGTCCCTTGTGACGTGAAATTCAGGGTCGGAAATGCCTATTCCGGTGAGATAAAAGGGCAGGGAAGTCTGCCTGCCGATAACAGGATATATGACCTTTGTCACTGCCGCACCTCCTTTTCAAAGTGTAGTTTCTTGGTAAATTATATATCCACAAGTGCGATTTGTCAATAGTTCGGTGCTTGACTACGGGTAAACATTGTGCTAAACTTTTATACACAGCGTTTTTCGACACAGCGAACGCCCGAAAGGCAGATGAACATTTTTGAAAAAAATCACGATAGGAAAGCATTCAAAGCCCTGATACAGACTGAAGGGTCAGCATTTTCGCTGACCCTTTTGCTTTGTCCTGCTATTTAATTCTCCGAAACATCAATAACAACATACTCAGACTTGCAGCCTGTTTTGAATTTTATCGCCCAGTCTGAAATGCCTGATGTCACGATAAAGTTGGTGTCCTCACGCTTTTCATAGCCGTATGTGCGGTCATTGCCGCCGATGAGAGTGCCAAGGAAGTTTATTGGTATGAGCTGACCGCCGTGTGTGTGACCTGACAAAACAAGGTCTACCTTTGACGCCGCCTGAGCGTCATAATCACAAGGCTGGTGATCCATTACAACTGTGAACTTCGAGCTGTCAAGATCCTTTGTGAGCTCTTCCATAGATGCTCTGTGACCGCCCTTTTCCATTTCCTCAGACCTGTCCTGTCTGCCTATTATGTAGAAACGATCGTCGATAAGCACGGTGTCGTCCTGTAATACGTTGACATTGTTCTTTTCAAGCTCCGCAATAAGATCGTCACCGCTGTAGCCACGATACGAAGGGTCATAGTATCCCTTGTCATGGTTGCCAAATGAGAAATAAACGCCGTATTTTGTTTTCAGCTTGCCAAGAGCTTCACAGCACTGTATCATGTCCTCTTTTGATGTGTCATCATCAACAAAGTCGCCTGTTATAAGCACCACATCGGGGTCAAGCTTCTGTATCTCTTCCATGTACTTTGCGAAGCCGTCCCCATGGAACGTTGTGCCAACGTGAGAGTCTGCAAACTGAACTATCCTTATATCCCCCGACTTCTTGTCTGTCTTGAGAGTGTAGTCAGTTTCCCACACATTGCTGCAAAGATACCAGCCCACCGCAAGATAAACCACCGTCAGCGGCACGGCGATAAAGCCTGCAAGGCATTTGCTTGCCTGTTTCTTTGATATCTTCTTTCCAATGAACACAAACAAGTCGCATAAAAGCCAGAATATAACAAGATGCAGCAAACAGATTATCGCATTTATCCAGTCCCATATAAGCCATATTATGCCGCCTGTGAGCACTATAAGACCTGCACTTATGGCGTATTTAAGTACCTTTTTATCCTTTGAAAGCTTTTTTATAAAGCCAAAAACTGATATTCTTCTTGTGAGATAAATAAAGCCAGCCACAGAGCAGACCGCCACAAGAATAGCTATCATTAACCATAAAAACATATTTTGCCTCCTGTAAAATTGCTGTAATATCATTATAAGTAGCAAAGCGGACTAATTTCAACGAGTTTTTTTTAACAATTCTTTACCTCTGTTAACATTTGTACCTATGTGCTGTTGAAAAAAGCGACAATAAGTTGTATAATTATCATATAGCAGAATGGAGGAAAGCAATATGTATGAAATGAAACGCACTGTAAATTGCAGCCAGATAGGTTCGCATGGCATAATAAGAAATAGCTGCCTTGTGGACCTTTTGCAGGATTGCTCTGTTATCCACCTTGACACTCACCCTGTTATGTCGCCTTTTTTTGAGAAAGAAAACTGCGTGATGTTTCTTGTGTCAAGACAGCTCGATATCGTCCGCAGACCTGAGCAAAACGAAAAGCTCACCGTCAAAACATGGACCTATGAGCTAAAAAGAATGTATGGCTACAGAAACACCGTTATATATGACGAAAACGGTGATATCTGCGTGAAGTCTATAGCTTCTGGCGCTTTCATGGACAAGACCTCTCAGCGGCCTATAAAAGCTCCACAGGAGCTTGTTGATAGGGTGAAGCTCTATCCAAAGCTTGATATGGAGTATCTTCCAAGAAAGATAGCCCTACCTGATACTGAGCCACAGGTGTATGAGGATATCCCTGTGTTGAAATGCTATATCGACATGAACGAACACGTCAATAATGCGAGATATCTTGACATAACAGACGAGTTTGTGGAAAACGAGTCAGCTGTGAAGCGTATCCGTGTGGAATATAAAAATCCCTTGAAGCGTGGTAAAGTCATAAAGGCTCTTGTTTATACCGATGAGGGCAGAAAATTTGTGGAGCTTTGTGATGAAAATAATAAGCCATATTGCATTACTGAGTATGATTATAGGTCATAATGCACAATTTAAGCTTGCAATAAGCTGATTTTGTTGTATAAAACACAGAAAGCATATTAATCCTATTGACATAGTAGGAATAAAGTGATATAGTATAACCATAGCAAACATAAGCGGTACAGAAAACCGCATAAAATAATTTTCATATCGGAGGTAGATTAAAATGTCAAAGATCTATAAGGGCGTTTCGGAGCTTATCGGAAAAACTCCAATAATCGAAGCAGTTAATTTTGAAAAGGCAGTAGAGGCTGACGCAACTATCCTTGCAAAGCTTGAATATTTCAACCCGGCAGGAAGCGTTAAGGACAGAGTTGCACTTGCAATGATCGAGGAAGCTGAGAAGAAGGGCGTTCTCAAGAAAGGTGCAACTATTATAGAGCCTACATCAGGAAACACAGGTATCGGTCTTGCGGCTGTGGGCGTATCAAAGGGCTACAAGGTAATTCTTACAATGCCTGAAACAATGAGTATCGAGAGAAGAAATCTTCTTAAGGCATATGGCGCACAGATAGTTCTCACAGAAGGAGCAAAGGGCATGACGGGTGCTATCAAGAAGGCTGACGAGCTTAAAGGCGAGATCGAGAATTCAGTTATCCTCGGTCAGTTCGTAAACCCAGCAAACCCAGCCGCTCACTTTGCAACAACAGGTCCTGAGATCTGGGAAGATACAGACGGTAAGGTAGATATCTTTATCGCAGGCGTTGGCACAGGCGGAACAGTAACAGGTGTTGGTCAGTATCTCAAATCAAAGAACCCTGACGTTAAGATCGTAGCAGTAGAGCCTGCAACTTCACCTGTTCTTTCACAGGGCAAATCAGGTCCACACAAAATTCAGGGTATCGGCGCTGGCTTTGTTCCTGATGTCCTCGATACAAAGGTTTATGACGAGATCCTTCCTATCGAGAATGAGGACGCTTTCAAGACAGGCAACAAGTTCGCTAAAACAGAGGGTATCCTTGTTGGTATCTCATCAGGCGCAGCACTTAAAGCAGCCGAGATACTTTCAAAGAGACCAGAGAACAAGGGCAAGACTATCGTTGCACTTCTCCCTGATACAGGTGAGAGATATCTTTCAACAGCACTTTTCGAGAGCTGATTTCTCAAACATATAAAATCGGAAAAGGGCAGACAGTCAGGCAAGCTGACGTTTGACCCAATGGGCAAGCTTTCTTCGATCAAATCCGATATAAAAAGCCGCAGGGTATACAGTTTTTGCGCTGTATGCCCTGCGGCTTTTATTAAGGCAACACCGCACAAAGCCCACCTGACGGCTTTGTGCGGTGTTGCCTTAAAGAATCCCCTTATAAGCTTTAACCCATTATGTTATTATCAGAATAATCAGGCTCATACTCATAATCTATTCCGAGAGCATCTGAGAAAGCCTTTGAAAGCTTGTCGTAATCAATGCCGAGTGCATTGTCTGTGTCATAAGAATTATCCGAATCGTCATCATCTGCCGAATTTAAAGAAATTCCAAAGCAAACATTGTCCCCTGCGTCAATAACAGGTGTGGAAGAGACGTTGTAATCGTCAATGTAAAAGTTTGATATTATGTTTGTGACCTGCTCCGCAACTGCAGTGCTGCCTGCTCCCTCAGGCACGTCCAGTGACATATATACAGTTTTTCCTTTGTTTGACATTGCTTCCTTTATGCGCTCAGGTATATCATAAACGCTGTCAAGCTTCTTGGCATTCTTGCATATGTAGCAATCGTCAGTTGAATTGCATTCAGGGAGGTCCTCTTTGTTCCAAGGATAAGAGCCGTCGTCCTTTGCAGTGTCAGGTACGTTGAAATATGCGTAGTCAGGAGCTTCGTTGCCGCCGTCAAATGTCACATCAAGGTGATACCATTTGCCGTCTACCTTCACAACGTTCCAAGCGTGTTCGCCGTTTTCTGTTGAGTGTATTATCTTGCTGTCGATACCCAGAACATCAAAAAACAGCTTTATTGTTGTTGCGTTTCCTACACAGATAGTAGAGTGGTCATGGAAAAATCCGTAAGGATTGTATGACTCGTCATCTTCACTGTCATCAGATATCGCCACAAGAGAATCGTCATTAAAGTGGGTCTGAGAGAACACATAATCATAAACAGACTTTTCCTTGTCATATTCGCTCATGCCGTCTTTGATTATCTCGCCCACAGCCTTTTTTAGCTCTTTGAGTATGTATTTGTCCTTATCGTCAGTGAGCTTTGAATCATCACCCGACTTGTAAGCTTCAACCACTGCCGTATCATCATAGATAGGGTGTATCTCACCATTTACGTTGCCGTCACCGTCTGCGGGATCAAATATATCCTCCCCCAGAATGTTAGAAAGCGTGTTTTCCAGCTTTTCAAGCTTGTCGTTAAGTTCTTTTATCTTCTCGCTGTCGCTGCTTTCTGATTGTGATGATGTGCTTTTAGTAATTTTAGTATCAGAACTGCTTTTATCTTTTGCACAACCTGTCATACCCGCTGTAAGGCAGGTCAGACAAAGTGCGAGGGTAAGTATTTTTTTCGCTGTTGTCATTTTCTTTCCTCCGTTTTTTAATTTATCATGTCTGTTATCTCGTCAGATATCTCGTCAGCATTGTCAGAGATAACAAGCACCCAGTAATCTCCAGCCTGAAATATCTTTGCCGCCTGTATTTTCTTTGTTTCTTCAGGCTTGTAGTTTTCATATTGATTAAGTCTGTAGCTCAGCCTGTCTGCAAGCTGGCTTTTTGCACTGCTTCCGTCAGCCATTTTGAGCATTGATATCTCGTCAGCATAATTGCCGTCAGAGGAGTAAAGTATTCCTCCGTCGCTGAGCTTGTCAGCTTCTATACCATAAAGCTTTTCGGTATTCTTTGTGAAGCTGTCCTCACCGTAAAAAGTCGAAGCGTCCATGTGGTCGCCCTCTATTGCCGAAAGGATATCCTTTGCAGTTTTACCGCTGTCTGCCGTAGATGTAACAGCACTTTCGGAGGCCTCAGACGAAATGGCGTTGTCTGCTCCGCATGATGTCATTGAAAGCGTGGTAAGAACTGTAAGTGCAGATGTTATCACGCAAAGTACTCTAAGAAACATATCTTTCCCCTTTCTCTGTCAGCCTTTCCTGACGACTTAAATTATAGCATTTTTGCAAGCTGTTTTCAATGGATTTAAGAAATTCGTAAGAAAAAACACCATAAAAATATCCGCCCTGTAAAAAGACGGATATTTTACAATGTTGTTACCAAGGCTTAACAGTTCCAACTATCTCAGAGATGTTGTTTATACCGTTGTCTTCGCAGAATTTCTGCATACCCTCGGCTATCTTCACAGGTGCATAAGGGTCAGCAAATATTGCCGCACCTACCTGAACAGCTCCTGCGCCTGCCATCATCATTTCAATGGCGTCTTCCCATGTGGCGATACCGCCCATGCCCATAACAGGTATTTTAACAGCGTTTGCCACCTGCCATACCATTCTTACGGCAACAGGGAACACCGCAGGACCGGAAAGTCCGCCCACGTTGTTTTTCAGTATAGGACGGCGTGTCTTTATGTCGATACGCATACCGAGAAGCGTGTTTATAAGGGAAACAGCGTCCGCACCGTTTGCCTCAACAGACTTTGCAATGTCCACAATGCTCGTAACGTTCGGCGAAAGCTTTACCATAAGCGGCTTCTCTGTAACGTCCTTTACAGCCTTTGTGACAGCACCTGCAACGTTGCAGTCGGTGCCGAATGCCGCTCCGCCCTGTTTTACGTTCGGGCAGGATATGTTAAGCTCTATCATGTCAACAGCCGTGCCGTTGAGCTTTTCTGCAAGCTCTGCACATTCTTCGATAGTTGAGCCTGCTATGTTGGCTATTATCCTTGTGTCCTTTGTTACAAGGTTTGGAAGCTCATAGTTTATGAACTTGTCAACGCCGCCGTTTTGAAGTCCAACAGAATTGAGCATACCGCTTGGAGTTTCCGCAACTCTAGGACCTGGGTTGCCCTCACGGCGGTGAAGCGTAGTGCCTTTTACGGATATTCCTCCAAGCTTGGAAAGCGGATAGAACTGCTCGTACTCTCTGCCGTAGCCGAACGTGCCGCTTGCAGGGATAACAGGGTTTTTGAACTCAACTCCGCAGAAATTCACATTTATCCTATTCATCAAACACTACCTCCTCGCTGTCGAATACAGGACCGTCCTTGCAAACGTGAGAATTGAACTCCTGACCGTCCTTGACAGTGCGGCATACGCATACAAGACACGCACCCACGCCGCAAGCCATTCTCTGTTCCAGAGATACCTGACAGTAAATGCCGTTTTCCTCACATATCTTCGTGATATTTTTGAGCATTATCATTGGACCGCAGGCATAAACGATATCAGGCTTTTCGCTTTTAAGCACATCAAGAAGTGCGTCAGTAACAAAGCCCTTTCTTCCTGCCGAGCCGTCGTCAGTGCAAAGCTGAACGTCACAGCCCATAGCCTTGAAGTCCTCCTGCAAAATGACAGCCGCAGCGTTTCTGAAACCGCTTATAACAGTGGCGTTCTCGCCGTATTCCTTTGCAATGCCCACCATTGGAGGCGTGCCTATGCCGCCGCCGATACAGACAGCTTTTTTGCCCTTTTCAAGCACCTTGAAGCCGTTACCCAGCGGTGCGATAATGTCAACAAGGTCGCCCTTGTTAAGCTCGCTTATCTTGTCAGTGCCGTGACCTCTTACCTCAAAAACAAGGCGGATAGTACCCTTGTCCTTGTCGATATCGCAAATAGAGATAGGTCTGCGGAGGAAAAAGCCCTCAGCCTGCACCTGTGCAAACTGTCCTGCCTTTGCCGCCTTTGCAATGTGCGGACAGTATATCTCAATGTCAAAAATTCCTTTTGCAAGGGTCTTTTTTGAAACTATTGGGTATTTACCCTGCTTGTACATTAAAAATCCTCCCTGTATTAGTTCTTTACTTCATTCGGAGCGTTCACCGCATCAAAAACGAGAGTGACCGAGTTATCATTATCAGTATAAGTAAGCTTTAGCGTGTAAGAGTCAGCAAAATAGCCTATCTCCTGCCTTTTGGACATATTCTCCCAACCGGCAGGCGGCGCAAAATCCACTCCGCTGTCATCAACAAAGATAAGATCAAGATCGTCGCCGTCCATTTCGATAGTGCCTTTTAAGCAGGGGTTGCCTGCTTCTGCGTCATACATGAGATAGTTGCCGTCTGAACGGATAATAAGGCTGAGATAGCCCGAATAAAGCTCGCTGTTGTCAAGGGGCGTTTCACGGCATTTCCACTCGCCTACGATACATCTTGGAAAATCGCTTTGCTCCTGCTGACTTTCCGTCAAAGAGCTTGTATCCTCGTTCTTTGCGCAGGAGCATAAAAGCAATGCTCCCACCGTCGCTGTAAACAATATAACGCCCTTTGCTGTCATACTCAGTCACTCCTTTAGTGTTTATTCAAGTGTGATCTTTGGCAGATATGAGATTATATCCTCTTTCATTCTGATAACTTCACGTCTTGCAGCCTTTGCAAAATCGTGCTCGTCGCAGTTATCCTCTTTCTTGTATGCACACATTACGCCACGGGAGGAGTTTACGATCGCACCAAGTCCGTGATCGTCAAATGCCTTTGATACGCCCTCAGCACCGCCTCCCTGTGCACCGTAGCCCGGTACAAGGAAGAATGTGTGCGGCAGAGCCTTTCTCATTTCAGCAAGCTGCTCAGGATAAGTCGCACCCACAACTGCGCCAACACCGCTGTAGCCATACTTGCCCATAACGTCCTTGCCCCACAGCTCGCACATTGAGCCCATTGTGGCATAAACTGTCTTGTTGCCTATCATAAGATCCTGAAGCTCACCGCTTGACTTGTTTGATGTCTTTACAAGAACGAAAATGCCCTTGTCATATTTTCTGCACTGGTCAAGAAGCGGATTTATTCCGTCTGAGCCGAGATAGCCGTTTACAGTGAGAGCGTCTGCACCGAAAGCCTCAATAAGCTCGCCGCCAACGTCAGTAAGACCAAGATGTGCGATTGCGTAAGCTTCCATAGTTGCGCCGATATCGTTTCTCTTTCCGTCTGTCATGACGAACATACCTTTTTCTTTTGCATACTGTATAGTCTTGTAAAGTGTCTTTACACCCTCGTAGCCATACATTTCATAGTATGCAGCCTGTGGCTTGATAGCAGGGCAGATATCGTGTATCTCGTCGATTATAGTCTTGTTGAATTCCCATATAGCCTTTGCCGCACCCTTGAGCGTCTTGCCGTATTTCTTGAACTTCTTTTCCTTGATGTATTCAGGAACATAGTCAAGCTTTGGGTCAAGCCCCACTACTGACGGGTTCTGTGTCTTTACGATATTTTCAATAAGTCTGTCAAATGCCATTTTTATCTTCCTTTCGGATATTTTATTTTAAAGCTCAAAAACGAGCTTTCCTCTGCATATTGTGTACATTACCTTGCCTTTGAGCCTTGTGCCTTTGAACACGCTGTTTTTGCTCTTTGAATTAAGCTCCGCAGGGATAACTTCCCATTCATAGTCAGGGTCAAAGATACAAAGGTCGCATCTTTCACCAACTGCTATTTTGATAGGCTCAAGTCCCATTATCTTTCTCGGATTTACCGACATTATCTCTGCTATCTTGTCAAGACCGCATTTGTCGCTGTGATAAAGCTTTGTAAGCGTAGCTGCAAGAGAAGTTTCAAGTCCCACAACACCGTTTGGAGCTTTCTCAAAGTCAGCCTTTTCCTCTGCGGAGTGTGGAGCGTGGTCGGTGATGATGCAGTCGATAGTGCCGTCAAGAACAGCTTCCTCAACAGCCGCCCTGTCCTCCTCAGTTCTAAGTGGAGGCGACATTCTGAAATCTGCGTCACGGGCTAAAAGCTTTTCATCTGTGAATGTGAAATAGTGCGGCGCAGTTTCGCAGGTGACCTTAACGCCGTCCTTTTTCGCCGCTCTTATGATGTTCACAGAGCCTTTGGTGGAAACGTGGCATATGTGAACTCTCGCATTACAGCTCATTGCAAGGCATATCTCACGGGCTGTGATATAGTCCTCAGAGGCTCTGTCCATGCCCTTTACTCCAAGCTTTTCGGATATCTCGCCCTTGTTGATGATACCACCGTTTATTATCTTCAGGTCCTCGCAGTGAGAAGTCACGATAAGACCGTTTTCATTAGTTTTTTCAATAGCCTGACGCATAAGCTCAGCGTTCTCAACAGGTCTGCCGTCATCAGAAATGGCGGTAACTCCTGCGGCTTTGAGTGCGTCATAGTCGCAAAGCTCCTGACCTTTCATGCCCTTTGTAACGCAGGCAATAGGGAAAACGTCGATACCTGTTTTCTTTGCCTTTTCAAAAACGTATTTCACGCCCTCAGGGGAGTCGATAGGAGGTTTTGTGTTCGGCATACAAGCGACACCTGTGAAACCGCCAGCCTTTGCGGCGTTCGCACCTGTGATGATGTCCTCCTTGTAGGTAAGACCTGGGTCACGAAAGTGAACGTGCATATCGAAAAGCCCAGGCAATGCACAAAGCTTGCCCTTTGCGTCGATAACTCTCTGAGCATGCTCGTCAGTTTTTCCAAGGCTGACTATCTTTCCTCCGTCAATGCCTATGTCCGTTATACCGTCAAGCCCTGTCTGCGGGTCGCAGGCACGGATATTTTTGATCAGTAGCTCCATTTTTACTCCTTTTTTATCTTAATCAAGTCTTTACTGCACAAAAGCTGCGGCTAAACATATCGTTCAGCCGTAGCCCTTGAAAATTCGTTATTTGCCGTCGTAGAATGAGCCGTCAGAGTCTTTTCTCTCGCAAGAGTAAACTCCGTCAGAGTTCTGGAAGATGAACTTGCAGGTAGCGACCTTGTCGCCCTCGTCCTCAGACGGTACAGAAAGGTTTTTGTAGGAAATAGTCGAGAAGAACTTCATTCTCAGACCGATATCAACAGTTGTATCTCTGTCAGACGGATTTACAAGAAGCTGTATCTTTCCGCTTCCCCCGTCCTCTTGAATTTTAAACCAGCCCTTTGCGATAACTGATTTGTCATCAGCGTGAGTGATAGTGAAATCGCCCTCGTCAGAGAACTCAAAAGTGATGTTTGCGTCCTTATCTGTCCATGTTCCAGAGATAAGCTCTCTTGAATCGCCTGATCTTGACGGCTGATTGAATACATATGTGCAGATGAAAACACCTACTACTACAAGAACTACAAAGAGTATTCCAAGCAAGCCTGAAATGAATTTTTTCATATTATTTCGCCTTTCTCCCTTATTATTTTGTGTCGGATATTAGTCCTTTATCTGAAGTATAGCACCTCTGTTTGCAGAAGTTACAAGTGAAGCGTATCTTGCAAGATAGCCTGTTGTTACCTTTGGCTGTCTTGGTTTCCAGTTCTTTCTTCTTTCAGCAAGTTCCTCGTCAGATACTTTAAGTGTGATAGAGCAGTTGTCGATATCTATTGCTATCATATCTCCTTCTTCAACAAGTGCGATAGGACCGCCTACGGCTGCCTCAGGTGAAACGTGACCGATAGAAGCACCTCTTGAAGCACCGCTGAAACGTCCGTCAGTGATAAGTGCAACAGTTGAGCCAAGACCCATGCCTGCGATAGCAGATGTAGGATTGAGCATTTCTCTCATTCCAGGACCGCCCTTTGGTCCCTCGTAACGGATAACGACAACGTCGCCCTCAACTATCTTGCCGCCTCTGATAGCGGCGATAGCGTCCTCCTCGCAGTCGAATACTCTTGCAGGACCTTCATGAGCCAGCATTTCAGGCGCAACGGCTGAACGCTTAACAACGCAGGTGTCAGGTGCAAGGTTGCCTCTGAGAACAGCGATACCGCCTGTCTGAGAATATGGGTTGTCTATTGGTCTGATAAGCTCAGGGTTTTTGTTTACAACGCCGCTGATGTTCTCGCCTACTGTCTTGCCTGTGCAAGTCATGCAGTCTGTGTTGATAAGGTTTTTCTTGTTAAGCTCACTGAGAACTGCATAAACTCCGCCTGCTTCGTTGAGGTCTTCCATGTATGTGTGACCGGCAGGAGCAAGGTGACAGAGGTTTGGCGTTCTCTTTGATATCTCGTTTACAAAGTCAAGGTCAAGCTCTACTCCGCACTCGTGAGCGATAGCAGGGAGGTGAAGCATTGAGTTTGTTGAACAGCCAAGCGCCATATCAGCTGTGATAGCGTTGATGAAAGCGTCCTTTGTCATGATATCTCTTGGTCTGATGTTCTTCTTGTAAAGCTCCATTACCTGCATACCTGCGTGTTTTGCAAGCTTGAGTCTTTCAGAATATACAGCAGGGATAGTGCCGTTTCCTCTAAGACCCATGCCAAGAACTTCTGTAAGGCAGTTCATAGAGTTGGCAGTGTACATACCTGAACAGCTTCCGCAAGTCGGACAGGCTTTGTTCTCAAATTCCTCAACGTCATCAAGAGTGAACTTGCCTGCGTTGTAAGTACCAACAGCCTCGAACATACTTGAAAGGGAAGTCTTTTTGCCCTTAACGTGACCAGCCAGCATTGGACCGCCTGATACGAAAATAGTAGGAACGTTTACTCTTGCGGCTGCCATGAGCAGACCGGGAACGTTCTTGTCGCAGTTTGGTATCATAACAAGAGCGTCAAAGTGATGAGCCAAAGCCATGCACTCTGTTGAGTCTGCGATAAGGTCACGGGTAACGAGAGAATATTTCATTCCCATGTGACCCATAGCGATACCGTCGCAAACAGCGATAGCAGGGAATACGACAGGTGTTCCGCCTGCCATTGCAACGCCCATTTTAACAGCTTCAACTATCTTATCAATGTTCATGTGACCAGGAACTATCTCATTATATGAAGATACGATACCAACGAGAGGTCTGTCCATTTCTTCCTTTGTCATGCCAAGAGCATTGAAAAGTGATCTCTGTGGAGCTTTATCTACTCCGTCACAAAAATAATTACACGCCATTTTTATTACCTCTTTTGAAAAACATATTACTGAGAGCGGTATTATTCTCCGTCCTCATTTTCTTTTGTTTCAGCCTCGTCTGAGCTTTCCTCTGTCTTTGCAGGGTGCAGACGCTTTCTTACACCGTATGCAGAGCAGTATTCGCAAACGATATCCAGCACTGAGAATATGATAAGCATAAAATTCATTGAGAAGATACCTGTCACAAGCACGAATGCCGCAGGGATAATGAAAAGCGGGATCCCAGTGCCGTAAATATCTTCAAAATGATTGCCTTTTTTATATTGCCTTATCCAAAGCACCCAATAAAGTGCGATAACGAGCAGTGCAACAACAGCCCATATTATGAAAAGCAGCTTGCTTGAAAAGCCTACCTTGTAATCTCCGATAGCAAGGCACATATAGCCTATGCAGCCAAATCTGCCCACGCACTTTGCGATAAAAACGATAATGTTCTCGTCCTCAAGCTCAGGCTTGTCGGCAGGTGTCTTGAAACAGGCTATCACCGCAGGTATCAGCAAAAGCAAAGTAGGTATAAATCCTATTATACTAAACTTCATTTTGTCCTCCTTAGCGGAATGGTCTGTCTTCTGTTGAAACTACTTCTCGCTGCATTGTGCGGACAGTCTCATCAACAGCCGCCATAAGCTTTTTCTCAAGTGGAGTGCCCACAACATTATGAGTGTAGCTTACGGTGAAACAGGTCTTGAAGCCAGGCATATAGTCGTAAAGCGGACAATAATAGAAATATTCAATCTTACCTCTGTTTTCGACTTTTGCCTTGAAGCGTGCTCTTGGACCCATGTCATTGACAGGCAGGAACATCATTGCATTTTCAGGTACGCCACCCTTATCAAATTTCTCTGCCATGTTATAGATTATTTCGTCATCTACATCTAAAACTCCAAAAAGCGGAGTATTTGAGTCAGAGTAATCTGCATCATAATCATCATCAATGGTCGGAAGATATGACGCCAGATAGTGTACATCTCCGGCCGTTTCAAGAAAATCTCCGCTCAGGTTGAATGTTACCTTCACTCTTATCTCAGCGTTTTCACCGTCAAAAACCTCAAATTCTATTTTCCTTGACGGCTTTGCAGGAATGCTCGCTGTGTCAAGAACTTCCTGCGGTGTGGTATATTTCGGTCTTGTATAAGCACAATTGCTTCTCTTGCTTGAACTTGAAGTGGTTGCAGTGCTTGGTTTGCTTGAAGTTGTGGTGCTTGAAGAGCCGTTTATAGCCTCGTTTTTCTTGTCCATAGCCTGATTAAACAGGTCTTTCAGTCCTGTCGGACCATTGCCGTTCTTTGCCGCAGCGTTGTCTATTGCGTCAACCGCACCCTTTAAAAGCTTATCAAATAATCCCATTGTAGTTGCCCCTTTTCTTTTTTGTTATTTATTTCTTGTGTGAAAGTCCAAGGAATGCCGCACCGATTATGCCTGCGTCATTTCCGAGCTTTGCAATAACTATCTCAGTGTTCTTTGCTGAATTCTTTGTGTAAATTTCCTTAGCCACAAGCTCTTTCAGCGGCAAAAGCAGAGGGTCACCTTCGTTGCATACGCCGCCGCCGATACAGAGTATATCAGGCTGGAAGATGTTTATTGTGTTTGTGATTCCGCAAGCAAGATACTTTATGTATTTGTCAACAACTTCCTTGCCTGCCTTATCGCCTGCTCTCATAGCGTTGAACGCAGTTCTTGCAGAAACTTTGCCGTCCTCTTCGTTCATTTTCCACATGATAGAGTCCTTGTCCTCGAACATAGCCTCTTTTGTCATTCTTACAAGACCTGTTGCAGAAGAGAATACCTCAAAGCAGCCGTGTCTGCCGCAAGTACACTGCGGACCGTTAGGGTCGATAACAGTGTGACCTATCTCAGCACCTGCAAAGTTGAAGCCTGAATATATCTTTCCGTTAATGATTATTCCTCCGCCAACGCCTGTGCCCAGAGTGATACAAACAGCGTCGTTCGCACCCTTTGCTGCACCTGCAACATACTCGCCGTATGCCGCAGCGTTAGCGTCGTTCTCAACATAGCAAGGCTTGTCGATAAACTTCTTCATAAGGTCAACAACGTGGAAGTTAAGGAAACCAAGGTTGTTTGAATACTCGATAACGCCTGTGTCAGAGTTTGCAGTACCAGGTGTGCCGATACCTACAGACTCTATCTGCTCTATCTCCAGCCCTGCATTCTTTACAGCTTCCAAAGCGACCTTAGCCATATCTTCGCAGATCTCCTCCGCAGGTCTTGGCAGATTGGTCTTGCAGGTAGCCTTTGCGATTATCTCAAATTCTTCATTTACAACACCTGCTTTGATGTTAGTGCCGCCAAGATCAATACCAATGTAATACTTCATAATAATTTCTCCCTTTTATTTTCTGAGCTTACTGAGCGTTATCGCTCTCAGTGTCATCGTCATATTCGTGAAAGTTTATCTCTTCCTTTTCCTCTTTTGGCTTTTGGGCTTCAGCCTTTTTTGCTATGGCGTCATATACCAGAAGATACACAAGTTCCAGCACTACAAAGCTGATAAGACCTATCCAAAATGAGCTTGCCACAAATCCGATAATAAAAGCGATCACAAGTGCGCCAAGCTCACCTATCTCTTTTTTCAGGTCAAGTTTAAGCATTTATCTCACCTTAGTCTATCTTTGTAAGCACGAATGTGCATTTGCCCTCAACAGTATACTTGCCTGTGCCTGCTGAAATGAATACGCTTTCGCCCTTCTTTGCACAAACAGTTTCGCCACCGCTGATAACAGGCTCGCCCTCGAGAACGAGAATACTGTTGAAGCTGTTTTCGTCAGCGTCAAGCTCAGCCTTTGTTTCAACGTTCACCCTGTATGTTGTGAAGTATTCGCATTTTGAAAGACGCTTTATGTCATAGCCGTCCTTCTTCTCAACAGGTGTCTCAGGATACTGCTCAGCAGGAGCAAGCTTTGTTACGTCAAGAGCCTTGTCAACGTGCAGCTCTCTAGGCTTGCCGTCCTTGCCAACTCTGCCATAGTCATAAATTCTGTATGTAGTGTTTGAATTCTGCTGTATCTCAGCAATAAGGATACCCTTGCCGATAGCATGGAGCGTGCCTGACTTGATGAAGAAAACGTCGCCCTTCTTAACAGGTACAGCGTTTGTTACTTCAAGAAGCGTGTTGTCAGCGATCCTTCTTGCAAATTCTTCCTTTGTTATCTCGTGCTTGAAACCATAGAGAAGAGTAGCACCCTCGTCACAGTCAACAACATACCACATCTCGGTCTTGCCGTATTCGCCTTCAACTCTCATTGCATAATCGTTGTCAGGGTGTACCTGTACGGAAAGATTGTCCTTAGCGTCAATGAGCTTAATAAGGATAGGGAAGTTCTCAAATCTTTCGCAGTTCTTGCCAAGAACGCCCTTGCCTGCCTTTTCGATATACTCGTTGAGTGTCAGACCCTTGTATTCACCGTCAGCCACAACGCTTGGACCGTCCTTATGACAAGAAAGCTCCCAGCTCTCTGCGACCTTATCATAATCGCACTTTTTGCCGTACTCATCTCTAAGTCTGGTACCGCCCCAGATGTAGTCCTTAAATGCCGGATCAAGTTTAAATATTGACATTTTATATAGCCTCCAATTAATAAATATACCTTTTAATATAATACCATAACTCCGTCTATAAGTCAATATTTCTGGTATAAAAAAAGCAGGAGAACGAACTGCTCGTCCTCCTGCTGTGATGTTAAAAAATATCCTATGACCTATCAGAACAGATCACTGTGAGTTCCTGTTCTATACAGAAGCAATATAAGTTCCTCATTGCGTCTTTCATATATTAGAAGCCAGTCAGGCTCAATGTGACATTCAAGGAAACCCTTGTAATTGCCTGTCAGTGAATGCTCTCTGTATTTTGCCGGAAGTGGCTGTTCCTCAGCGAGCATGGTAATGACTTCGTTAAGGTGCAACATATTCAGACCACGGCTTTTTGCTTTTTTGAAGTCTTTTTTGAATTTGTTGTGATAAGTTATCCTAAGCATTCAGACTCTCCCAAAGCTCGTCTACCGAATCAAACGGACCAACGAGATTTTTACCCTCTTTGGCTTCGTCAAGGACTTTCTTTGTTTCTTTGTTAGGCTCTTCTTTCTGAAGTCCTTGCAAGATAACAATAAGAGCATTGAGCTGTTCTTCTGTGAGATTGTCTATCATACTGTATGCAAGTTCTTTTGTACTCATAGCTCTGCCTCCTTAAATATCTGACTAATTGTTTCGTTCTTGCTTTTATTATACCACATCAAACCATGTTGTCAAGCAATTTTGCGACGTATTTTGACGAAAAAAGCAGGAGAACGAACTGCTCGTTCTCCTGCTGACAGCGTTATTTTTTACTTCTTTTCGTCCTCATCGTTCTTAGACTCGTCAAAAAGGTTTTTCTTGTCTACAAATTTGCCGGTGCTTACGTCAAAGGCTTCGCTTGACTTCTTGTTCATGATTATCACAATTACCACAACTGCGATAGCGATTCCTGCAATGACCGCAATAACTATGATAATAGGGTTTGTTCCCTTTGAGTCTTTTTCTTCTTTTTCTGCATAAGTCTTTGTCTTGCAGTTTGTTATCTTTACACCGGTCACCGTTATCTTCGCTCTGTCAGTTGCGCCTACCATTATTTTGTATACCTGGCTAAAATCATCTGTGCCGTATGCAGTTGCGATAGACTCAAAGTCATATGTAGCCGTTGTTTCGTCAAACTCAACAGGGGCTATCTTTGCCCAAACTGCACCGTCCTGTGCCACTGATGTAGTTGTATTCTCCCAGCTCTGAAAAATAAGCTCTGCACTGTATTTGTTGCCTGACTTTTCGTTTACGTCCTCGCTGTTGAATGTAACAACTATCTTTGAATCCTTTGTGAGCCTTGTAGCATTGAAGTCGCCCTGTTCAATGGTGAGAGATTGTGTCCAATTGCTTGCGGCTTCTGCGGAGGAGCAATCTATTGTAACGTCCTCAGTTTCTGCATCTTCGGCAAAAGCAGTCAGTGTGCATGAGAATATTGAAGCGCAGGCGATGATAGCAGACATTGCTGCCGATAAAAATTTCTTCATTTTCTTTTTCCTTTCAAATTCTTACAAAATATAATTTTGCACAAAACCTAACCCTGATATTTGTGCATACCCTCTGATAATAAAGCATTATAACATAATTAAATATAAAAATCAATAACCATAATGCACAAATAATCACAGTATTTAAGGAACTATTTTACTTTTTTGAGAAAATGATCTGCAGAAAGCTTTTCCACATTGCGTCCTTGCAGTTTAATTTCCTAAATTCTGCTTTAGAACTTGCTTTACAGACAGTATTATGATATAATGATAAGAAAAGTCTTGATATAGAGGTACATAAAATGAAAATAATGGCAATAGATTATGGTGACGCAAGAACAGGCTTTGCAATAAGCGACCGCTCTGAGTTTCTTGCTTCTCCTATCGGCACTGTTCCTGAGAGAAACGCCGAAAGGCTCGCAGATAAGGCGGCTCAGACGGCGGCTGAATACGGCGCAGGTGAGATAATAGTAGGTCTGCCTATAAACATGAACGGCACGGAAGGTCCAAGAGCAGAGAAGTGCAGGGCATTTGCTGAGCTTTTGAAAGAGCGTACCGACCTGCCGGTGAGAATGTGGGACGAGCGTTCCACAACTGTCACAGCACACAATATCCTTAACGAAACAAACGTCAGGGGAAAGGCAAGAAAGGCTGTTGTAGATACAGTTGCCGCAACGATAATTTTGGAGGGCTATCTTGAATACAGAAGAAAAAAAGCAAAGCAGGCTGACTAAAAAGCAGAAAAGGAATATACTCATAGTTATAATAGTGCTTGCTGTCATGATATTAGCCGATTTCGTTTGGTCGAATACCTATATCGAGGTCAAAAAGCTGTCAGCGCATTTTGACGATCTGCCTGAGGGCTTCGAGGGCTGTAAGATAGTTCAGATATCTGACTTCCACAACGAGTGGGGCAAGGGCTACATAGACAGACTGACGGAAAAGGTCAAAGACTGTGAGCCTGACTATATCTTTGTTACAGGGGACAGCGTGGATCAGATTTTTCCCGATGTTGACCGCTCCCTTGAGTTTATGAAAAAGCTCCCTGACATATGTCCTGTCTATCTTGTTATGGGCAACCACGAATATAATCTTTCTCAGGAGGAAAGGGAAAAGTTTGTTGCAGGTTGTGAAAGCTATGGTGTAAACGTCCTCTATAACGAGCATACCACACTCACACGAAATGGTGATACTATAAGCCTGTTGGGCTTTGACAATATGGAAAATGACAGCAAGGCTTTTTCTCAGGTCACAGAGGATTTTGTCATACTGCTAAACCACTATCCTGAGGATTGCAACTATTTCAGCAAAACGGCAGTGCAGTATGGTACGCATATTGATATCGACTTCACAGGTCACGCACATGGCGGACTTATAAGGCTACCCCTTGTGAATGGTCTTTATGCACCCGGTCAGGGTCTATTCCCGAAATACACCGACGGCACTTACAGCGTGAACGATACAACCCTTGTGGTGTCAAGGGGAGTGGGCAATAGTGGCTGGACACAGCGTTTCTCAGACCCTTTTGAACTTGTGCTTTTCACCCTTGAAAAATAGTTCTTTCAGTCCCATTAGGATAAGGAAAATACCGAAAGCTTTTGAAAGCAGGCTTTGCTCTATCCTGTTTGCAAGCCATGCTGATATGATAACAGCAGCCGTTCCCCACAAAACTGCGGGAACGGCTTTTTTCCATTCCACAAGCTTGTTTTTCGTGTGAAGCACAAGGCTTATTATTGCGATAGGGATAAAAAACACAAGATTTATCCCCTGCGCCGCTAGTTGCGAAAAGCCTGCAAACACCGTCAGATAAACTATAAGCACCATTCCGCCCCCAAGACCCATGGAGGCGAAAACACCTGTAAGAAAAGCCACCGCACATATGGTATACCAAGCCGTAATATCACCCTATTTCATAAATATCCTCACGCCTGCAATTATCATAAGTGCGCCAAAAATACGTTTTAGCAGGCTGTTTGAAAGCTTTTTCATGAGCATTGCACCCACTGCTGCACCAACTATCCCAAGTGGTATGAATTTCACTGCCTGCCAAAAGTCAAGACTGCCGCCCTTGAAATATATAAGTCCGCTTATGACAGACAGTGGAAGCGTTATAGCAATGGACGTGGCATGAGCTTTTTTCGCCTCACTGCCGCCTTTTTCAAGCATAGGCACTGCTATCATTCCACCGCCCGAACCGAAAAAACCGTTGCATATCCCCACGGCTATACCTGTGAGCGCATTGAAGCATTTTTTATTTATACGCAAAAAAATCACCCCATACTATTATCTGTACGGGGTGATGATTTATTCACTGAACTATCAGTCTATCTCTACCATTATTTTCTGATCCACACGGGAAGCACCGGCACGCATTACGACTCTTATAGCCTTTGCGATCCTGCCCTGCTTGCCGATAACTCTGCCCATATCGTCCGGAGCAACGTGAAGATGATAAACCACGATACCCTCTGCGTTAGGCTCGTCAACAACGACCTCAACAGCGTCCTTGTTTTCAACAAGCTCAGAAACTATAGTTTCGAGTAATTCTTTCATAAAAATATCTCCATTCTCCCACGAAAATGCGGCAGGGAAGCGTTTTCCCCGCCGAAAACGGCAAGCGAAGTGGTGGGATAGGTGGCTCACCGTCTGAATTGTCTTGTCAGCTATTAGATAGTGCCGTTCTTCTTGAGAAGAGCCTTAACTGTATCAGTTGGCTGTGCACCGTTAGCGATCCAAGACTTTGCCTTTTCGTCGTCAACCTTGAGTACAGAAGGTTCCTTAGTTGGGTCATAGTAGCCCAGCTCTTCGATGAAACGTCCGTCTCTTGGATATCTTGAATCAGCAACTACGATTCTGTAGAAAGGAGCCTTCTTAGCACCCATTCTTCTGAGTCTGATCTTTACTGCCATTGTATTTTCACCTCCATAAAAAACTTCATATATCAAATCAATCACTTGATTGCTGATAGCTTATCAACTATTGTGGCATTCCGCCGCCAAGTCCTTTGAGAAGTGCCGCTCTGTTTCTTCTGGATTTCTTTCCGTGAAGATTTCCGCCGATACCGAACTGCTTCATCATTTTCTGCATCTGTTCAAACTGCTTTAAAAGCTGATTTACGTCAGATACCTGCGTGCCGCTTCCGGCAGCGATACGTCTTTTTCTCTTAGGGTCAATGATCGCAGGCTTTTCTCTTTCAGCCCTTGTCATTGAATTTATCATAGCCTCAGTTTTTTTCAGCTGAACCTCGCCCTGCTCCACCTGCTCGTCTGTTACCTTGTTTGCGCCTGGAAGCATTCTGATAATGGATTTCATAGAACCCATTTTCTGTATCTGCTTCATCTGCTCCAGCAAGTCGTTAAGGTCAAAGCCCTTTTCCTGCATTTTTTCTGCAAGCTTTTTGGCGTCCTTTTCGTCAACTGTCTGAGTAGCTTTCTCGATAAGTGTGAGCATATCGCCCATGCCAAGTATTCTTGAAGCCATTCTCTCAGGGTGGAAAGCCTCAAACTCGTCAAGCTTTTCGCCCATACCAACGAACTTGATAGGCTTACCTGTTACAGCAAGCACTGAAAGCGCCGCACCGCCTCTTGTGTCAGAGTCGAGCTTTGTAAGGATAACGCTGTCGATACCAAGAGCCTCGTCAAAGCTTGAAGCTACCTTTACAGCGTCCTGACCGATCATAGCGTCAACAACGAGCATTATCTCGTTCGGCTCAGCGATCTTCTTGATGTCCTTAAGCTCGTTCATAAGCTCCTCATCAATGTGAAGACGTCCTGCCGTATCTATGATAACAAGGTCATTGCCGTAATCCTTGGCGTGCTTGATACCCTCTTTTACTATCTTTCGTGGGTCTATCTGACCCATTTCAAATACTGCGACTTCGGCTCTCTCTCCCACAACCTTTAGCTGTTCGATAGCCGCAGGTCTGTAAACGTCTGCTGCTATAAGCAGAGGACGCTTGCCCTCTTTCTTGAACATCTTCGCAAGCTTCGCAGCGTGTGTTGTTTTACCTGAACCCTGAAGACCGCACATCATTATGATGCAAGGCGGCTTGTTAGGGAAGTTTATCTTCGAGTTAGCCTCGCCCATGAGCTTTATAAGCTCGTCATTAACTATCTTTATGACCTGCTGACCAGGAGTAAGGCTCTTCAGCACTTCCTCGCCAACGCTTCTCTCTGTTACCTTGGCAATAAAATCTTTTACTACCTTGTAGCTAACGTCAGCCTCAAGCAGAGCCATTTTAACTTCACGCATTGCCTCTTTTACATCGGCTTCGCTAAGTTTACCTCTTGATTTAAGACGCTTGAACACGCCGTTTAGTTTTTCTGAAAGTCCTTCAAACGCCATAAGCTGTCCTCCGTATAATTTTTTTATCTATATCTATTCTTCTTCGGTATATTCTGCGTTGTCAAATTCATCAAGCTTAGAATCGAGATTTTCAAGAAGCACTATCACCTTTTCGGCGATATCTCTCGCATAATTCTTTTTTTTACACTCGTTAAAAACGTCCATAGCCTGAGCCTTGAACTCTTTAAGCTCTGCCAGATAAGCCTCCTGCTGTTTTAGCAGACCTAGCTTTTCTTCATAATCAGCCATTGCAGTTTCACATTTTTTTATAGCATCATGAACGCCCTGTCTTGAGATATCTAGCTGAGCGGCGATCTCTCCCAACGACAGATCGTCATTGTAATAAAGATCCATGATCTCGTTTTGTTTATCAGTGAGCAGGCAGCCATACAAGTCGAGCAAAACGCTGTTTTGCAAATTTTTACTCATACCGCTTACCTCCTAATGGATTTCTGTAAAGTCATAAACCTTTACAATTATATATCAAGTTTACCGACTTGTCAAGGGGTTTTTATGAAAAAATAAAATTTAACAAAATTCTGTGGAAAAAGTCCTTTTTATATGGTATAATAGTTTATCGGTAGACATAGTGATGATAAATAGTATAGGAAATTGTATGCCAAGGGGGAAGAGTATATGATAAGCTATGTGTTGAAAAACGACAGATATGAAATGAAAGTCCCTGCCCTGACTTTTGGTGCGGCAGGTTTTGAGAGAAACGATTGTGACGATGTGTATTTTGAGTTTCTCGACAAATATGCAGAGCTTGGCGGTTGGTGTATCGATACCGCAAGAGTTTACTGCGACTGGCTGGAGAATGGTCACAATTCCAGTGAGGGCGTAATAGGCAGATGGCTCAAAGCCAGAAATAATCGTGAAAAAATTTGTATCGCCACAAAGGGTGGTCACCCTGAAATGGGTCATATGGACAAAAGCCGTCTTAGCAGGGAAGAGCTTACAAAGGATCTTGAAGAAAGCCTGAAAGTGTTGGGCGTTGACTATGTGGATATTTATTTTCTTCATCGTGACGACCCGAAGATACCTGTGGAAGAGATAATGCCAGTTCTCAATGATTTTTATGAGAGCGGAAAGATACATTTTATAGGTGTTTCAAACTGGACAACTCAGAGGATAGAGGAAGCGAATAAGTTTGCTGAGGAAAACGGTATGGAGCCTATCAGGATCAGTCAGATAAACTACAGCCTTGCTCATTCGAGCGTTGAAACTTTCGGTGACAATACTCTTGTTTGTATGGATACAAAGGAGTTCCGCTGGTACAAGAAGCATGATTTTCCTGTTATGGCGTTCTCCCCGCAGGCAAAGGGCTTTTTTGCAAAGCTTGCAAAGGGCGACGCTGCAAACAATCTCCCTGAGGGACAGTATGCAGGCCCTGCTAATCTTGCAAGACTTGCAAAGGTAAAACAGCTCAGCGAGCAGACGGGGGACACTCCGGCAAAGATAACCCTCGGCTATCTGAACAGCCAGCCGTTTTTTGTATCGTCAGTTTTCGCAGTAACAAAGCTGTGGCAGCTTGACGAGGATATGGAAGCGCAGGATCTTACATACGATCCAAAGACAGTGGCTTTCCTTGAAAATATGATATAAAATAAAAGCACTCTGCATTGATCCGCAGGGTGCTTTATTTATTCTTGATACGTTGTAGGGGACGGCGTCCTCGACGTCCAACCTCTTACACAAAAAAACTTAACTATGTGATATCTGAATACACCACATAGTTAAGTATGTACGTTCATATTGATTATGCCATTGGTATTACGCCCTTCTGAAAATTCTAGTCGTAAACTCATGCTAAATTGTACTTTGGACTCACGCCTTTCAGTAAAATTCTGTCCGCATAATATAAGCTATTCCATTGGATCTATTTCCTTTCGGTAAAAATAATCTCTAAGTGCAAATTACCTTTCCATTGGATCTATTTCCTTTCAAAATATTAAGTTATGCCTCAGTAGATAAAACTTAACGTGCCATTGGACTTAACACCTTTCGTGAAATTTATTGTCAATGAAATTTATTACATTTCCATTGGAATTATCGCCTTTCGCATAATTTCAAGATCTCATGCTCATCATATCAGATAAGCCTTGCTGAAGTAACTGGCGGATTCACCTCCAAATATCAGATGTTCAAAAGCCTTGAGTGCATTTTCATAACGCACCACTCCTTCAGTATATTATATGATCTTTAGAAAAATCTTAGTCAGTAAATCAAATCAGTAAGAGCATTAAGCTCGTAAATTTCTTGGCGGACTCACTCCATTCTATTTCATGTTCAAGTTCCTTTTGTGCATTTTCATATGCACCACTCCTCGAAATTTATTTGATTTTTATAGCTCTGTGAGCTTTTTATGTTCAGAAGCTAAATTTTACATTGGAATCACTCTTTCAGTTTATTTCTTTACCTCTGAAAAGCTGAAATTGTGCATTGGAAACACTCCTGTCTAAATTTTATTTGCAAACCTTCTGTAACCGATCATGTCGATCACTCCTTATATAAAAGTTGCAAAATATTCAATTGTAAATTTGAGAGTATCCTTAAATTGCAGTAACTCTGTGCTGTGATTAGTCCATGAGGCTCTGCAATTTCTTCCTGTGTAAATCATATATGTCTGGATTCCTGTCAGCTCATTCGTCTGCGTCTTGATCCTTTTTTACTTTAAGAAATTGCCGAGCCTATGGATACTCTCCTGGATCTCTGATGCGTCCATTGGACTCGCTCCTTTCATATCTTATTAGGTATCCGATGAGCCTGCCCGCCTGCTGAACTGTAGTGTACCTAGTGTCGGGTATATGCTGTGTCCACCGATCTGCCTGTGATATATAAGGAAAACCTCTCGCCTTACTTCGCTTTGCCGTGCCCTCTGAAATCGTTACTGTATCGTCAGACCGTTGACCGTTTCAGCGAACCCTGTTGTCTGCTTTTGTTTGGCTCTTTGTTTTTCCTTGACTATACTATACCACATATTTTAGCACTTGTCAATAGTTTTTCTCAACTTTTTGTATATTTTATATTTAATATTACTTTTACAAAATGCGCTTGACTTTGATTTTGCAGTGTAGTATAATTAAAGTGTTGCGGTGGTCAGAAACAGTCTTTCTGTTCTGATTTTTTCGATATATCCCACTCAGAAAGTGCCGATATACTGCACAAGATCATGTTAGGAGGATAATTATGGATAACGAGTTTCTGCCGGACCTTTACGAGTTGGAGGACGAAAATGGTAATAAGCAGACTTTTGAGCTGTTGGACGCAATGGAATATGGTGACGAGAAGTATTATGCTCTCACTCCTTATTATGAGAACGGTGACGAAGCCCTTGAAGATTCAGGCGACGTTGTGATACTCAAGGCTGAGTATGACGAGAACAATGACGAGATACTTGCTTCTATCGAAGATGATGACGAGTATGAGAAGATCGGTCAGATGTTCATGGAGCGTATCGATGAAATGTTCGAGTTTGACGATGAGGACGAAGACGATGATTGCGGCTGTGGCTGCGGTTGTCACGATCACGACCACCTGTCATAAGAAAGATATCTCAGCATATAGGCTTGTCAATGTGTAAAATGTACAATTTTATGTACTTTGATTTGCTGAAATTACCTATTGATATTATGGATATGTTGTGATATACTAAGTAACAGAAAAAGTTTCCTGCCTTGTGCGAACAAGCACAGTTATTATAAATCCAACACTTCTAAAAAGGGATTCAGACTCTGGAAATGGATTGCAGACCTCCCGAACGAAACCGCATTTGCCGTTTCGGAAACGGACGAAGGGAGCGTGAAGCTTTCAGGCTGTTTTACCCACCCTGCTTTTATAGCGGGTTTATCGGCTGTGCGACGGCAAGGCGGCTTTTACTTAAACACTGAGCGTACCGATTTTTCGGTACGCTTTTTTGTGTCATAAAAACCATGTCGGCATAAAATGAGATAACGGAGCGTCTGCGGTGATCGTATGACAGTGGGTGACGCAGCCGAAGATCTGTGTCCGCAGGGCAGCCCGTTGTCATTTACTGCAGGACGTTTCGTTTATATAGAAAAAAGCCGCTGTGCCTGTGGGCATAACGGCTTTCTTCTTGTCAGATAAATAAATTACTTTCGCTAGTATGTTCAGCGGTGGCTGATAATGCCTTTTCCGCTGGATATTTGCTGTTTATGTATTCGGCGGCAACGAAAATAAATTCGCTGTTAGTGGGGTAGTGGTCAGGTCTTATGGCGAAATTACCGAATATCTCGGCTTTGTCTTTGTCCTGAGCTTTTTCCCAACCGATCCTTATGGCGGTGCGCATATTTCTTTCAACGCTTACTGTGGTTACTCCATGTGCCGCCGCTATCTCCGGATAAATGACCTTTGTGACACGTCTGTTGGCTTTGTCTGTCGTAAGAGCCATTTTTATTGCCTCTTTGATGTAGCCATAGCCGTTATAATTCGGAGTTATGCACAACCGCTTCATCACGGTGGATATAGCAGATTGTATGTCGCCATTGGTGTACCCCTTATCAGAGCCTCGTGTTATTGTGATGTTCGGATCTGCAGAATCATCAGGACACTGAAGCGCTCTGAGTGCGTTTTTGATATCCGCACAGCTTAGAGGGCTTATTATTATCCTGTCTGCATATTTTGCAAGTCCATTGTTTCCATTGTTGGTTTTTCTGCCGGAAAGCATGATTATTTTCAGCTTAGGACAAGCCCCTTTAAGATTTTTGCACAGCTCGTATGGAAACTCCGTTATTTCTGAAATTATCAGAAAATCAGGCTTGCTTTTAAGTGCCTCAAGCTGTATCTCCAGTGGATTGTAGTCTGACTGAGCAACACTGTACCCCTGTTTTTTCAGATAGTCTGCCACCTTCATGCCAGTCTGATTGAGGCTTCCGACAAGGATTTTGATCACGTCTTTTTTACACATTTTAATTCTTCCTCCAATTTTTTTATTTTTTAACTTTATACTACACTTGCAGTATAACATTTTTACGGTATAATTTCAAGTTTTTTACTTAATTTTCTTGCTTTTTGTACTATGTTTTAAGAAATGCGCAATAATCTATACATAGTAAATAAACAAATGTCGGTTATGACCAAATTTTAAATGAGATAATTGTGCAAATATTGTAATTTACACAGAGAAAATATGCTTTTGTGTCGTTTAAATCAATATATTATATGAATAAATTGACGATTTGCTATATTTTACATCAACTTTACATTGTTATAAAAGCTTATTTTATGTAGAAAAAAGTCGAAAACGCTAGCAAAGATTGCTATATGATTAATAAAATATTAAGATAAATGTGTGATTTTACATTTATTAATATTTGCGAAATGATATAGAAATATATAAATGAATGGTATTTTTACATAGCTTTTACAAAGGATAATTTCTTGACAAAAGCTTTATTGCGTGGTAAAATATACGGGAGGATCGTTGCAAAAACATGGTCAGCAGCTTTTTTGTGCCACCAGTTTGCAATGATGTCTTTGTAAAAAATTATAGATAATGTTGAGGGAGGCGACGTCGTTTTATGAAAAAAGACGTTATCAATTACATTTGGACAGATAAGAAAAGAACGATTTTTGGTCTGCCTATATCATTTACAAGATATTTTCTCACAGAAGATAAGTTTATAACACGCAAGGGTTTTCTCAGCATAGAGGAAGACGAGCTTGACCTTTATAGGGTCGTCGACAAAAAGCTTGTCCTGCCGTTCGGACAAAGAATGTTCGGCTGTGGCACAATAGTAATGAATGTCAAAGACGTTGATACGCCTGTTAAGGAAGTCAAGTCCATAAAAGCACCAAGAGATGTGCTTGCACAGCTTGATAAGTATATCAATATAAATCGTGATAGATACCGTGTGAGGGGCAGGGATATGGTCGGCGGTGACGGCGGTCATTGCCATGATCATGATGATTTTGATATCCATGACGATATCATATAAAGTTCTATAAGAATAAGGGGCTTTCGCAGATCTTTCTGTGAGAGCCTTTTTTGGAGAGGAAAGTGTGAATGTTTTCAAAAGAATATTTTCAGTCCCTTGAAAGCTCGTGGGACAGGCTCAAGACCTGTGAAAAGCCGATATTCATATACGGCATGGGCGATGGAGCGGAAAAGCTTCTTGATGAATTTGATAGACTTGGCATAAAATGCACAGGTGTTTTTGCAAGCGACGATTTTGTCCGCGGACAAAGCTTCAGAGGGTTTAAGGTGCAGACTTTCTCACAGGTGCAAGCTCGGTTTGGGAATATCACAGTTGTGCTTGGCTTTGGCACGAGCCTGCCTGAGATAATGGAGCGTATCGACAATATTGAAAAAAGCTGCGAGGTCATAGTGCCGGAAATGTACGTTGCAGGCGATGAAAATTTCAGCAAGGAAAAGCTTCTCTCAATGTATTCTCAGGCTGAAAAAGCTTACCGCCTTTTTGATGACGATATTTCAAAGCTTACCTTTGAAAAGCTGACAGCGTTCAAGATAACAGGCAAGCTTTCTTATCTCCGTGAGATATTTACGGATAAGGACAAGATAACCGAGATACTTCCCCTTGGAGAAAACGAGATATACTGCGACTTGGGAGCATACACAGGCGACACTGCCGCAGAGCTTATCTCACGCACAGGGGGAAAGTATGAGAGAATATATGCCCTCGAACCTGAGAGAAAAAACTTTCAGAAATGCCTGAAAAATCTAAAAGCCAATGACAATATAAGTCTTTACAATGCCGCCGCATGGAGCATTGATACCGAGCTTTATTTCGCAGGTGGCGCAGGCAGACAGGGCAGAGTAGATGCCACAGGAAAAAAGGTTCGTGCAAGAAGTCTGGACAGCGTTCTTGCAGGCAAAAAATGCACCTATATAAAATATGACGTTGAGGGAGCAGACCTAGAAGCTATCAAAGGCAGTGAATATACCATTTCACGCTATGCCCCAAAAATATGCAGTGCATTGTATCACAGACCATATGATTACATCACCCTGCCTCTGTATATAAACAGCCTTTGCAAGGGATACAAATTCTATATCCGTCAGGAAAGATATTACCCCGCATGGGAAACAAACCTTTTCTGCGTCCATGATAAATAAGGAGAAAAATAATGAGTATAACAGTAAGCCTTAACGATAACTGGAAAATGAAAAAAGCAGGCTCGCAGGAGAGCTTTGACTGCAAAGTTCCATGCTCTGTATATGAGACCCTGCTTGACTATAAAAAGATACCCGACCCATATTATCGTGAGAACGAGTATATCTCCACTCAGATATGTGATGATGACTTTGACTTTGAAACTACATTCACCGCAGACAAGGCCGCAGTGGAGTGCGAGCATACTGTCCTGCACTTTGACGGCATTGATACCATAGCAAACGTCTGTCTCAACGGCATTCACCTCGGCAGAGTGAACAATATGCACAGAGTGTGGGAGTTTCCTGTCCATGGTATTATCAAAGAGGGGGACAACACTCTCACAGTGAAAATAACCTCGCCAAACAGATACATAAAAGAAATGGACGAAAAACGTCACCTTTGGGGCGTTGACTCCACCATGACAGGCTATACACATATAAGAAAAGCCCATTGTATGTTCGGCTGGGATTGGGGTCCAATGCTCCCTGACATGGGAATATGGCGCAATGTATCCCTTATCGTCCCAGTTGCAGGACGTATACTTGACGTTTACTACAGCCAGAAACACACCGATAACAAAGTGACTTTGAAAGCCCTTTTGCATATAGAAAACCACGGCTGTAAAAAAGCTATGGTGGAAATATCCGACCCGCAGGGCAATATCGCCGCAAAAGCCGACATAAGCCTAGAGGAAAGTTCAGAATATTATGAAACAGAGCTTGTGATAAACGACCCTCAGCTTTGGTGGGTGAACGGCTATGGCGAACAGCCACTCTATATCTGTGCAGTGACTTTGTATGATGAAAACGGCTTGTGCGCTGATAAAAATACACAGCGCATAGGTCTTAGAACTTTAACTGTCAGCCGTGAAAAAGATCAGTGGGGCGAGGAGTTCTGCTTTATAAACAACGGCGTGAAGATATTTGCCATGGGCGCAAACTATATTCCCGAAGACCAGATAGTCACACGCTGTAACGAGGAGAAAACAAGAAAGCTCCTTGCAGACTGCAAGGCCGCAAACTATAACTTTATAAGAGTGTGGGGCGGCGGTTATTATCCTGACGAGTATTTCTATGACTTCTGTGACGAGAACGGTATCATAGTATGGCAGGACTTTATGTTCGCCTGCTCTGCATATCTGCTCACAGAGGAGTTTGAAGAAACTGTCCGTGGGGAAGTTCGTGACAACGTTATTCGCCTGAGAAACCACCCCTCCCTTGGTCTGTGGTGCGGCAACAACGAGATAGAATCCGCATGGGAATATTGGGGTCTTCCCGAGGACGAGGAAGCAAAGCGTGACTATCTTATCATTTTTGAGGATATTATCCCACAGGTGCTTAAAGCCTATGACCCATGCGAAAACACCTTCTATTGGCCGTCATCACCTTCATCAGGGGGAGGCTTCAAGGACGCATCATCAAACCACGCAGGGGATATGCACTATTGGGACGTTTGGCACAACTTCAAGCCTATCGAAGCGTTCAGAGAATTTTATTACCGCTTCTGCTCAGAATACGGCTTTGAAAGCCTGCCTGATATAAAGACCTGCCGTGCCTTTGCTGATGAAACAAAGGGCGACTTTGACCTTTGCTCACCAGTTATGGAGGCACATCAGAAGTGCGTTCAGGGCAACGAGAAGATAATGTACTATCTCGCTCAAATGGTGAGATATCCATATGATTTCAAAAAGCTCATCTATTCCTCACAGCTCGTTCAGGCAGACTGCATACGCTCCAATGTCGAGCATATGAGAAGAGCAAGAGGCAGATGTATGGGCTCTGCATATTGGCAGGTGAACGATTCAAACCCTGTTATCTCATGGTCAAGTATCGACTATTTCGGCAGGTGGAAAGGTCTGCATTATTATGCAAAACGTTTTTACGCACCATGCCTTATCTCCTGCGACGATACCCATAGAAAAAAGCCTGTACTCAATATATTCAACGAGCGAATGACAGCCTTTGAGGGCATTGTAAAATGGACGCTTAGAAACAATAAAGCTGAAATTCTGCAAAGCGGCGAAAAATCCGTGAGCGTTCCATCTCTCACAGCACAGAACGTCCTTACTATCGACCTTTCAGATGAGCTTAAAAACCGTACCGACCCTCGTGAAAAATATCTCGAATATTCCATTATGGAGAACGGCAAGGTGTTGAGCTTTGGCACAACGCTCTTTGTGCGCCCGAAAGAATTTACCTTCCTAGAGCCTGCCATAATCTACGGCATATCAGAAAGCGAGGATAAATTCGCCCTGACATTCTGTGCCGAGAATTACGCCAAAAGCGTTTGCCTCAGCCTAAAGACCGCAGATTGCGTGTTCTCTGACAACTGGTTCGATATCCACGGAAAAGAGCCTGTTACCATAATGATAGACAAAGCCTCCCTCAGCAGAAAAATGACAGCGCAGGAGCTGTCCGAGGAGCTTGAGATAATGCACAATTAGGGCTGTGACACTATGTTACCAGCAAGGAAAATTTGATGTTTATAAACACGCAATGCCTGTGCTTTGCAAATGTACATATCAAGCTATCCTGCGTATAAGTAGCCTGAAATAAAATTTTAGGAGGAACTGCTTTGAAAGTAAAACTAAGCAAATACTTGAAGCCCTATGCACTGTTTGCGGTGCTGACACCTCTATCCATGGTGGGAGAAGTGCTGGGTGACCTGCTTCAGCCAAAGCTTATGTCAAAAATAGTTGACGATGGTGTGCTGGGTCAGGATATGGATCTTATCATAAGAACGGGACTTCTTATGCTCCTTGTTCTTATAGGCGGCGGAGCTTGCGGAATTGCGGCTTCTGCATTCGGTGGGATAGCTTCCCAAAGCTTTTCAAGAGATCTGCGTGTGGACGTTTTTAAGCGTGTCATGGGTCTTTCATTTGAACAGACCGACAAGTTCACAACAGGCTCATTGGTAACACGTCTTACAGCGGATATAACCGCCATTCAGCAAATGGTAGACTTCATGCTGAGAATGTTGGTGCGTGACACCCTGCTGTTCTTCGGCGGAATAATCATGATGCTCACTCTGAACGTTCGCTTTGGAATAATAATTCTATGTGCCTTGCCTGTCGAGATAATCATGATGATAGTAATTCTCAAAAAGGCAAACCCATACTATTCTATCGTTGCAAAACGTCTTGACAGCGTAAACTCTGTGGTTCAGGAGAACGTCACAGGCGCAAGAGTAGTAAAAGCCTATGTGAGAGAGGATACAGAAGAAAAGCGTTTTGACGATGCAAATATAAGCCTTATGGAATCAAACCTCCGTGTCCAGACCCTTATGGCTATCCTTCAGCCGCTTCTTATGATAATACTCAATCTGTCTGTTATTGCCGTTATAGTTATAGGCGGCTGGCAGGTGCAGGCACAAGCTATGAAGGTCGGCGAGGTCATGGCGGCTATCACATATCTTACTCAGGTCTTGCATGGCGTAATGATGATGTCTATGATGTTCCAGACCCTCGCAAAGGCTTCCGCATCTGCAAACAGATTGAGAGAAGTCCTCGAAACTGACCCAGTTATAAAAAGCGGCAGCGTTTCCCTTGCAGATAAAACAGGGGGCACAGTGAGCTTTAAAAACGTTTCATTCTCCTATCCTGAAACCAAGGGCAGACCTGTTATCTCAGACCTTACCCTTGATATAAAGTCAGGCGAGAGCGTCGCCATACTAGGTGCAACTGGTTCGGGAAAATCCTCCCTTGTGAACCTTATCCCAAGATTTTACGATTGCACAGCAGGGGAAGTCCTCGTTGACGGCGTAAACGTCAAGGACTGCAAGCTTGACGAGCTTAGAAAGAAAGTTGGCATAGTCCTGCAAAAGAGCGAGCTTTTCTCAGGCACAGTTGAGGACAACATAAAGTGGGGCGACAAAAACGCTACCCATGAGGAGGTCATCTCCGCCGCACAGGCAGCTCAGGCTGACGAGTTCATTCAGAAAATACCTGCAGGCTATGAGGGTATTATAGCCGAAAAGGGTGCTTCACTGTCAGGCGGTCAGAAGCAAAGGCTTTCTATCTCAAGAGCGGTACTTAAAAAACCTGAGATCCTCATTCTTGATGATTCCACCTCCGCCCTCGACCTTGGCACAGAAGCAAAGCTCCGTGCGGAGATAGACCGCAAAATGAACGGCACTACCCTTATCATAATCGCACAGCGTATCCAGAGCGTAAAATCATGCGACAGGATAGCCGTCCTCGACCACGGCAAGCTTTGTGCCTGCGATACTCATGAAAATCTGCTAAAGACCTGCGAGGTATATCAGGATATCTACGCCTCGCAGGTGAAAACGTCAGGAGGTGAAGTGTAATGCCTCCAATGCCTCCAATGGGACCCGGCGGAAGAAAACCGGGCGGACCTCACGGTGCAAGGCTCACAATGGAAAAGCCTAAGGACGCAAAGAACACCCTTAAAAAGCTTATCGGCTATATAGGCAGAAACAGATATCTGTTTTTCGCTCTTATCGGTGTAATGCTCATCATAACTCTGCTCAACCTTGCCGCACCATCAATACAACAGATAGCCATAGACTGCATCACTCTCACCAAAAAGAAAACAAGCGTTGACTTCGGTGCGCTTGGCAAAACGCTCATAGGTCTTGGTGCAGTTTATCTCCTGTCCTCTGTTTTCACCTATATGCAGGGAATATTCTCCGCAAAGCTTTCACAGTACACAGTAAAGACCATGCGTAAAGACTTGTTCTCAAGCCTTGTAAGACTTCCTATAAAATATCTCGATACCCACAGCCATGGCGATATAATGAGCCGTATGACAAACGACGTCGAGAACATTTCCACAACTATCTCTCAGTCTATAGGCTCGCTCATCTCAGGCGTGCTGACCATAGTGGGAACAGTTGTCATAATGCTTCTGTATTCACCGCTTCTTACCCTTATCTCACTGTCTACAGTGTTTCTTACCATATTCGTTTCAGGCGTACTCACAAAGTATATGAAGAAATATTTCATCAAACAGCAGGTGCTTCTTGGCGAGATAAACGGTGAAGTGGAAGAAATGGTAGTGGGCTATAGGACGGTCGTTTCCTACGGCAAGGAGCAGGACGCTGTTGACAAGTTCGAGAAAATGAGCAACAATCTGAAAAAATGCGGCATAAAAGCTCAGATATTCGGTGGTGTAATGGGTCCTTGCATGAACTTAATATCCAATTTCGGCTTTATCCTTATCGCTGCATTTGGCGGCTGGTTCGCAATAAAAGGCTTTATAACAGTGGGAACTATTCAGGCTTTCATACTCTATTCAAAACAGTTCTCACGTCCTATCAATGAGATTGCAAACCAGTTTGCAAATATCCAGACCGCAATAGCAGGTGCAGAGCGTATATTTGAGGTCATGGACGCTGATAAGGAAACTGACGAGGGCAAGGCCGACTTTGAGGTGGAAAACGTCAAAGGCGATATCGACTTCAAGCATATCGACTTCTCGTATGTTCCTGAAAAACAGGTGCTAAAAGACCTCAATCTTGAAGTAAAAGCAGGTCAGAAAATAGCCATAGTCGGTGCAACAGGCTCAGGCAAGACCACCATAGTAAATCTTCTCACAAGATTTTATCCTGTTGACAGCGGTGAGATAACCATAGACGGTCAGAGCATTTACGATATCCCGAAAGACAAGCTCAGACGTTCCATAGCCATAGTTTTGCAGGATACAGTGCTTTTTAAGGACACCATAGAAGAGAATATCCGCTACGGCAGAGAAAACGCCACCCTTGCTGAAATAAAGGCGGCGGCAAAGTTTGCGAACGCAGACGAGTTCATAGAAAGACTTTCCGAGGGTTACGACACAGTGCTTGCCGAGGGCGGCTCAAACCTTTCACAAGGTCAGCGTCAGCTTCTCTCCATAGCAAGAGCAGTGCTTGCCGACCCGAAGATACTTATTCTTGACGAAGCCACTTCCTCAGTTGATACCAGAACTGAGATGCACATTCAGTCCGCAATGGTGGCTCTTATGAAAAACAGAACCTCCCTTATCATCGCTCACCGACTTTCCACTATCCGTGACGCTGATAAGATAGTCGTTATCGACGGCGGACGTGTTGCAGAGCAGGGCAGCCATGAGGAGCTTATCGCCGCCAAGGGCTGTTACTACAGACTTTATCAGACGCAGTTCTCAGGCGTTAAGACCTGATACAATGGTGTCTGGTAAACGTACATAGCCAATATCGTACATTCAAACAAATACGACGTCCCACTTCTCGATATTTCGTCAGCCCACAAAACTTCGTGATAATTCAAACTTTTACACTCTCAAAATCGGGCTGTCGAGGGCGCCAGCCCCTACATGAAAATTGGCGGTCTTATCAAACAAATCAAGGCACAGGAAAACCTCTCCTGTGCCTTTTTTATGCGCAAAAAAAAAACGGCTCTAATAAGAAAGCCGTCTTTAATGTTATCTGAAATATTACTTTGTAACAAGTGCCAGAGTATCTCTTGCAATGAGAAGCTCTTCGTTTGTTGGGATAACGTAAACCTTTGTCTTAGACTCGTCTGTGGATATCTCCTTGAGAATTCCACGGCAGAGGTTTTTCTCAGCGTCAATGTGGATACCGAGGATATCGAGATTTGAGCAAGCAGCAGCTCTTACCTCAGGTGCGTTCTCACCGATACCGCCTGTGAAGATAACAGCGTCAAGACCGTTCATTGCAGCAGCGTATGAACCGATGAACTTCTTGATCTGATAAGCAAATATCTCGCTTACGATAAGAGCTCTCTCATTGCCCTCGCTTGCAGCAGCCTGAATATCTCTGTTGTCAGAGCCGATACCAGAAAGACCAAGGAAGCCTGACTTCTTGTTCATGTATTCTGTCATCTGGTCAGGTGTGAAACCCATTTTCTTCTCAACATAGTCAACAGCAGAAGGGTCAACAGAGCCGCAGCGTGTGCCCATAACAAGACCGTCAAGAGGAGTGAAGCCCATTGATGTGTCAACAGACTTGCCGCCGTTGATAGCTGTGATAGATGAGCCGTTGCCAAGGTGGCATGAAACTATCTTAAGCTCCTCGATAGGCTTGCCCATTACTCTTGCAAGCTCGCCTGAAACAAATCTGTGTGATGTTCCGTGGAAGCCGTATTTTCTTACATGAAGATCAGTGTAGCACTCGTATGGCAGACCGTAGAGATAAGCCTTTCTTGGCATTGTTGAGTGGAAAGCAGTGTCGAATACAACTACCTGTGGTGTGCCTGCTGGGATAACTGCCTTGCAGGCTCTCAGTGCAAGAGCGTGTGGGTGGTTATGTACAGGTGCAAGCTCAGCCAGTGAGTCGATCTGGTCGATAACTTCGTCTGTTACAAGGCAGGTCTCCTTGAATATCTCAGCACCCTGAACTATTCTGTGACCTACAGCTGATATCTCAGACATAGAGTCGATGACCTTTGTTTCGCCTGATGTGAGTACCTCAACGAGCTTTTCAAAAGCCTCAGTGTGAGTAGGGAAATTGCAATCCTCCTCGATGTGTCTGCCGTCGCCTGTCTTTGCGCTCACATGGCCGTCGATACCGATACGGTCGCAGTTGCCCTTTGCGATAACAGACTCGTCCTTCATATCCAGAAGCTGATATTTAAGTGATGATGAACCTGCGTTTACAACTAAGATTTTCATTGGAAAAAATCTCCTCCCGATTATAATATGTCAGATAACGGGCTTGACTTTAAGCCCATAATATCATATACTTATAGTATATCAATATTAATGATAAATTTCAAGAGCTTTTTTCATAAATATACATATTGCACAATTTTTTTACTAGGGCTTAACATATTAGTATCATAATTCGCAGTAAGCTTTTGAAAGACGGAATAAAATTTGCATAGGGTAGAAAGAGGAGTAAAAAATGAAAATTGCGGGAATAGTTGCGGAATATAATCCGTTCCATAACGGACACAAATATCAGATACAAGCCACAAGACAGGCTGGCGCAGAGGGTATCGTCGCAGTAATGAGCGGTGATTGCGTGCAGCGTGGCTCAGCGGCTGTTTTTTCAAAATATGACAGAGCACAGGCTGCTATAAGAAACGGTGCAGACCTTGTTATAGAATTGCCATGCCCGTTCTCATGCTCAAACAGCGAGGTCTTTGCAAGAAGTGCAGTAATGCTTCTTGCAGGTCTTGGGGAGAATGTGGTAACGACATTGTCTTTTGGCTGTGAAAGCGGTGATAAAAATGCTCTTGAACAGGCAGCGGAGATATCCGCAATGCTGGAAAACTCACAGCAGGTCAGAGAGCTTTTATCTCAGGGAAAGACCTACCCGCAGGCTATGTATGAAGCCTCCATAGGTCTTTATGGCAGAACCGCTGAAGAGATATTCTCCACCCCAAATAACGTTCTTGCAGTTGAGTATATAAAGGCGGCAAAGCGTATAGCCCCATGGCTAGTGCCTTATGCCGTAAAGCGTGAAGCTGTTGCACATGATTCTCAGGCAGAGTCCGGTAATTTCGCTTCGGCTTCTCATATAAGAGCGCTTATAAAAGAGGGAGGCGAGTGGCAGAAATTTGTTCCATATGATTTTGAGGGCTGTAAGCCGTCCTTTACCCGGCAGGCAGGCAGAGAAATGCTTTTCAAGCTTTGTACTGCTTCAAGAGAAGATTTTCTTGCCCTCCCTGACTGCGACGAACACCTTGCCAACAGATTTATGTCTGTCGTAAGCTCCTGCCCTGAAACTATGGATATCTTTGAACAGCGTATAAAGTCAAAAAATATCACCATGGCAAGAGTAAGAAGAATGGTCCTGCACCTTGTTCTCGGCATCAGAAAGGACGATATCAGACAAGTGCCATACGGCAGGATACTTGCCTTTAACCGCACAGGCACACGCATACTTGCGCAGGCTGAGAACAGAACTCTTGAGTATGATACCTCGCTGAAAAAGCTTGAGGATATCTCCGACTATGCAAAGCGTGTTGCTTTCCTTGAAAAGAACGCAGTAAGGCTTAGAGAAACAGCGGCATATGGCAGATGCGTTTCAAACGAGTATACAAGAAAGATAACCATAACCTGAGATAAACAGGAGGGCGGAAAATGAGAAGAATGAAAGGTGCGGCAGGGCTTTTGACAGCTTTGCTCTTGGCTTTTCAGCTTTCGGCGCAGACTTTTGCACTTGCCAGCGAGGATAACGGCATAAAAGTCGTTCCCGTAAACTTTACCCATAACGGCTATAGCTATGAGATAGAGGGCGTGGCCAAAAGCACAGAGGGTGACTATCAGATAAAGTCCCCTTCAAGACTAGCCGCCCGAAAGCTCCCATCCACCTATGACCCAAGAAGCTCAGGAGAGATCACAACAGTAAAAGATCAGGCTTCAACAGGTGCTTGCTGGGCGTTCTCAGCCCTTGCCTGTGCGGAGCAGGATCTTATCAAAAAGGGGCTTGAAAACCCCTCCGCAGAATTTTCCGTGCCAGCCTTGGTGCTGTCCTCAAATTCAGGCACAGCCACAGGTAAAGACGATTTTTCATCAGGGGGAAACTGGCTCTTTGCGGCCTCCGCCCTTGCAAATGGTCAGGGACTATGCTATGAGGATTACGAGCCGTTTTTAGAATCCGGCACAGAGAATATGATAGTTTCCGAAAATAAGAAAAACGTCAGCGAATACAGGCTGAATTATGTCTTGGAGCTTTCAAGCACCACGCAGGTGAAGCGTAAAATAATGGAGCTTGGAGCAGTTTCCGCAAGCTATTTTGCAGGAAATGGCTATATGAATCATAACAATACTGCCTACTATGATCCCGACGCCTCAAAAAACACTATCATAAATCATTCCGTCACAGTGGTGGGCTGGGACGATAACTACAGTAAAGATAATTTCAGATATAAGCCTGCCAATAACGGCGCATGGCTTGTGAAAGGCTCGTGGGGCGCAGATCAGGACAATGACGGCTTCTATTGGGTGTCCTATGATGAAGCAGAGTTCGGACAGTTTTGCTGCTATGACTTTGAAGAAAGCTGTGATAATACATATCACTACAGCAAAATGACAGGCTATGTTGTGAACGCAAGCAATGACGGTTCTGTTTACGGTGCAAATGTTTTCACAGCTAAAGCCGATGAAAAGCTTGATAAAGCAGGCTTTATGTATGTGGGCAAAACGGGCAGTGCGGATTACACCCTAAGCGTCTATACCGACGTTTCCGACAGCGACCCTATAGGCGTCCTTGAAACGCAGATAAGCGGCTCAGTGTCCGCAAACGGCTTTTATACAGTTGACTTTCCCGAGGATATCCTCCTTGAAGAGGGCGAGAAATATTCCATTTCAGTAAAATTCAGCGGCGACAGCGGCAGGGGATATCTCCTTGCAGAAAGCGACCGAACATCAAAGGCGCAGTCAGGGCAAAGCTATGTTTCTCTTAACGGCAAATATTGGTCTGACGTCGGAGCGGACAAGACTGACTCCATAGGAAGTCTTTTTATCTATGCTTACACTGACGATACTGCAAAGCCCGATAAAAGTTCACTTGAAACCACCCTTGCGAAGTATGGTTCGCTTGCAGGCTGTGAAAGGGAAGCAAACAACGCCCGAAAGGTGCTTGCGGACGAGAACGCTTCCAAGAACGATATCTCAAACGCACAAAAGCTCCTTATCTCCGCCGCAGAAGAACAGGACGAAGCCCTTGTTATAACCACAGAAGCCCAGTGGGAAAGCTTTGCAAAGCGTGTCAGCAGTGGCGAAAGCTTCGAGGGCAAGCTAGTCACCCTTGAAGCTGACCTTGACTTTGACGGAAAAACTATCTCACCCGTAGGCGATTCTGAAAACCCATTCATGGGCTATTTTGACGGCAACGGACACCTTATAAAAAACGCAGTCATCATGTCCAATGAGTATTCAGGGCTTTTTGCATACATAAAAAACGGTGCAGAGATAAATAACATTTCCATGAAAAACTGTATAGTGAAAGGCGATTACGCAGGTGGAATAGTGGGCTTTTATCAAGGAACAGCCATAAAAGCCTGCACCTTTGACGGCACAGTGTCAGGAGAAGTCTATTCAGGTGGCGTCATAGGAAGACAATCCTGCGGTATCATAACAGAGTGTTCTTCAAACCTAAGGGAAAACAGCTCCGCCATTACAAATGCCTTTATAGGAGGCAGGGATATTGCCGTTTCTGTTGTGAACGCATACGGCTGTTACAGCAATGACAGCGACAGCCTGGTTTCAAGCCTCTCTGCAAAAAATGCACTTTCTCAAGGGGCATATGCAATGAACACCTACGGTGAAAAGTTCAAAGACAGCGCAAAGTGGACAATGGACGGAACTTTTGTGCGCCAGACCTCATATAACGAGCAGGCTTCCCATAAGATAACATTCTCCGCTGTGGCACAGACCATAGAAGTCTGCACCGATTATGCAGGCAAAGCCGTGTTCCCGAATGTGAACGTTCAGCAGGGCTACACTCTCGGTTGGTATCGTAAAGGCGAACCTGTGAACAGCAACACAGTTTTCACAGAAAACACCACAGTTTCCGCAAAAGTCACCCCAAGTGACAAAGCGAAGATAGATTATATCCTGAACGGTGGCGAAAACAGCTCCCTCAACCCTGATGAGCTTGGCGAGGGCGAAACCGCACAGCTTTCCGCCCCCACAAAAGAGGGCACACAGTTTACAGGCTGGTATGCCGACTCACAGCTTGAGAGCGAGCCTATAACGTCCGTGAGCTTTTCAGACGGCTCAAAGACGCTTTATGCAGGCTGGAAAGCCAATACCTGCAATGTCGATTTCACTGATATAAACGGCACAGTTTTGTCATCTCAGACCATAGAATACGGCAAAAGTGCCGATCCGCCCAAAGCACCGACCATAAAAGGCAAACGCTTTACAGGCTGGGATAAAGACTTTTCAAAAGTCACAGCCCATATGACAGTGCAGGCGGTCTATAACGACAGAAAGCTTATAAAAGACTGCGAGATATCAGGCTTTAAAACACATATGACATTCACAGGCTATGAGCTTGCTCAAAGCAGTATAACGCTTTCCTATGGCGATACCCCTTTGACAAATAATAAAGACTATACCATTGACTATGCCGATAATATAGCCGCAGGCAAGGGCAAAATGATAATAACAGGCATTGGCGGATACAGTGGTACTATAGCCAAAGCATTCGACATTTTTCCAAAGTCCGCCCAATTGACAAGCGTCTATTATGTTGATACGCTCTCCTACACAGGCAAGCCTATAAGACCTGACGTTATGGTAACGGACGGAGGAAAATTTCTTCTTCCTGAACATGATTATACTGTTTCCTATAGCTCAAATACAAAAATAGGCGTTGGAAAAATAACCATAAGCTTCATGGGCAACTATCAGGGTACGATAACAAAAACTTTTACCATTTATCCTGCAAAACAGGAGATACAATCTCTGCAAACAAGATATAAAGGCTTTTTTATCGACTTTGCTCAGAAAGGTTCAGCCACAGGATATGAATTGCAGTACAGTACACGCTCTGACTTCGCAGGTGCAAAAACCTTGATCATATCCTCAAACAAAACGGATAAAAAGACAGTTTCAAACCTGACGGCAGGGAAGAAATATTATGTAAGAGTGCGTTCGTATACAATAGTCAGCGGCAAGCGTTATAACGGCGCATGGTCTGATACAAAGAGCGTGATCACCGCAAAATATGATATTGCCAAAGCTAAGGTAGCAGGCATAAAAAACAAGTCTTTCACAGGCAAGAACATCACCCAAAGTATAACTGTCACATATTCGGGCAAGACCCTTAAAAACGGCACAGACTATACAGTGAAATATTCCTCCAACAAGAATATAGGCACAGCTAAGGTAACAATAACAGGAAAAGGCTCGTATGGTGGAGTGATAACAAAGTCTTTTATAATAAACCCTGCAAAGCAGACCATACAAAAGCTCATGCCGGTGAAAAAAGGCTTTTATATAGACTATGCACAGAAAGGCTCTGCTACAGGCTATGTGATATCCTATGCTGAAAATATATCTTTCAGCGGTGCAAAGACAGTTAAGGTGACCTCAAATAAGACCGACAAAAAGACCGTAACAGATCTTAAAAGCCAAAAGACATATTTCGTCCGTGTGAGAAGCTATACAGCCACAGGTGGCAAGACCTACTTCGGACAGTGGTCTGATATAGCCAAAGTTTATACCAAATAATTATCCATGTTATCGGGAGGGATAGCAATGACCACAAAAACAAAGCTTGTAAAAAGAATATTCTCATCGCTCTTGACAGCCGCACTTGCAGTTCCAATGACGGCTCTCACTGCCCATGCAACAGGGGAGGCTTTCTTCTATCCGCCTAAAAACCCCGTCATGACCGATCAGCAGTTTGAAGTGTCCGTGACATTTTCTGCAGATTCAGAGATAGGAAGCGTTCAGGCAAATATCGCCTATGACGATTCCGTTATAGAATTTGTGTCAAGCGACAATGCCTCAGGCGGCGGAGGAGTTCTTACAGTAAACGGATTTCCTGATACCCCCTCTTCAGAAGTGGATCTCAGCTTTACGTTCAAAGGTCTGTCAGCAGGAAATGCAAATATAAGCCTGCAAAGCTGTCAGATATATTCCCCTGATTCAGAGCTTATCGGCTCGCCTACCGCCTATTGTGTCATAACAGTTGGAAGCGATAAGGTGGAAACCAAGACCGAAACAGAAACCACGACCACCACCGAAAAGATCACCACCACTACCACTAAGACCGCACCTTCAAACGGCATACCCGATAAAGGCGTTCTTACAGCTCTGAAAGTGGATAACGGCGAGCTTTCTCCTGCCTTTGCCTATAATGTCTATAACTATACAGTGAACGTTGACAATTCCGTTACCAATGTTGAGATAGAGGGAACAACAGCAAGCCCCTCTGATTATATATGGTATACAGGCACAAGCGAGTGTCAGGTGGGCGAAAATGTTCGTACTATCACCGTCACAGACGTTGACGGCAATGCCGCCACCTATACTGTCACCATAATCAGAGCCTCAGGCGGAGATGAACAGCAGACCCAGACCGTCCAAAAGAAAAACAGCTCCGATACTTCATCTGTCGTGTCCAAAAACGCAAATGTTATGGACCAGTATAAAAAGATGCTCAATACCGCCCTTGCTATCGTCCTTATTGTCCTTGTTATTGCACTTGTCGTAATAATTATCTGGATAAGAGGAAAGATCAAAGGCGGCAAAAAGGATAAATAAGTTCTGTGTAAAGAGATGATAAACAGCCAAAAGCGGCGTATCAACGTGCTTTTGGCTGCTTGTGACAGCGTTTGTCACTCTGCTTACACGAATACACATTTTTTTTACAAAAATCACACAAAAACAAGTATAATTTCGACACCTGCCAGAGTATAATGTGAATATGCTGATGGTGATTCAGTTTAGAGAGTGGCTCCAATAGGGGCTGCTTTTTTTTATGCTCCAAAAACTTTTTCCATAAATTCTTCTGTGGAGATGATCCCGCTGCGATTGTATCTGTAAAGACCAAAAAGGCAGCGCTCATCTTCTTTTTTTATTATATTGATTTTTTCCTCTACTCCAAGACTAGCCTCAAACCCCATGTTCTTTACGAGCCGACTTGCACTTTCGCAGGTTATGCCGAAAGGATAGGTGTAAACGTTTGGCTGAAAACCACAGTGTTCATCGCAAAGCGTTTGAAGCTTCGTGGTGTCGTTAAGAAATACCTTTCGGTAATCCTCGTAGCTTTCCCCCTCCAGCTGACCGACTCCACGCCTGCCTTCAAGATTGTGCATATCGTAAGAGTGATTGCATATCTCCACATGACCGCTGTCACGAAGCACCGAAACGTCCTGCCAGTCAAGATAAGAGTAAGCAGGATCAGGCTCAGCCTCCTCGCAGGCAGCGTCAGTGTAAGCTCCCACAATAGATACAGTGGCTTTCATATCGTATTTTTCAAGAAGCGGCAGAAGATATTCTCTGTAGTTGTAAGTGCCGTCATCAAAGGACAGTATAATAGGCTTCTCAGGCAGCTCGCCTCCACGCTTCACATATCTTATAACGTCATTTACAAAAACAGTAGTGTAGCCGTTCTGCTTCAGATAAAGCAGATCCTTTTCAAGCTCGATAGGCGTTATGACATACTCACCGCTGCGATCTTCGTTTTTTACGATGCTGTGATACATTATGATCGGAAGCTTTATCCCATCTGTTTTTTCTTCTTTTGCAAAGGTCGGCATAACAGCCACCGCCGCCAGCATAGAAAGCACAGCTATAACGCAAAGCATCACCCTTTTTCTTATCCTTAGACTTATGTACATATTTTATTTACCCCCTTTTTACCTATTCTTATTCACCTTCATATCATTAATTGCATCATAAATTCACAAAAAATATGCTTGTGGTACTTGAAATAATTGTGCAATTATGATATAATAAACACGTAATATCGCAGTGTTGTGTGCTGTGTTAAAAACAAGTTCATAAGGGGGAACTGTATATGAAAACGTTGCGTTCAAAGCTGCTTTTGGCAATGCTTTCAATCGCACTTATCATCACGGTGCTGCTCAGCTTGGTTTCCGTGTATTTTATAAACGTTTCTGCAAAGGATACGCTCAAAAGCACCGCTGAACCACTGGCTGTTCAGGCGGCTAAGAATTTTGACTCGACGATCAGCTCTTATACGAATAATATAGTTTCGACCGTAAAGTCTGATTCTTTTTTAGGGGCAAAAACTGACGCTGACAGACTAAAGGCGGTAAAAAGTGGCTTTGCAGACAACACAGGCTTCTATCTGAATTTTACGGTTTTTGACAGCAATGGCATTGTGCTTGCAACAGATAATGAAATGGTATCGTCATCAGTTGAAAAAGAGCACGTCATAAGCGCTTGCGAAAGAAGCTCGGCTTATATAACCGATATATATACCTTTGGCGGTAAGAATTATTTTTCTATACTTGCTTCAACAAAGTCTGGCAACACAGAACAAAAAGTCGCTTGTATTACCATTCAGTCCGATATGCTTATCAATGCTCTTAATGAATATACCTTTGGAAAATCCGGCTATGTTTATCTTGTTGGTAAAGACGGAGAGATCCTTCTTCATAAGGATACAGATCAGATAGGTAAAAATGCCCTTAAGATCGGTAAGAAAGATGAAGAATATACGGAAGTGACAAATGCCGTTGAGAAAATACTTGCAAATAATAGCGGTACAACAGAGTATAAATTTAAGGATAACAATTATATCGTGGGCTATTATGGTTCGTCATATTTTGACGGTACTGTCGTCATGGTTACAAATGTTGCCGACTTCACCACTGCAAGCTCCAGCGCACTTACTAATATCATTGTAATGGGCGTTGTGCTTATGTGCCTGACGGTGCTGTTCTCTCTGCTTTTTGCAAAGAGGATAACAAAGCCTATCATTTCTACCACAAACAGACTTCGTTCTCTCGCACAGGGCAACCTTACCGACCCTGTTGACGTGTGGTATTCAAAGGACGAGCTTGGCGTCCTTTCAAACTCTCTGGAAGAAACTATCGTCTGCCTCAGACAGTATATCAACCTTATCACAGTGGCTCTTACCCAGATATCCGAGGGTAACCTTTGCCACAGAATGGAAGGCACTTTCAAGGGCGACTTCTATAAGATAAAGAGTACGTTTAACGAGATACTCGACTCTCTGTCTGATACCTTTGCTTCTATCAATATGTCAGCCGAGCAGGTGAACTCAGGAGCGGTTCAGGTGTCAAATATCGCACAGTCTGTATCACAGGGTTCTACACAGCAGGCTTCCGCGATCGAAGAGCTTTCCGCTACCCTCAGTGATGTTTCAAAGCAGATAACTCAGAACTCTGAGGACTCTAAGAACGCTTATAATATCGTACTTAAAAATACCGAAGCCATTGACAACTGCAACAGCGATATGGGCAACATGGTAAATGCCATGAATGCTATCCATACTGCTTCCGATGAGATCTCAAAGATAATCAAGGTCATTGACGAGATCGCATTCCAAACAAATATCCTTGCCCTTAACGCCGCCGTAGAGGCCGCAAGAGAGGGTTCAAAGGGCTTTGGCGTGGTAGCAGACGAGGTAAGACGTCTTGCATCAAGATCAGCCGAAGCCGCAAAGCAGACCGCTTCACTTATCGAAAACCAGTCTGCCGCCGTTTCAAAGGGCTCTAAGATAGCCGAAGAAACCGCTGATTCACTGAACAATATCGTAAGTAATTCAAATACTATGAGGGATCTCGTAAAGAACATTTCAGACGCTTCTGAGGCACAGGCAGAAGCGATCGTTCAGGTAAATACGGGAGTGGACCAAATATCAGCCGTTGTATCAGCCAATACCTCGACTGCAGTCGGTTCAGCTTCCGCAAGTGAAGAGCTTTCAAGCCAGTCGCTTATACTAAAGAATATGATAGCACGTTTCAAACTTAGCGAGAACAGTGAAAAGGATAAGAAAGAACATCAGACTTCAAGGTTCACATATATTGACGATGAGCCGGAAAGCGAGGCCACCCCTGAGGAAACTCAGCAGGATATCACTCCTTCCGACGAAGCCGATATAGAAGATTTCAGCACAAGCGATAAGTATTGATATTGTTGATAATGATAGAATTTCATTGAAAGGACTTGGTAAAATGAAGAAAAGAATAGGCATACTCACAAGCGGAGGAGATTGTCCGGGACTTAACGCAACTATCAGAGGCGTTGCAAAGGCTTGCTATGAAAAGTTTGGCGAAGACGTCCAGATAATCGGCATAGAGGACGGCTATTACGGGCTTATCAATAATATGTGCAAGGAAATGAAGCAGTCTGATTTTTCTGGTATCCTTACCACAGGCGGAACTATTTTCGGCACAAAGAGAACGCCTTTCAAGAAAATGCAGGTCATCGAAGAAGATAACGTGGATAAAGTAAAGGCTATGAAAGAAACCTATAAAAAGCAGAAGCTCGATTGCCTGCTCACCTTGGGCGGCAACGGCACTCATAAGACCGCTAACCTCCTTTCAACTGAGGGACTTAACGTTATCGGACTGCCAAAAACTATCGACAACGATATCTGGGGCACAAGCGTAACATTCGGCTTCCATACCGCAGTGGATACCGCTACAGACGTTATCGACAGACTTCATTCCACAGCCAATTCCCACGGAAGAATACTCGTTGCAGAAATAATGGGCAATAAAGCCGGCTGGCTCACCCTCTATTCAGGTATCGCAGGCGGTGCAGATATAATAGTGATCCCTGAGATACCATACGATATAGAAAAGCTTGCCGAGGCTTGCGAAAAGAGAGAGTCAAAGGGCTTCTCTATAATGGCAGTGGCTGAGGGTGCTTTTGATAAAGAAGAGGCAAAGCTTAAAAAGAAGGAAAGAGCAAGACTCCGTGCAGAGCAGGGTCTTACAACTGCTACCCCTAGAATTGCAAAGCAGATAGAAGAGCTTACAGGCAGAGAAACAAGAGTTTGCGTTCCTGGTCATATGCTCAGAGGCGGCAGTCCGTCAGCCTATGACAGAGTTCTTGCCACAAAGTTCGGCGTCCATGCCGCAGAGCTTATCGCAGCCGATAAATACGGCTATGCAGTGGCAATGATAAATGAAGTTGTGTCAGAAAACCCACTTTCAGAAGTCGCAGGCAAAACAAAATTCGTCCCTGCCGACCACCAGCTCGTCAAGACCGCAAAGGCTCTGGGCGTCGCTTTCGGTGACTGATAAATGCAGAACAAAAGCGGTGCAGCCTAAACTGTACCGTTTTTTATGTTTGTTTCCGTAGCGGCGATCTGAGGTCGCCCGCCTGATTCCCAACGTATCATACGCCTGACCCAAACCATATCATATAAGAAAAGCTCCGCATTTTTCCTGCGGAGCTTTTCTTGTATCTATCTTAGCCGATAAGCCAGTCATACATTTCCTGATATTTGTTAGCAGAAGCCTGCCATGAGAAATCCTGTGCCATTGCAGATTTGATAAGTCCGTTCCATTCGTCACGTCTGTCATCGAATATGTACTTTGCGAACATAACAGTGTTGTACATCTCGTGTGCATTGTAGTTTGCAAAGCTGAAACCAGTGCCGGTCCTCTCAAACTGATTGAACGGCTGAACAGTATCTCTCAAACCGCCGGTTTCACGAACGATAGGCAGCGTGCCGTAACGCAGTGACATAAGCTGTGAAAGTCCGCATGGCTCGAAAAGGGACGGCATAAGGAATGCGTCAGCAGATGCGTAAATGCGGTGGCTCATTTCCTCACTGTAGTAAATGTTAGCGGAAACTCTGTCAGGATACTTTCCTGCAAACCAGCGGAACATATCCTCATATTTCTGCTCGCCCGTGCCAAGCACAACGAACTGTATGCCCTGTTCGCACATTCTTTCCATCATGTATGCAATAAGGTCAAAGCCCTTCTGATCTGTCAAACGGCTAACAATGCCTATCATGAAACGATTGTCGTCCTGCGCAAGACCAAGCTCAGCCTGAATTGCTCTCTTGTTGTGTATCTTCTTCTCGAGCACGTTGTCATAATTGTATCTTACAACAATGTTCTTGTCCGTGTCAGGGTTGTAATCAACGTAGTCGATACCATTTACGATGCCTCGAAGATCGTTAGCCCTTGCCCTCATAAGTCCGTCAAGACCCTCGCCGTAGAACTGAGTCTTTATCTCCTCTGCGTATGTGTTGCTGACAGTTGTGATAGCGTCAGCATAAACAAGACCGCCCTTGAGCATATTTCCGTCAACGCCCGTTCTCAGCTTGTCGATAGTGAAGTAGTAGTCAGACAGACCGGATATCCTCTTGAACTGCTCAACGCCGTCATTTCCCTGGAATTTCAGATTGTGTATAGTCATAACAGTCTTTATGCCGCGGAAGAAATCTCCCCCTGCAAAGCTGTCATGAAGATATACAGGTATAAGACCCGTCTGCCAGTCGTGACAGTGTATAACGTCAGGACGGAAATCAAGAAGCGGCAGAGCAGAAAGCACAGCTCTGTCAAAGTACATGAACTTTTCTATATCCCAGTGATGCTCAGTGTAAGGCTTGTCACCGGTGAAATAATGTTCGTTGTCGATAAAATAGAACGTAACGCCATCATAAACGCATTCAAGCACGCCCACATATTGGCTCTGACCTGCAAAGTCCATGTAGAAATGCGTTTTGTACTGCATCATGTCTTTCCACTGCTGTTTCATGCAGGAATATTTAGGAAGAATTACTCTGACATCATAATACCTCTTGTCAAAGCACTTAGGCAGAGAGCCAACAACGTCAGCAAGACCGCCTGTCTTGATAAACGGAACACACTCCGAAGAAGCGAACAAAACTTTTTTCATATTCAAGTTATCCTTTCCAACTTAATTTCTTGAATTTTCAGGGCAATAATTATCGCTATTGCCAATGTGTACGTAACAATTATAACACTTTTTGTTGAAAACGTCAAGAGCAAAACCTCGTTTGCACCATAAAAGCGCAGTGATGAAAAATTAATAATTAAAAGTAGACATAAGCCTCTTTGTGTGGTATAATAAAGTGTCAAAGTATAATTATCAGATATAGGAGAGTTAAAATGATAACAGTATCAAACGTAAGCCTTTCATTCGGTGGTCAGCTTCTTTTCAAGGACGTTGACCTTAAATTTACAAACGGCAACTGCTATGGCATAATCGGTGCAAACGGTGCAGGAAAGTCAACATTTCTGAAGATCCTCTGCGGTGAGATAGAGCCTACCACAGGCGAGGTAGTGATCTCAAAAGAGGACAGACTTTCAGTGCTTCGTCAGGATCACTTTGCATTTGACGAGTATACAGTTCTCGAAACTGTAATAATGGGCAATAAGCGACTTTATGAGATAATGAAAGAAAAGGACGAGCTTTACGCCAAGGAGGACTTCACCGAGGAGGACGGCGACAGAGCAGGACAGCTTGAAAGCGAGTTCGCAGAATTAAATGGCTGGGAAGCTGAGTCTGACGCATCAAAGCTCATTCAGGGTCTTGGTCTTTCCGAGGATATCCTCTATTCACAGATGTCCACCCTCTCAGGTAACGAAAAAGTCAAGGTGCTTCTTGCACAGGCACTTTTCGGCAATCCTGATATCATCATGCTGGACGAGCCTACCAACCACCTTGATATCGACGCTATAAGCTGGCTTGAGGACTTCCTTGCAGACTATTTCGGAACTGTCCTCGTCGTATCCCATGACAGACACTTCCTTAATAATGTTTGTACCCATATCGTGGATATCGACTATACAAAGATAAAAATGTATGTTGGTAACTACGAGTTCTGGTATGAGTCCTCACAGCTCATGCAGAGAATGATAAAGAACCAGAACAAGAAAGCAGAGGAGAAGATCAAGGAACTTCAGGAGTTTATCAACCGCTTCTCAGCAAACAAATCAAAGTCCAGGCAGGCTACCGCAAGAAGAAAGCTTCTTGATAAGCTCACAGTCGAGGAAATGCCTGCCTCATCAAGAAAATATCCTTTCATAGGCTTTAATATGGATAGAGAGCTTGGAAAAGACGTCCTCAAAGTCAACGGCATATCCAAAACAGTTGACGGCGTAAAGCTCCTCAATAATGTTTCCTTTACCCTCAGCCGTACCGATAAGGTCGCTTTCATCGGCGAGTCCGAGCAGGCTATCACAATGCTTTTCAAGATACTTGCAGAGGAAGAAGAGCCAGACGAGGGCAGCATTAAGTGGGGCGTTTCCACATCACGTTCATATTTCCCTATTGACAACTCAGCCTACTTCAACGATAATGACGAAAGCATAGTTGACTGGATAAGAAAATATTCCACTTCCGAGGTAACAGACACCTACCTCAGAGGTTTCCTTGGCAAAATGCTTTTCTCAGGGGACGAGATATATAAGCCTGTAAAAGTTCTCTCAGGCGGTGAAAAGGTAAGATGTATGTTCAGCCGTATGATGCTCTTCGGCTCAAACGTTATAATGCTTGACAGACCTACCAACCACCTCGACCTTGAGTCTATCACAGCCGTAAATAACGGACTTAGAGATTTCAAAGGCGTTGTGATCTTCGCATCTCATGACCACGAAATAGTTCAGACAGTTGCAAACAGAATAATCGAGATAACCCCCGACGGCTGTATCGACAGACAGGGAACATATGAGGAGTTCCTTGATTGGCGACGTGAGCGTGGCATGAAGTCATTTATAGAGTAATTTTATTATGGAGAAGTATCCAAAATGGCAAAAATGAAAAACGTGACCGTAAGAGGTTACAACATTGATGACGTTCCTGCAATGGCAGAGATATGGAACGAAGTTGTAAAAGAGGGCAATGCTTTCCCACAGAAAGAGATCCTCGACTATGATGGGGCAAAAAAATTCTTTGCTTCACAAACATTCTGTGGTGTTGCAGAGTATGAGGGCGAGACCGTTGGAATGTATATCCTCCACCCTAATAACGTTGGCAGATGCGGACATATCGCAAACGCAAGCTATGCCGTAAAAAGCACCTGCCGTGGAAAAGGAACAGGAAAGGTCATAGTCGAACATTGCCTTTTCATAGCAAAGCAAAAAGGCTTTAAGGTGCTCCAGTTCAACGCCGTTGTTGCATCAAACATCAAGGCGGTAAAGCTTTACGAAAACCTCGGCTTTGTTAAGCTCGGCACTGTACCGAAGGGCTTTGAAAACAAAGAGGGCGTCTTTGAGGATATCATTCTTTTCTACCACACACTGTAAGTGAGGAGTTAGGAGTGAGGAGTGAGGAATTAAGGTATCGCCTGAGGCGATGATATTTTTTGAATATTGAATTTTTATGGGTATTGAAAGGTGAAGGAAGTATGTTAAAAGTAGCAAATATTTTTTCAAACGATATGGTGCTCCAGCGTGACAAGAACATAACAGTCTGGGGACTTGGGGACGAGGAAAGAACTGTCACAGTTACTCTTAACGGCGTGTCAGTCCAGACGCAGGTCTGCGACGGCAGGTGGACAGCCGTCCTCCCTCCAATGAGTGCAGGCGGAGAGTATGAAATGATAGTTTCAGACGGCTGTACAGAGAAAAAATTCTGCCGTATCATGATAGGCGAAGTGTGGTTCTGCGGCGGCCAGTCAAATATGGAGCTTGAACTTCAAAACGCAAAGGGCGGCAAAGAAGTTCTCGAAAACCTCACCCCTGATTGCAACGTAAGATTTTATTACACTCAAAAGCGTGGCACTCTTGACGAAATGTTCTATGAGGACGAAAACAATACCGCATGGTCACAGGCTTCAAAGGATAATTCAAGGGCATGGAGTGCAGTCGGCTTTTTCTTTGGAAGAAAGCTTGCCGCAGACCTTGGCGTAACAGTAGGACTTATCGGCTGTAACTGGGGCGGCACATCAGCCTCCGCATGGGTAGACAGACCGACCCTTGAAAACAACGCTGAAATAAGAAGCTACATAGACGAGTATGAAAAACGTATTGAGGGCAAAACTGTCGAGGAGCAGATAAAAGAATACAGAGATTATCAGAAATTTGAGCGTGTGTGGGATAAAAAATACGGCGAGCTTCTGCAAAAAGTCCCAACAATGAGCTGGGAGAAAGCCAACGAGATCCTTGGCGATAAGAATTGGCCGGGTCCAATAAACTGCGTAAACCCATTCCGCCCAACAGGACTTTTTGAGACCATGGTGTCAAGAGTTTGTCCTTATACAATAAAAGGCTTCCTCTATTATCAGGGCGAGTCAGACGACCATAAGCCTGACAGCTATTACACCCTCCTCACATCTCTTATCAGGCTTTGGAGAGAGAAGTGGGGCGACGACGAGCTTTCATTCATAATCGTCCAGCTCCCAATGTTCAAATACGCCGCAGACCCTGATTATAAGCATTGGTGTAAAATAAGAGAAGCACAGATGAGAGCATATAAGACAGTGAAAAATACAGGAATAGCTGTTATCTCCGATTGCGGCGAATTCAATGAGATTCACCCAAAGGATAAAGTACCCGTTGGCGAAAGACTTTGTTTGCAGGCAGAAAAGCTTTTCTACGGCATGGACGTAAAAGCATTCGGACCTATCTATAAGTCGCTGGAGTATAAAAACGGTGGTATAGAGCTTAGCTTTGACCATGCCGAAAACGGCTTTGTAGTAAAGGGCGAAGCACAGGGCTTTGAGATAGCAGGCAAGGACGAAGAGTTCGTAAAAGCCGATATCACTATAAACGGCAGTAAAATTTTCATCAAGTCAGACGCCGTTGAAAAACCTCTCTATGCAAGATACAACTGGTTCAACTATTGCGAGGTAACTATCTTCAACGAAACAGGCATACCACTTGCGCCATTCAGAACAGAAAAATAATACAAGAACGTCCCCTAAATGGGGGCGTTTTTTGTAGGGGAGCGGCGAAATTTCTGCTCGCAAGCTCACAGAAATTGACGTCCCGCTCATCAAACTTTTTTTGTTTTGCAGAAATCTGACACCCCGCTTTTTTTGCACTTCAACGTTTTCGATTTTGTGCGAATTTTTTTGTAATTCGTAAAAATATGGGTAGGGGCGAACAATGTTCGCCCGTTTCGTTCACCGCAAACCACCTGCCTTGACCGTAGCCCCATAAAACGCATTTCCAACGTTAATAAAATATTTATAATTAAAACTCTTGGCAAAATCTCCGCTGTGTGGTATAATAGAAGATATATAAATGAATTTGGAAAGGCTGGTCTTATTAATGAGAGCTGTTGTTACGGTTATAGGTAAGGACGCTGTAGGTATCCTTGCAAAGGTAAGCACAAAGTGTGCAGAATATAATGCGAATGTTATCGAGGTCACTCAGTCAGTTTTGCAGGACCTCTTTGCTATGATAATGCTTGTTGACATCACAAAGCTCAACTCCGATTTTGCTACCATGGCAGACGGACTGACAGAGCTTGGTCAGACAATGGGCGTAAAGATCCATACAATGCACGAGGATATTTTTAACTGTATGCACCATATCTAAAGAGGAGATTTCTGTAAAATGATTAATACATATGACGTGTTGGAAACGATACGAATGATACAGGACGATTGTCTTGATATTCGTACTATCACAATGGGCATTTCTCTGCTTGATTGTATCGACAGCGATATAAACGTTGCCTGCGAGAATGTCTATAAGAAGATAACCGCAAAAGCTGCAAGGCTTGTTGAGGTGGGCGAGCAGATAGAAAAGGAGCTTGGAATCCCGATCATAAATAAGAGAATTTCCGTTACCCCTATCGCTATCGTGTCTGCTGCCTGCAAGTGTTCACCTGTTCCATTTGCACACGCTATGGACAGAGCCGCAAAGGACGTTGGCGTAAACCTTATCGGTGGATATACAGCCCTCGTTCCAAAGGGCTTCTCCGCAGGCGATATCGAGCTTATCAAGTCTATCCCAGAGGCACTTGCTACTACTGAGAGAGTATGTTCCTCTGTAAATATCGGTTCAACAAAAACAGGTATCAATCTGGACGCCTGCAAAATGATGGGCGGCGTTGTAAGAGAGTGTGCAGAAAGAACAGTTGACTCTGCCTGCTTTGGCGCAGCAAAACTCGTTGTTTTCTGTAACGCAGTTGAGGATAACCCGTTCATGGCAGGTGCTTTCCACGGTGTTGGCGAGCCTGATTGCATGATAAACGTGGGCGTATCAGGTCCTGGCGTTGTAAGAGCCGCTTTGAGAAAATATCCTGACGCTGATATCACAAAGATATCCGACGTTATCAAGGAGATTTCATATAAGATAACAAGAGTAGGTCAGCTCGTTGGAACTATCGCTTCCAAGCGTCTTGGCGTTCCATTCGGTATCGTTGACCTTTCACTTGCACCAACTCCGGCAGTAGGCGACTCTGTTGCCCATATCCTCGAGGAAATAGGTCTTGAAAAGTGCGGTACACATGGCACAACAGCAGCCCTCGCCCTGCTCAATGACGCAGTTAAAAAGGGCGGCGTAATGGCTTGCTCAAGAATAGGCGGACTTTCAGGCGCATTTATCCCTGTTTCTGAGGATGCAGGCATGATAGATGCCGCAAAGAGCGGTGCGCTCTGCATTGAAAAGCTCGAAGCTATGACCGCTGTATGCTCAGTTGGTCTTGATATGATATGTATTCCGGGCGATACGCCAGCCGATACTATTTCCGCTATCATCGCAGATGAAGCTGCTATCGGTATGGTAAACAACAAGACCACCGCCGTAAGAGTTATCCCTGCTATTGGCAAGGGCGTTGGCGAAGAACTTGATTGGGGCGGACTTTTTGGCTGCGGACCTGTTATGCCGCTCAAAAAAGAGTCACCTTCCAAGTTCATCAATCGTGGCGGACAGATCCCTGCACCACTCCATTCTCTCAAAAACTAAATTTTCACGGCGGCAGAGCAATTCTGCCGCTGTTTTTGGTAAGGAGGAAAACAGATTGAAACGCTGTATGTTTGCAGACTTCACCTTTAAAATACCCTTTGAGGAGCGTATAAGACTTATAAAAGAGAACGGCTTTGACGGTGTAATGCTTGGCTTTTCTGACGGACTAAAATACACACAGTATGATATTATACGAAATTTTGGACTGGAAATAGAAAACGTCCATTCACAGTTTGACCGCATGAACGCCCTTTGGACAATATGCCAAGAGAGCGAATATATCCTCCAACGAACACTTGAATGTGTAAGAGTGTGCGGTGAAAACGGCGTAAAAACCATGATATGCCACCCCACTGACGGGCTTGTTCCACCCGAGGTATCTCGTTTCGGTATAGAGAATTTCGCCAAGATAATACAGTGCGGAGAAGAAAACGGCGTCGATATCGCCTTTGAGAATATCCAGCTCCCGCAGTTTCTTGACGTGCTTTTCGACCGGTTCGGCAGCCTCGATAACGTGAAATTTTGCTATGATACAGGTCATGAGAATTGCTTCTCAAAGAATACTGATTGCCTGACGAAGTTTGGAAGCAAGCTTGCCTGCCTGCATATCCACGATAACGACGGCAACACCGACGGACACATGATACCATTTGACGGCAACCTGAACTTTGAGAAATTTCTCAGAAAGCTCAAAAACCTCGGCCACCAGCTACCATTGTCATTAGAGCTTTATATGTCAAAGTCCACCATGTACCAAAATGCTGCACCTGACAGCTTTGTAAGACGTGCGGCAGAAGCGGAAGAACAGCTTGAAAAGCTTTACGATTCTATATAAGTACAAATTTCTGTACAGATAGGAGGACCTATGAAAACTCTTATAGATATGCACACCCACACAGGTTTTTCCCCAGATGGTGAGGGAACTGTCCAGCAGTCCATTCAAAGGGCGAAAGAACTTGGCTTGGCGGCATTTGCCATAACTGACCATTGCGATTGCAATTTTCGCTATAAAGCCGACCATTATGGTGACCCTGAAGCCCTGAAAGACGGCATGATGTACGGCTCGGGGGAGTATGCCCCCGCAAGCATAGTCGCCCAGTATGAAGCTTCACAGCATCTGGAGGGTTTAAATTTTCTCTGCGGAATAGAGCTTGGTCAGCCTTTGCAGGATATAGAATTTGCCGAGGAGATAGCCTCCGACAAGCGCCTTGATTTTATCATCGGCTCACATCATCAGAATAAAGGCAAGGACGATTTCTATTGGATAGAGTACAAAAATATGGACTTGCCGCAAATTTATGCTCTCCTTGACGACTATTTCAAAGAAATGCTTGAAATGTGCAAATGGGGCAGGTTCGATGTTTTAGGACACCTCACCTATCCTCTGCGATATATCCAGGGAGATTGCGGTATACAAATAGATCTTTCTCCATATGAGGATATTATCAGGGAAATTTTTTGTACACTTATCCAAAGAGGCAAGGGCATAGAGATAAATGTGTCGGGATTAAGGCAAAAATACGGCAAGCCCCTCCCTGACCTTGGCTATGTGAAACTCTACAAAGCCCTAGGCGGCGAGATATTGACCATAGGCTCAGACGCCCACTGCACCGCAGATATCGGCAGAGATATTTCCGCAGGCGTAGAAATGGCGCAGGCGGCAGGCTTTAAGTATCTGACCTATTTCAAAAAGCACGAGCCGAAGTTTATCAAGATATAAATATGATATCATATCAAAGCGCCGCAATTCTTGCTTTGCAGGGATAGGGCGTTTTGTTTTGCCGGTAACATTTAGCCCACCGATACATATAATTATATATAACTCTATCAGGCATAGTCCCACAGGAGGTATCCATATGAAAAAAACAGTTTTCCTCTGCGTCGGCGGTGACGCAAGACAAACATATACAGCTCAGACTCTCACTAAAATCGGCAGGGTCTATACTTACGGCATGGACGATAAAGGCGAGGACACTATCCCCCTCGCTCATCTCGATCAGCTCACCGAAAAGGCGGACGTTCTCGTACTTCCTCTCATGAAAGCTGACGGGCTGGATATCTCTTCTAGCCGTAATGTAAAGGTATCATGCAGTGACGTTTCAACGCATTTAAAGAAAAATGCACTCGTGGCAGGCGGTCTGCTCCGCCGTGATCAAATAGAATATTTCTCCTCTCTCGGCTTCGATGTTAAGGATTACTATAAGCGAGAGGAGCTTGTTATAAGAAATTGTATCCCCACGGCGGAGGGCGCTTTGCAAATAGCTATGCAGGAGCTTGCTGTCACCGTGAACGGTTCCACCGTCCTAGTTATTGGCTATGGCAGAGTAGCGAAAGCCTGCGCTAAGCTTTTTCGGGCTGTCGGCGCAGATGTGACTATATCCGCAAGAAAGCTTTCTGCGCTTGCAGAAGCCGAGGGCGCAGGATATAAGGCAGAACTTATCACAGCTCTTGCGGACAATATTTCGGAGTATACTATAATAATAAACACCGTCCCTGCCATGATACTTGATGAAAAGCTTTTGGGCGTAATGGATAAAAACTCTCTTATCATAGACCTTGCCTCCCGACCTGGCGGAGTAGATCATGAAACTGCCGCAAAGCTGAACAGGCGTGTGGTATGGGCATTGGGACTTCCAGCCAAAGCCGCACCTATGACTGCAGGAGAGATAATCGCCCGAACAGTCACGGACATTTTGAATGAAAGGGGAACAAAGAATGTCACTTGACGGCATACGAATAGGCTTTTGCATGACCGGCTCCTTCTGCACCTTTGAAAAGGCATTTGCCGCCGCAGAACGGCTTGTGCAGCAGGGCGCAAAGCTTGTGCCAATTATGTCTTTCAACGCCGCATCTATATCTACACGTTTTGGCACAGCGGAAGAAAACATCAAACGCCTTGAAACCATAGCAGGCCGCAAGGTCATACGCACCATAGAAGAAGCCGAGCCGATCGGACCGAAAAAGATGTGTGATATCATGGTAGCAGCACCCTGCACCTCAAACACGGCAGCAAAGCTTGCTCTTGGTTTGACGGACACTCCAGCCACCATGGCGGTAAAAAGTCACCTGAGAAATGCTCGTCCCGTGGTCATCGCCATATCGACAAATGACGCACTGGCAGGGTGTGCTAAAAACATAGGTTATCTGCAAAATCTGAGAAACTACTATTTCGTACCATATGCGCAGGACAACTGCGAAAAGAAGCCAAACTCCATAGTGGCTGAGTTTGAACTCATACCCGAAACTATTCAATCGGCTCTTGAAGGGATACAGCTTCAGCCTATCATAAGGGTAAAATAACCAAAAGCTCTCCGAAACGCTCGGGGAGCTTTTTGCATTCACACATCTCTGATAACCGCACCCCTACAGATATTCGGGCAAGTCCTGCCGCCGCAAAATCGCTTCGCTCGGTGCTTGGGGACAGCTATGCTAATTCCTCACTCCTCACTCCTCACTCCTCACTTAACCTCCGCCCTTGTGCAATCTGCTTTATAACAAGTCTAAACTTTGTTCACATTCACGAAAGAAATTTTTCTTTCCACCCTTGCTATTTATGTGAAAATAGTATATAATTATCTTATGCGGTTGATATATTTTGTGTAAATGATACATATAATTATACTGCATATCACATTAAGCCGTCCAACGGCATAGATTGGAGCGATCAACTTGAAAAAATACGACAGCACAAAAATAAAAAATATTGCTATTGCAGGTCAGGCAGGTTCTGGAAAGACCTCTCTGACTGAGGCACTGCTATATAAAAGCGGAGCTACTGACAGGCTCGGCAAGATAACTGACGGAAACACTGTTTCTGATTATACTCCTGATGAGATAAAGAGAAAATGTTCTGTTTACACATCTCTTTCTTCTTTGGAAACTGGCGAGTTCAAGGTAAATCTTCTTGATACTCCCGGTATGTTCGATTATGAGGGCGAAGCTGTTGAGGGCATTGCCGCAAGCGGTTGCGTACTCATCACTGTATCAGGTAAATCAGGCGTTCGTGTAGGTACTCACAAGGCTTATGACCTTGCAAAGAAAATGGGCAAGCCTACAATGTTCGTTGTAACAAAGCTTGATGACGATAACGCAAACTTCAATAACGTTCTTACTCAGCTCAAAGCAGAGTTCGGACCTACAGTTTGCCCTGTTGTTGTGCCTGTTATCGCAGACAGAAAGATAGTTTCTTATGTAAATCTCATTGAGATGAAAGCATATAAGTATGAAGACGGCAAGGCAGTTGAAACTGATATGCCTACAGCTGATGTATCAGAGAAAATGGGTTATCGTATCGACGGACTTATCGAAGCCGTGTCCGAAGCCGTTGCAGAAACTGACGAGGCGCTTTTTGAAAAGTTCTTCTCAGGCGAAGCATTCACACAGAAAGAGCTTATCGACGGAATACATAGCGGCATGAACTCAGGCATTATAACTCCTGTTACCTGCGTTTCTTCCACAGACCTCTCAGGTGTTGATATGCTCCTTAAGGAGATAGACCTACTGCTCCCTCCTCCGTCAGAAAAGGACGCTATGATAGGCGAAACAGCAGACGGCGAAGCTGTTGAGGTCGCTTGCGTTGAAAGCGACCCTATGAGCGCATTTGTATTCAAGACAGTTGCTGACCCATTTGTTGGCAAGATGTCATACATAAAGGTATTTTCAGGAAAGCTTACACCTAACAAGGAGGTTGTGAACGCTACCACAGGAAGCACCGAAAAGGTCGGAAAGCTTGTTACGCTTCAGGGCAAAAAGCAGATAGACGTTGCCGAAGCAGGCTGTGGAGATATCGTTGTGGCAATGAAGATGAACGTGAACACCAACGATACTATCTGTGACTCCGCAAGAGTTGTTAAGTTTGCACAGCTCACATTCCCTAAACCATGCTACAAAATGGCAGTAAGAGCTAAAAAGCAGGGCGATGAAAGCAAGATATCCGCCGCAATGACAAGACTTATGGAAGAAGACCTTACTATAGATTACAAGCTCGACCCGTCAACAAACGAAATGATACTCAGCACCTTGGGCGGACTTCACCTTGATTCAGTTGTGGGCAGACTTGCAGGAACATTCGGCGTTGAAGTAGAAACTTCTGTGCCTAAGATCTCCTATCGTGAAACTATCAGAAAGAAAGTCAAGGTGCAGGGCAGACATAAGAAGCAGTCAGGCGGTCACGGTCAGTATGGTGACGTTTGGATAGAATTTGAGCCATGCGTATCTGACGACCTTGTATTTGAAGAAAAGGTGTTTGGCGGAGCAGTTCCAAAGAACTTCTTCCCAGCCGTAGAAAAGGGCTTGCAGGAAAGCGTAAAGAAAGGCGTTCTCGCAGGTTTCCCTGTAGTAGGTCTGAAAGCTATCCTTGTGGACGGCTCATATCACCCTGTTGACAGCTCAGAAATGGCATTCAAAATGGCAGCTTCTATCGCATACAAAGAGGGTATGCGTCAGGCAGAGCCTGTTCTCCTCGAACCGATCGGCTCTTTGAGCGTTTTCGTACCTGATGATAACACTGGCGACATGATGGGCGAGCTCAACAAGAGAAGAGGCAGAGTTCTGGGCATGAATCCTGCGGAAAAGAAGGGTATGACCGAGATAGTTGCCGAAGTTCCAATGGCTGAAATGGCAGACTTCACACTGCTTCTGAGACAAATGACACAGGGTCAGGGCGTGTTCACCTTTGAAAAAGCACGTTACGAGCCGCTCCCTGCAAATCTTGTTGCAGACGTTATCGCAAAGAACGCAGTGGCAGATTGATTTTTGGGGATATAAGATAGATTTTTTTAGGGATGATTATAGAATTGTGATAAGGACAGTACGGGAATGTTTCGGGCGTTCCCGTACTTTTTTGCACAAAAAAACAGACGGAATAAAAACCGTCTGCAATTATCATATGTATTTGAATACACCATAGTAGGGGCGAACAGTGTTCGCCCGTTTCCTGTCAGCTTTTATGTGACGCACATATCACCCATTCCAATATTTTCTGTCGAGGCTTCGATACTGAACAGCCATTGCGATATGCTTTTTGTCTATGACCTTTGCACCGTCCATATCCGCAACAGTTCGTGCGACTTTAAGTATGCGGTCATAGGCTCTTGCTGAAAGACCCAGCCTGTCAAAAACGTTCTCCAAAAGCTTTGAAGCCTCATCTGTCACAGGGCAGACCTCGTGAAGAATATCAGAGGTTATTCGTGCGTTGCAGGTTATGCTAGTGCCTTTGAAACGCCCGTTTTGTATGTCACGGGCTTTTTGAACACGCTCTCTTATGGACGCTGATGACTCCTCTTTGGCAGTGGAAGAAAGATCTGCAAACTCAACAGGTGCGACCTCCAAATGAATGTCAAAACGGTCGAGAAGTGGTCCGCTGACTTTGGAAAGATAGCTTGAAACTTGTTTCGGAGAGCATATGCACTTTCTTGTAGGATGACCAAAATATCCGCATGGACAAGGATTCATTGCAGCGATAAGCATGAACGAACATGGGTATGTTATCGACCCTGACACTCTGGATATGGTCACCTGCCTGTCCTCCAAAGGCTGACGTAAGATCTCAAGGGCAGGTCGAGAAAACTCTGCAAGCTCGTCAAGAAAAAGCAAGCCGTTATGTGCAAGGGATATCTCACCGGGCTTTGGCACAGAGCCTCCGCCTGAAAGTCCTGCCGGTGAAACTGTATGATGCGGTGAACGGAAAGGTCTGGTGGTGATAAGAGGACTGTTGCTGTCCAAAAGTCCTGCCACAGAATGGATATTTGTGGTTTCTATGGACTCCTCAAAGGTCATTGCAGGAAGTATCGACGGCATACGTTTTGCAAGCATTGATTTTCCTGAGCCGGGCGAACCTACCATAAGAACGTTGTGACCGCCTGCCGCTGCGACCTCCAATGCTTTTTTTGCCGCTGATTGTCCTTTTACGTCGGCAAAATCAAGACTTCCGAAATAGCTTTCAGCGGTTGGCTTATAGTGTGCCGCAGGAACTATTGTCGCCTTTTTCTCAAAGTGAAAAACAAGCTCCCTCAAAGACCTTACGCCATAGGCTTTTATACCCTCCACAACGGAAGCTTCACGAACATTGTCGGCAGGAACATATATCTCAGAAAGTCCCATTTTCTGCGCCATTATGGTCATAGGCAAAACGCCCTGAACAGGTCTTACTTCTCCGCTGAGAGAAAGTTCGCCGATAAAAGCGGAGGTGGAAAGCATACTGTCATCAACAAGGTCAGCCATTCGCAAGAGTGCAACTGCCACGGCTAAGTCATAGACCGAGCCTGTTTTTCTCACATCGGCAGGTGCAAGATTTATGATTATTTTTCTCAGAGGCAATGTTATCTCGCTTGAACGCAGTGCAGAACGCACACGTTCACGGCTTTCTTTTACAGATGCGTCCGCAAGCCCCACGATATCGAAAGAGGGCAGACCCTTTGAAGCTTCTATCTCCACCTTGACCGCAAAGGCGTTAAGCCCCAGCAGACCTACACTGTTTATTACAGCAAACACGTTGACTTCTCTCCCTTACGTCTTAATCTGAACACATCTCAGAGCTTATGATATCGAGCAGAAAATCTGCAATATCATTATACACTTCACGGCGGTTGGTTTCGTTCACAAGCTCGTGACGTGCATTTTCGTATATCTTCATCTCAACGTCACAGCCGTTGAGGGACAGCCTGTTGAACACGTTTAGTACGCCTTTTCCGTAGTTTCCCACAGGGTCGGCACTGCCTGCTATAAGATAGGTAGGCAAAGTTTTCGGATAGGTGGAGAACCACTTTTCATTTGAAACATACCACAAAAGCTTTGCAAGATTTTCAAAGCCGTTCAGGGTGAAAATAAAGTTGCATTTAGGGTCTTTTTCGTAGGTGGAAACTATTTCAGGGTCACGGGATATCCAATCATATTCGCTGACCTTATCGGTAATTTTTCTTGTATAAGCACCGAAAGCAAGCTTATTTACAGCGTTGCTCCTGTATTTGTCGCCATGGAGTATTTTCAGGCTGTCAACAAGGGTGAGTAAAGCAGGGATACCCTCCATGCCGCCGCTTGTTCCGCAGAAGATAGCCGCTGTGAGGTTTCTGCCATGCTTGGTTACAAAAGCTCTTGCAAGGAAGCTTCCCATGCTGTGGCCGAGAAGAAAATACGGCTTGTCAGGGTAGTTGTGTTTCATCATTTTTGTGAGAGTATACATATCCTCGACAGCGTTTTCCCAGCCATGTTCAGGGGAGAAGTAGCCAAGCTCGGAATTATCGTTCACACTGTCGCCATGACCGAGGTGGTCGTTTCCGCATACTGCGAAGCCTAAGCCTGTGAGGAACTCAGCGAGGTCGTCATAACGGCTGAAATATTCGCACATACCGTGGGATATCTGAACGACACCTCTTACTGTGCCGATAGGGAAACGAACGTAATATGCGATCTTATGAAGTCCGTCAGAGGACGGATAGTAGCTTTTGAAATGAGTACAATTCATAGAAATTTACCTCCTTGGGGTTATGATTTCGTGCAATTTTACTTATCAATAGTATAGCACTTTTTGGGGGAATAATCAAGGGGAAGTTTTTAATAGGAGCGGAGTTTAAGTGAGGAGTGAGGAATGAGGAATGAGAAATGAGGAATGGGCAAAGCAGACCAAAGTAAATTGCAAGCATAAAGTAAAATAAAGCACCGAGCGAAGCGAGCAAAAGGTCCAGGGACACGTCCCTGGTCAGGGTCAGGGGGTGAAACCCCTTGTGGGTACAGGGCAAAGCCCCTAGCGGAGTATGAGGCAGAGCCTCATTCGGCGCAAGCCGACAAGGTGCAGATTGTAGTATCAAAAGCATATAGAAGTCAAATATCAGATAAAAGTGATATCGGAGTATAAAATCTGCACCGCCTTTCTATCCCATAGCAAAACGTAGATACGCAAAGAGCGGAGCGATTTTGCGGCAAGATAAACTATCCCGAATATATGTAGGGGTTGTCATGGTTTGTGGGATAAACAATAATGCAATGCGAAACGTTGAGGGATCGGGACGTCGAGGGCGCCGTCCCCTACATGGTTTGTGAAAACATAAATGTTATTGGGGATAACACACATTGTTGACGTATGTTGTACGGATAACGCAAGGTTTGTCGGGCGAACGCTGTTCGCCCCTACAGATTTGTTGCCGTAATTTTATGAGTGTGTCCGAATTTTTTTATTTGATTTTCAAGTTGCGTTCGGGGTGTGACATTGTGTATTAAGCCCTTGGTTGCGTATACACAAAATACCGCAATGCACACCCACGCTTTGACACAAGTTCTCTACAGCCTGTTCCAGAAACGCACCTCGGTTTCACTAAGTCGCAGGGCTTGCACGTGCCCGCAAGTATCAAAACGCTTTCTACTTATCCCCGAAAAGCACCCCTTTTGTTGCATGAAAAATGCAACAATTGCAGAAATGTTGCCAAATTAAAATATAAATCATTTGTTTGCACAATTTGTTAAGTGATTTTTTGTTGGATATGACAAGTAAATCGGATTTATTATGTAATGGCAGACAAGTTGATGCAGATAGTGATGAAATAAAGGGTAGGTTAGGGCGGAGGTAATGAGGCGGAGGGTGATAAAAGCAGGTGAGTAAATGAAAAATTTACGATTTGATAACACATTGGTAATAGTAGAAGTTTCTGCGTCGAATTGTGCGATTTTTGTTCAAATCGGAGAAAATAGGAAAATCAGCGAGATGTGTAAGCTAAAATGCTTGACAAGGGCTTGCTAATATTATATAATAGTATACTGTATCATAATGGAGTTTTCCACCTATTTCATGTGTTTTTGAGTGCATAAAATCATGGAAAACACCGCCAAAACCACTGGCGAATACGATTGTTATATAGTATTATATAAATGTATTTTCCAAATAAATTAAGGAGTGATTGAGCCTATGGTGAATGTCAAGGACGTAAAACTTGGTAAGAACACGAGAAAGAGCTTTGCCAAGATCAATGAGGTTCTGGAGATGCCTAACCTTATTGAAGTGCAGAAGAACTCTTATCAGTGGTTCCTCGATGAAGGTCTGAAGGAGGTCTTCAGAGATGTTTCAGCTATTACTGATTATAATGGTACGCTGGAGCTGACTTTTGTTGGATACCATTTCGACGAAGAGGCTAAGTATTCTGTTGCAGAGTGCAAGGCGAGAGATGTAACTTATGCAGTGCCACTGAGAGTTACTGCAAGACTTAACAATACCGAGACCGGCGAGATCAAGGAGTCCGAGGTATTTATGGGTGACTTCCCTAAAATGACCGACAGCGGAACTTTTGTTATCAACGGTGCAGAGCGTGTTATCGTTTCTCAGTTGGTGCGTTCACCAGGTGTTTATTACGCTTTTGATAAGGACAAGACCGGTAAGGATCTTTTCAAGACAACTGTTATCCCTAACAGAGGTGCTTGGCTTGAATATGAAATGGATTCTAACGACGTGGTTTATGTCAGAATCGATAAAAACAGAAAGATCCCTCTTACTACTTTCCTGAGATCGCTCGGTATTGGTACTAACGAGGAGATCGAGGAAGTTTTCGGCCCTGATGAAAGACTTACTCAGACTATCATGCAGAAGGATCAGACTGCTAACAGAGAGGAAGCTCTTCTTGAAGTTTACAAGAAGCTCCGTCCGGGCGAGCCTCCTACAGTAGATTCTGCTGTTACTCACCTGAACAACCTGTTCTTTGACGCTAAGAGATATGATCTTTCAAGATTTGGCAGATATAAGTACAACAAGAAGCTTGGCGTTGGTTCAAGACTTTCAGGTCACAGACTTTCAAGACCTGTTGTAAATCCTATGACAGGCGAGGTAATGGCTGAGGCAGGCGATCTTATCAGCTTTGATAAGGCTATGGAGATCGAGACCGCAGGTGTTATGGAGGCTTACGTTGACGTTGAGGTAAAGGAGCATCTTACTTCCGCAACGGGCGAGGCTGTTACAAAGCTTGAAGAGTGCGAAGTTAAGATCATAGGCAACGGCATGGTAGACATCAACGCTTATGTTGATTTTGACTGCACTGAGCTTGGCATCAACGAAAAGGTATCTTTCAAGGCTCTCAAGGAAATTCTTGAGGATTCTGAGAATGAGGAAGAGCTTAAGGAGAACATCAAACTTAAGGCTGACGACCTCGTTCCAAAGCATATCACTATCGATGATATTATCGCTACGGTTTCTTACTTCCTCAACCTTTGCGAGGGCGTTGGTACTGTTGACGATATCGACCATCTTGGCAACAGAAGAATCCGTTCAGTAGGCGAGCTTCTTCAGAACCAGTTCAGGATCGGTTTCACAAGAATGGAAAGAGTTATCCGTGAGAGAATGAACATTCAGTCACAGGGCACCGAGGTCGTTACTCCTACAGCTCTTATCAATATAAGACCTATCACTGCGGCTATCAGAGAGTTCTTCGGTTCTTCTCCACTGTCACAGTTCATGGATCAGAACAACCCTCTGGCTGAGCTTACTCATAAGAGAAGACTTTCAGCCCTCGGCCCTGGCGGTCTTTCAAGAGACCGTGCCGGATTTGAGGTCCGTGACGTTCACTATACTCACTACGGCAGAATGTGTCCTATCGAGACGCCTGAAGGTCCTAACATCGGACTTATCTCTTACCTTGCTTCTTTCGCAAGGATAAACGAGTACGGCTTTATCGAAGCTCCTTACAGACGTGTTGACAAGGAAACAGGCGTTGTAACTGACGAAGTTGTTTATATGACGGCTGACGTTGAAGATAATTACATGGTCGCTCAGGCAAACGAGCCTCTTACTGAGGATAACAAGTTTGCCAGACCTAAGGTAAACGGCAGATACAGAGATCAGATCCTCGAGATAGAGAGAGAGAAGATCGACTTCATGGACGTTTCACCTAAAATGGTAGTTTCTGTCGCTACTGCTTGTATCCCGTTCCTTGAGAACGATGACGCTAACCGTGCACTCATGGGTTCAAACATGCAGAGACAGGCTGTGCCGCTGCTCAAGACTGAGTCTCCTATCGTTGGTACAGGTATGGAGTACAAGGCTTGTCTTGATTCAGGCGTTGCTGTTGTTTCTAAGAACGCAGGTGTTGTTGAGAGCGTTGACGCTGACAAGATCGTTATCCGTGAGGACAGCGGTATGCTCAGAACTTATGAGCTGACTAAGTTCAAGCGTTCAAACGCAGGTACTTGCACGAACCAGAGACCTATCGTCAATAAGGGCGAGAGAATTGAAGCTAATCAGATAATCGGTGACGGCCCTGCTACTTCAAACGGCGAGCTTTCACTTGGTAAGAACGCTCTTATCGGCTTCATGACTTGGGAAGGTTACAACTACGAGGACGCCGTTCTTCTTAACGAAAACCTTGTAAAGCAGGATAAGTATACTTCTATTCATATTGAAGAATATGAGACAGAAGCCAGAGATACAAAGCTCGGACCTGAGGAGATCACAAGAGATATCCCTAACGTTGGTGAGGACGCTCTCAAGGATCTGGACGAGAACGGTATCATCAGAATAGGCGCAGAGGTTCGCTCAGGAGATATACTTGTTGGTAAGGTAACACCTAAGGGTGAAACTGAGCTGACAGCAGAAGAAAGACTTCTGAGAGCTATCTTCGGCGAAAAGGCTAGAGAAGTTAGAGATAATTCTCTTAAGGTACCTCACGGCGAGGCCGGTACTATCATTGACGTTAAGATATTCACAAGAGAGAACTGCGACGAGCTTTCTCCTGGAGTAAATATGCTCGTCAGATGCTACATCGCACAGAAGAGAAAGATCTCTGTGGGCGATAAGATGGCGGGTCGTCACGGTAACAAGGGTGTCGTTTCAAGAATACTCCCACAGGAGGATATGCCATTCCTTGAGGACGGTACTCCGCTTGATATCTGTCTTAACCCATTGGGCGTACCTTCTCGTATGAACATCGGTCAGGTGCTTGAGGTTCATCTTGGTATGGCGGCAAAGGCTCTTGGCTGGAAGATAATGACCCCTGTATTCGACGGTGCTCACGAGGCAGACATCAGAGAATGCTTCAAAATGGCTCAGCAGAATTATCTGGAGCATAAGGACGATGAGTTCACTCTCCACACAATGGACGAGGTCATCAACCCTAACGCTCTGAGCATGAGCGAGGACGGCAAGTTCACTGTTTATGACGGAAGAACAGGCGAGAAGTTCGATAACAGAGTTACAGTCGGTTATATGTACTACCTGAAGCTCCACCACCTCGTAGACGATAAGATACACGCACGTTCAGTTGGTCCTTACTCACTGGTAACACAGCAGCCACTCGGCGGTAAGGCTCAGTTCGGTGGTCAGAGATTCGGAGAAATGGAAGTTTGGGCGCTCGAAGCTTACGGTGCTGCTTACACACTTCAGGAGATCCTTACGGTTAAGTCTGACGATACTGTGGGAAGAGTCAAGACATACGAGGCTATCGTTAAGGGACAGAATGTTCCTAAGCCTGGTGTTCCTGAGGCGTTCAAGGTACTTGTTAAGGAGCTTCAGTCACTTGGTCTGGATCTCAAGGTACTCAACATCAATAACGAGGAAATAGATCTTAAGCAGTCGTTTGACGAGGACGAGGAGCTTGTTCCACAGCCTGCTATCGAAGATCATATCGATTTCGGCGTTGACGAGGGCGATCTCGACGAGGGCTTCATGGCTGAAGACGAGAACGGCACTTCCGAACTGGAGGGCAGCGCAGCTTCCGACGAGTCTGATCTGTTCCTTAATGACGGTGAATAATTTTGCACAGTAACTAAATAAGCTGAGGTCAAAGGGCGGAAGGCTCCGCCCCTGCGACCGTTTCATATAGAAGTCGGCTGTTGCCGTGCTTCAAACTAAACAGGAAGAGGGTACTGCTGTTGGAATTCAATGAGTTTGCATCAATCAAGATCGGTCTTGCTTCGCCTCAGAAGATCCGTGAGTGGTCTTACGGCGTTGTTACCAGACCTGAAACAATAAACTATCGTACTCAGAAGCCGGAAAAGGACGGATTGTTCTGCGAAAAGATATTCGGACCTTCAAAGGACTGGGAGTGTCACTGCGGTAAATATAAGAAAATTCGCTTTAAAGGCAAAGTCTGCGAGCGCTGCGGCGTTGAGGTAACAAGAGCCAAGGTTCGTAGAGAGAGAATGGGTCACATCGAGCTTGCTGCACCTGTTTCTCACATTTGGTATTTCAAGGGAACTCCGTCAAGAATAGGACAGATGCTTGAAATATCACAGAAAAGACTTGAAGAAGTTCTTTACTTCACAAAATACATCGTTATAGATCCAGGTAACACTGAGCTTATCAAGGGTCAGCTCCTTACTGAAAAGGATTATAGCGAAATGCAGGAAAAGTATGACGAGGACGAGTTCAGAGCCGGCATGGGCGCTGAGGCTATCAAGGAGCTTCTTGAAGAGATCGACCTCGATAAGCTTTCAGAAGAGCTTAAAACTGAGCTGAAGGATCTTCCTGCAGGTCAGAAGCGTATCAAGCTTCTGAAAAGACTGGAGATCGTTGAGGCTTTCAGAACATCAGGCAACAGACCTGAGTGGATGATACTGGAGGCTATACCTGTTATACCACCTGATATCAGACCTATGGTACTGCTGGACGGCGGAAGGTACGCAACCAGCGACCTTAATGACCTTTACAGACGTGTTATCAACAGAAATAACCGTCTTAAGAAAATGCTGGAGCTTGAAGCACCTGACATCATCGTTAGAAACGAAAAGAGAATGCTTCAGGAAGCTGTTGACGCACTTATCGACAACGGCAGACACGGCAGACCTGTTACAGGTCCTAACAACAGAGCATACAAGTCACTTTCAGATATGCTCAAAGGTAAGCAGGGACGTTTCAGACAGAACCTTCTTGGTAAGCGTGTTGACTATTCAGGACGTTCTGTTATCGTCGTAGGCCCTGAGCTTAAGATGTATCAGTGCGGTCTGCCAAAGGAAATGGCTCTTGAGCTGTTCAAGCCTTTCGTTATGAAAAGACTTGTTGACACCAATCCTACTATCAACATCAAATCTGCAAGGAAAAAGGTAGACAGAGCTGAGCCTGAGGTTTGGGACGCACTTGAAAACGTTATTCAGGGTCACCCTGTAATGCTCAACCGTGCTCCTACACTTCACAGACTTGGTATTCAGGCATTCGAGCCTATCCTTGTAGAGGGCAGAGCTATCAAGCTTCACCCACTGGTTTGTACAGCGTTCAACGCTGACTTCGACGGCGACCAGATGGCTGTTCATCTGCCGATCTCAGCAGAGGCTCAGGCTGAGGCAAGATTCCTTATGCTGGCTGCCAACAACCTGTTGAAGCCTTCAGACGGACGCCCTGTTGCAGTTCCTACACAGGATATGATACTTGGTTCTTACTACCTGACACTGAAGAAGGACGGCGAGCCTGGCGAGGGCAAGGTGTTCAGAGATGTGAACGAGGCTCTTATGGCTTACGATCAGCACATCGTTTCACTTCATGCTGCTATCAAGGTAAGGATAACCAAACAGATAGGCGACAAGCAGGTATCAAAGGTGATAGACGCTACAGTCGGAAGACTTATCTTCAACTCTATCATTCCTCAGAACCTTGGCTTTGTTGACAGAACAAATTCAGAAAAGCAGTTCGATCTTGAGATAAGCTTCCTTGTAAAGAAGAAGCAGCTTTCTGATATCATTGATAAATGTATCCAGAAGCACGGTACTACTACTACTTCCGAAGTTCTCGACAACATCAAGAGCCTTGGTTATAAGTATTCTACAAAGTCTGCTATCACAGTTGCGGTATGCGACGCTTCTATCCCTGAGGCTAAGAAGGATATCCTTGCAAAGGCTGACGGACTTGTTGACAAGATAGACAAGCAGTATAAGAGAGGTTATATTTCAAGAGAAGAGAAGTCAAAGAAGTTCATCGAGATCTGGAACAACGCTACAGACGAAGTTACAGAGGCTCTGAAAGCTAACCTTGACCCATATAACCCAATCAACATGATGGCTGACTCAGGTGCCCGTGGTTCTATCAACCAGATAAGACAGCTGGCAGGTATGCGTGGACTTATCGCCAACACATCAGGTTCAACTATCGAGATGCCTATCAGAGCTAACTACCGTGAGGGTCTTAACATTCTGGAATACTTCATTTCTTCCAGAGGTGCGAGAAAGGGACTTGCCGATACAGCTCTGCGTACTGCTGACTCAGGTTACCTTACAAGACGTCTTGTTGACGTTTCTCAGGACGTTATCATTCGTCAGGAGGATTGCGGTACTCACGTTGGTATCGAGATATTCGACATAAAGAACGGAAACGAAATGATCGAGCCTCTCAGCGAGAGACTTGTGGGCAGATATCTTGTTGAGGATCTTAAGGATCCTAAGACAGGCGAGATGATATGCTCAAGAAACAAGCTTATCAACGTTCATGACGCTGAAAGAATAGTTGCTGCACTCGAAGCTGAGGGCAAGGATTCTATCTCTATCAGATCAGTTCTTCAGTGTCAGGCTAAGCATGGCGTTTGTGCTAAGTGCTACGGTGCCAACCTTGCAAACGGAAATATCGTTCAGGTCGGTGAGGCTGTCGGCGTAATCTCCGCTCAGTCTATCGGTGAGCCTGGTACACAGCTTACAATGAGAACCTTCCACACAGGTGGTATCGCTTCTGCGGAAGATATCACACAGGGTCTTCCTAGAGTCGAGGAACTGTTTGAGAGCAGACGTCCAAAGGGTGCTGCTATCATCACAAGGATCGACGGCGTAGTTAGGATCGAGGAGGTCAAGAAGACCAAGCAGATCACTGTTACAAGCGAGGACACTGAAAATCCTGAGCAGGAGTCTTATGCTATTCCATACGGCTACAAGATAAGAGTTCGTGAGGGACAGGCTGTTACAGCCGGTGAGCCACTCACAGAGGGTTCTATCAATCCTGCTGATATCCTTGCAGTTAATGGTCCTAAGGCTGTTCAGAACTACATCATCACCGAAGTTCAGAAGGTTTACCGTCTGCAGGGTGTTGATATCAACGATAAGCACATCGAAGTTATCGTTCGTCAGATGATGAGAAAGGTCAAGATCGACGACTCCGGTTCAAGCTATCTGCTCCCTGGTTCACTTATCGACAGAGGAGAGGTCGCAAGACTCAACGAGGAGATACAGGCTCAGATCGACGCTGGCGACGAGAACGCAAGACTTATCACAACTGTTCCTGTTCTTCAGGGTATCACAAAGGCTTCAAGCTACTCGGATTCATTCCTGTCGGCTGCTTCATTCCAGGAGACAACTAAGGCTCTTACAGACGCAGCTATCAGAGGCAAGACCGATAAGCTCATGGGTCTTAAGGAAAATGTTATTATCGGTAAGCTCATTCCTGCCGGCACCGGTATGGACGTTTACAACAACGTTCAGGTGGTCAAGAATGAGAGTGCGGCTAACCATAACACCGCAGAAACACCGTTGTACTAATGACTTTTATATCAGCCTGCATGGTTCATTCATGCGGGCTGATTTTTTTATTTTGTATGAAACCTTTTTGCCTGCCACGGCGTTTTAGTATATGAAGGGAAGTGAGAGCATGAAGAATATGACCGAAAGCGAATACCGCCAACTTGTAGAGGAGTATTCGGATATGGTAACAAGGCTTTGCGTGGTGCACACGGGAAATTTTTCCGACGCTGAGGACTGCTATCAGAACGTGTTCTTCAAGCTTTTCAAGCAGATGAAAAAAGGCAGTCTGCCAAACCCGAAAGCGTGGCTCATCAGAGTGGCTCTCAACGAATGCCGGAGTGTTTTGCGGTATCGTTTGAGGAAAAACACAGTCGATCTGAACAGTATAACGTCTTTCTCAAAGGACGGCAGCGACATAGAGATACTTGACCTTATTTTCAGACTTCCCCCGAAATATCGGGATAGTATTTATCTTTATTACTTTGAGGAGCTGTCAGTGCAGGAGATAGCTGAGCTGACAAAAATCAAGGAAAACACGATAAAAACACATCTCAAACGTGGAAGAGAACAACTGAAGGATATGATAATGTTGTGAACTATATGAATGTCAATAAAGACATAAAGTATCGGGACTTCGAGGACGCCGTCCCCTACAAAAGATGTAAAAACTATTATGTAGGGGCTGGACTTTCAGCATAACATTGACTAAAGGTATAGTTTGCAATGAGGATATCACAGAAAGGGGCAGCAAATGAAAAAGATAAATGCTTTTTACTGTATAAAAACTCCTTCGGATTGGAAGGAGAGTGTGCTTATGTATGACAAGCCTACAGAGAAAAATAAAACAAAACTTACAGGCTTTCAGCTTGCAGGTGCGGTGCTTGCGGCTTTGCTTCTGGTGGTGGGCGGTGCGCTGACGCTTTATCGCAGCGGTGATGAGCATAAGATCAATGTCGGTATGCAGCAGCCAAGTATAGACAGTTCGGAAAGCCTTGACAGCACTGAGCTTACGGCTGATTTAGAACAGGCACAAAATGCGCTTAAGCAGGTCGTTAAAGACAAAGAGATAACGGCGGTCGGAATGTATGCAGGCTGCGGCTCGGACGGAACGGGATATCTTTTTGTCGATAAGATATATGTTGAGAAATACACCTCTGAAAAGGGCGAATTGATCGACTATGTTACTGTGAATGAATATGAATACCTGAAATACCACTCTTACGCTGCGTTTAAACTTGATTTCAGAGCGAAAGATGTTACCACAGGGAAGTTTGCTTATATGGACGAACTGAAAGTGGGCGAAAAAATCGCAGTCGGCATAAACTGCGATGATCTGAGTAATTGGAACTCGGATGAGATCGCAACAGGTCTTGACGAAACGGTCGGTGGCGACAGCTTTGGAACAGACTTCTATTATTCACTGAGATCATCAATAGCCTATGCTTATGATATCGACAGTTCAAAGGACACAGGCAAGGAAAAGCTTGATAAGCTCATTCTTGATAGTGTACAGCATATGTACGAAGATATGATACTGCAAGCTGACGACTTCAGCATTGTGCTAAATCCTGTTGAAAAGGACTGGGGATTTAAAATTGATACGTTGGTAAATTCTGTTAAGCATATCAATTATGATGCTGACAATTACGAAAGGGATATTATCTATCCGCTGATAATAACACCAATTGAAAAGGGTAAAGGCATAAACGTTTCCACAGCAGGAAGGTCAAAGGAAGGCATAATTCTCAAGGTGGACGGAAGATATTTCAGTATAACTTCCAATTATAAGGATATTGTGGAGCAGGAAGATACTAATAATGAATTGTACGGTTTCCAAAGTGCGACGGTAAAGAAAAACAGAAATTACTTCTTTGATGAAAATGAATGGCTCGTTGCAATTAAATTCGCAACGGGTGCAAACACCTATTTTAGTGATGATCTGAAACTTTATATCAATGAAGTACAAAACGATATAACCTATTCGGACAAGACTGACGACAGCGATTGTGTTATAACTTATCATAGATTCAGCGAGACAGAGGTCGAAGTGGCGGATAAAGGAGAAATTTTAGATACAGACAGCAAGACGGAATGAGGGAATATATTTGCAGGGCAGGGCGTGAAAAGCCGCTGCCCTGTGCTTTTTATAGCTTTTGACAGAAAATTTAACTGAAATTTTCAAAAAGTTAAAAAAGTCAAGAAAAAGTGCTTGACAAGAGACGGAGAATAGTGTATAATATCAAGGTATGCTGATGTATTGTATATCAGCGTATAGTATCAAATCTATGAAAGGAGAGAAAATATGCCAACCTTTAACCAGTTAGTAAGAAAAGGAAGAAATGTCCTTGCAGACAAGTCTACAGCTCCTGCTCTTCAGAAGGGTTTCAACTCAAAGAAGAAGGTAGTTATCGATCAGAGCTGCCCACAGAAGCGTGGCGTTTGCACAGTAGTAAGAACTGCTACACCTAAAAAGCCAAACTCAGCTATGAGAAAGGTTGCCAGAGTTAAGCTCACAAACGGAAACGAAGTTACAGCTTATATCCCTGGTATCGGACACAATCTTCAGGAGCACTCCGTTGTTCTTATCAGAGGCGGACGTGTTAAGGACCTCCCTGGTGTAAGATATCACATCATCAGAGGCACTCTCGACGCTCAGGGCGTTGCTAAGAGAATGCAGGCGAGATCCAAGTACGGTGCTAAGAGACCAAAGGCAGGAGCAGCCAAGTAATCAAAAACTGAAAAGCTCATTTTAGTAACAAGGTAATAACTCATTGTCGCATATTGCGAAGACCACAGTTTATGTGGAGTGATTAATATATATTAGTTGACTCTACAAGGAACTGACGGGGCTGTAAAACGGCTGTGTGCCGTGGTTACAGAGCGAGTACCTGTGAATTCATTATTTGTGAAGGAGGGAATTAAAGTGCCAAGAAGAGGTAGAGTTACAAAGAGAGACGTGCTTCAGGATCCAGTATACAATTCTAAGCTTGTTACACGTCTTGTAAACAACATCATGCTCGACGGTAAGAAGGGTGTTGCCCAGAAGATCGTTTACGGAGCATTTGAAATTGTCGAAGAAAAGACAGGCAGACCTGCTCTTGAAGTATTCCAGGAGGCTATGGATAACATCATGCCTGAGCTGGAGGTCAAGGCTCGCCGTGTAGGCGGTGCGACTTACCAGGTACCAATGGAGGTTCGTCCTGACAGAAGACAGACACTTGGTCTGAGATGGATAACAAAGTATTCTCGTGAGAGAAACGAGGACACAATGAGAGAGAGACTCGCAGCAGAGATCCTCGACGCTCTTAACGGTGTTGGCGGCTCATGCAAGAAGCGTGACGAAACTCATAAGATGGCTGAAGCTAACAAGGCTTTCGCTCATTACAGATGGTAAGAGGTATAAAGGAGGATATATATGGCAAGAGAATGTAAATTGCAGGATTACCGTAATATCGGTATCATGGCACACATCGACGCCGGCAAGACTACTACTACAGAGCGTATCCTGTTTTATACCGGTGTAAACTATAAGATCGGTGAAACACACGACGGTGCATCTACAATGGACTGGATGGCACAGGAGAAGGAGAGAGGTATCACAATTACTTCTGCTGCTACTACTTGCTACTGGAAGGGTCACAGACTCAACATTATAGATACTCCGGGCCACGTTGACTTTACAGTTGAGGTTGAGCGTTCACTTCGTGTACTCGACGGTTCTGTAACAGTTCTTTGTGCTAAGGGTGGTGTTGAGCCTCAGACTGAAACAGTTTGGAGACAGGCTGATAACTATCAGGTACCAAGAATGGTATATGTCAATAAGATGGATATCATGGGTGCAAACTTCTACAACGTTTTGAATATGCTCCATGAAAGACTTCATTGTAATGCCGTTCCTATCCAGCTCCCTATCGGTGCTGAGGACGACTTCAAGGGTATCGTCGATCTGCTCGAAATGAAGGCTTATGTATACTATGATGACCTTGGAAAGGATATCCGTCAGGAAGAGATCCCTGAGGACCTTAAGGAAAAGGCTGAACAGTATCACGCTGACCTTATCGAGCATCTTGCAGAAGTTGATGACGATCTCGCTGAGAAGTATTTCGCAGACGAGGAGATCACTATCGACGAGATGAAGAAGGTAATAAGAAAGAGTACTATCGCTAACACAATGGTACCTGTTACCTGCGGAACTTCATACAGAAACAAGGGCGTTCAGAAGCTTCTTGACGCTATTGTAGATTATATGCCTTCACCTATCGACGTACCACACATCAAGGGTACTGACGTAAATACAGGTGAGGAAGTTGAGAGAATTTCAGGCGACGATCAGCCATTCGCTGCTCTCGCATTCAAGATCGCTACAGACCCATTCGTTGGTAAGCTCTGCTACTTCAGAGTTTATTCAGGTGTTCTGACAGCCGGTTCTACAGTTTATAACTCCACTAAGGACAAGGACGAGAGAATCGGAAGAATCGTTCAGATGCACTCTAACGCTAGAAAGGATATTGATACTATCTACGCTGGTGATATCGGTGCCGCTATCGGTCTGAAGAATACAACAACAGGTGACACTCTTTGTGATGAAGAGCACCCTGTACTTCTTGAGTCAATGGAATTCCCTGAGCCTGTTATCCAGCTCGCTATCGAGCCTAAGACTAAGGCAGGTCAGGAAAAGATGGGTATCGCTCTTGCAAAGCTTGCTGAAGAGGACCCAACATTCAGAACTTATACTTCTGAGGAAACAGGTCAGACAATTATCGCCGGAATGGGCGAGCTGCACCTTGAGATCATCGTAGACAGACTTCTCCGTGAGTTCAAGGTAGAGGCAAATGTCGGTGCTCCTCAGGTTTCATATAAGGAAACAATCACTGCTCCTGCAAGCGTTGATTACAAGTACGCTAAGCAGTCAGGTGGTAAGGGTCAATACGGTCACGTTAAGATCAACGTTGAGCCAAACGAGTCCGGTAAGGGCTATGAGTTCATCAACAAGGTTGTCGGCGGTGCTATTCCTAAGGAATACATTCCTGCAGTTGACGCAGGTATCAAGGGCGCTATGGAGAATGGTGTTCTCGCAGGCTTCCAGGTAGTTGACGTTAAGGTTGAGCTGTACGATGGATCTTATCACGAAGTCGACTCTTCTGAAATGGCATTTAAGATCGCCGGTTCTATGGCGTTCAAGGAGGCTATGAGAAAGGCTTCACCAATCATTCTTGAGCCTATCATGAAGGTTTGCGTTATCGCTCCTGATGATTATCTCGGAACAGTTATAGGCGACCTCAACTCCCGTCGTGGACAGATCCTCGGTCAGGAGCAGAGAACCGGTGCTGTTCAGGTAGACGCTCTCGTTCCACTGTCTGAAATGTTTGGTTACTCAAATGACCTGCGTTCTAAGACACAGGGTCGTGGACAGTACACAATGGAGCCTGACAGCTACATTCAGGTACCAAAGTCTATCTCTGAGAAGATCATGGCTTCAAGAAACAAGGACTAATAAATTTGCGGAAAATTTTCTGCTTTTTCTATTGCAAATTTGCTTTTTATTTGATATAATTATACTACGGTATGTTAAATCGGAAACTATTAAATTTTAAGGAGGAAAATTCCTATGGCAAAGGCACATTTCGAAAGAACCAAACCACACGTTAACATTGGTACAATCGGTCACGTTGACCACGGTAAGACAACTCTTACTGCTGCTATCACAAAGACTCTTGCTCTTGAAGGTCTTGCTGAGAAGAAGGATTACAACAACATCGACTCAGCTCCAGAGGAGAGAGAGAGAGGAATTACAATCAACACAGCTCACGTTGAGTATGAGACAAAGAACCGTCACTATGCTCACGTTGACTGCCCAGGCCACGCTGACTATGTAAAGAACATGATCACTGGTGCTGCTCAGATGGACGGCGCTATCCTCGTAGTTGCTGCTTCTGATGGTCCTATGGCTCAGACAAGAGAGCACCTTCTCCTTGCTAGACAGGTAGGCGTTCCAGCTATCGTTGTTTTCATGAACAAGGCTGACCAGGTTGACGATGAAGAGCTTCTCGATCTCGTTGAGATGGATATCAGAGAGCTCCTCGACAAGTACGATTTTCCTGGCGATGAGACTCCAATCATCAAGGGTTCAGCTCTTGCAGCTCTTGAGGCTCCAGATGATCTTTCAGATCCAGCTTACAAGCCAATCCTTGACCTTATGGACGCTGTTGACTCATTCATTCCAACACCAGACAGAAAGTCTGATCTTCCATTCCTGATGCCTGTTGAGGACGTATTCACAATCACAGGCCGTGGTACAGTTGCTACTGGTAGAGTTGAAAGAGGTCAGCTCAAGACTGGTGACGAAGTTGAGATCCTCGGACTTTCAACTGAGAGACCAAAGACTGTTGTAACAGGTATCGAGATGTTCAGAAAGATCCTTGACTACGCTGAGGCAGGCGACAACATCGGTGCGCTTCTCCGTGGTATCCAGAGATCTGACATTCAGAGAGGCCAGGTTCTTTGTAAGCCAGGTTCCATTCACCCATACACAAAGTTCTCAGGTCAGGTTTACGTTCTGAAGAAGGAAGAGGGCGGCCGTCATACTCCATTCTTCAACAACTACAGACCACAGTTCTATTTCAGAACAACTGACGTTACTGGCGTTATCACACTTCCTGCTGACAAGGAAATGTGCATGCCTGGCGATAACGTAGAGATGGATGTTGAGCTTATCACTCCAATCGCTATCGAAGAGGGACTTCGTTTCGCTATCCGTGAGGGTGGTAGAACAGTAGGTTCTGGCGTCGTTACAGCTGTTAGAGACTAATTTTTAGTTCGCTATATAAAGATCGGGTACAATATGTATCCGATCTTTTTTGTCTTAAAATATTATGAATAATAAGTTAAATGATATTTGTATACTTTAAAAAAGTACGGTGATATGCTATAATTAGTATATCGGAGGTGAGAATTTGAACGATACAAATACTAAAGATTATATGATTGACGTTGCCCAGGATACAACTTATCAAAATCAGAGTGATGATTATAAGAAGTCGTTTGCAAAGTGGCGTTCAAATCCTCAGAATTCTTTTGGATTCCAGTTTATACATGATACAAGAGAACACTCATACATTGATGGCGAGGGATTTGTGCCTCATAAGGCAGAGGTAGCAGAGAGGATCTCTATGCTAAAATGCTGTAGTTTGTTGGGCATTTGTCTTGTGGTAATGCTTGCTATTGATTTTCTTAACTATTTTATAGTGAATAAATACGCGCCGGATACAACCGGTACATTTGTGTATTTTTCTCAAACAGATGGCGGATATGGCAGATATGGTGTTGGAATGACTTTTATTTTAGGTCTGTTGTTTGCCGCAAAGTTTGTTGTGCCTGGTCTTATTTTTAAGATCGTTACTAAGATCCCTAATAAAGTCGTTTTTGCAAATTCAAAGGGCTACGAAAAAATGCGTGGAACTGCTGTGGTAATTATGATGGTCATAATTGTTGTGGGCAGAGTTGGACAATATATACTTAGTCTGCTGTTTTCAGCTGTGCATTTAGACGGGATATATTCTATTTTTGTATTCTCTGAAGATCCTGTTGTTGCTCTTGTTTCTTTTGCTTTCTTTGCGATCATTGTTCCTATAATGCAAGAGATAGTATTTCGAGGAGTTTTTTTGCAGACTTTTCGTCAATTTGGCGACACCTTCGCTATTATGATCACTGCTGTTGTGAACGGTTTATGCTACTATGATATTACATATCTGCCTTTTGTTGTATGCTGTACTGCGGTTCTTGGACTATTTACTATACGAACAGGCTCGGTTTTTACTGCAATTTCAATGAGTATTTGCGCCCACATCACGAATTTTGTATTAAGTTACATTGTTCTCTATGATCTTCCTTATGCCAAAATAGCTGAAGTTATAATCTGTACAGTGATCGTTGGTGTATCACTTGTAATGTACTCGAAGCTTACAAGCTTTGGTGACTGGACATTCAACATTGAAAATGATAATTCTTTTATGACGATGTCAAAGCGAGTTAAGTCTTTCATTGCAACTAACTCGATCGCAGTGTGGATAGCCGCAATTCTTGTGACCATGTTTGTGTGTGCGAGGATAATATGACGAGAGATGAGCTTTACATGAAAAAAGCGTTGGAGCTTGCGGAAATTGCCGCAGACCAGGGGGAAGTACCTGTTGGTGCGATAGTTGTGAAGCGTTCCAGCGGAGAAATAATAGGCAGGGGATTCAATTGTCGTGAGTATGGGCGTTCCCCTTTGACTCATGCCGAACTTGTGGCTATTGAGGAAGCGAGTCGAAATCTTGGGGGTTGGCGGCTTATGGGTTGTGAGCTTTTTGTTACTCTCGAGCCTTGTCCTATGTGTACGGGTGCGATAATAAATTCCCGTATCGAGCGTGTGGTTTTCGGTGCGTATGACAAAAAGGCTGGTTCTTGCGGATCGGTGGTAAATCTTTTTGAGCTGCCTTATAATCACAGACCTCTTTGCACAGGCGGTATACTGCAAGAGCAGTGTGCAGATACACTGACGGAATTTTTCAAAAATCTTAGACGTAAAAAAAACCTCTCCGAATAGTTCGGGGAGGTTTTTTCTTATATTTCGTTTCGATTTTCCAAAGCCTTATAAAGCGTCACTTCATCAGCATATTCAAGCACTCCGCCAACGGGTAGACCGAACGCCAAACGTGTGACCTTTACACCAAGGGGTTTCAGCAGCCTTGAAATGTAAATTGCAGTAGCTTCGCCATTAACTGTAGGATTAGTAGCCATAATGACTTCTTTAACATTCTCAGGCTCTATCCTCGCAAGCAGTTCTTTTATTTTAAGCTTGTCAGGGGAAATGTCGTCCATAGGGGAGAGAAGCCCATGCAAAACATGGTAAACGCCTTTGTACTCCTTAGTACGCTCGAAAGCTGCTATATCCTTTGGGTCTTCTACTACGCAGACCGTTGAGTGGTCACGTCTTGGGTCGGCACAGATAGGACACTTTGGCTTGTCAGTAAAGTTCTGGCAAACGCTGCAAAGATGAACGCTTTTGTGGGCATTAGTGATAGCCGCTGCAAAAGCCGATGCGTCCTCGTCTGTCATGGACATAACATAGTAGGCAAGGCGCTGTGCGGACTTCATGCCTATACCAGGGAGCTTTGCAAATTGCTCTGCCAGAAGTACCAAAGGCAGTGCGTTTGACTCAGCCATTAAAACAGACCTGGGAATGATACTCCGCCTGTGAGTTTCTGCATTTCAGTGTCGCTTACTTCATCGAGGTTAGCAACAGCCTGATTGAAAGCTGCCATAACGAGGTCCTGAAGTGTTTCAACGTCCTCCGGATCAACTACCTCAGGCTTGATATCAAGCTTAAGGACGTTTCTCTTGCCGTTGATAGTAACCTCAACAACTCCGCCGCCTGCTGTACCTGTGAACTCTCTCTGCTCAAGGTCTGCCTGAAGAGCTGTGATCTCGTCCTGCATTTTCTGAGCCTGCTTGAGCATCTGATTCATGTTATTGGAAGGACCTTTGCCCATTCCCTGTGGAAGTCTTGCTTTCATTTTAAAAACTCCTTATATTCAAAATTATTTTTTTATATCAACTTCAATATCAAGTTTTTTCGCTTTGTCAAGCAACTGATTTATAGGATTTTCCGTATCCTCAGGTGCGACATTTTTGGCTGATTTGACTTTGATAGTGAAGTTTTGTCCGAAATTATTTTTCAGTATCTCATTAAGCACCGTAGCATCGCCGCTTGCTTTGAACTTTTTGAGATAAAAGTCATTGTGTACTATCATAAGCAACACATTCTGACACATATAAGCCTTTGAGTTGACTAAGAAACAGCCTATGGCAGGATTTGTCTGCTTGACCTGCTCCACAATGTTGTCCCAAGTCTGCACAAGCTTGAAGTCGCTTGCTTTCATTTTCTTGAAATCCGGGTCAAAAGGCTTTGGCGGTGGAGCTTGTTCCTGCTGAACTGGAGTGGCGATCTGCGGTTGAGTCTGCAAAACGGCACCATTTTTTAGTGCATTCTCAAGCTGAGTTATTCTATTAAGAAGCACTGTGATCTCAGCATTGCCTGATACAGCCTGCGCAGTGGCACCTGCTTTTTGAGCAGCTCCGCACAGCTTTATGATACACATTTCAAGCTCGATACGCTTTGATGTGCTTTTTGCAAAACGCTCGCTGCACTCCTGCAAAGTATTTATATCCCCGAGTATCTCGTCCAGCTTCATGCGTTCTGCAAGGGCTTTAAGTCTTTCATACTCGTCAGGCAGACAAGTTATAAGATCCTTGTTGTTGTCGATAGTTTTGATTATCATGACATTTCTCATCTGAGCGAGCAGTTCACCTGCCAAGACTTTCAGATCTTTTGACATATCATACAGCTTGTCAACGACCCTAAGTGCGCCTGCGGCGTCCTTTTCGGCTATCTTTTCGAGAATATCAAAAAGATAATCACGTCCTGCAATGCCGGAAGCTGAGGACACAACGTCAAGGGTGATGTCATTTTCATAGGCAACGCACTGGTCTAAAAGAGAAAGTGCGTCACGCATACCACCGTCAGAAAGCCTTGCTATCATGCCTGCGGCATCTTCGTGGAGGGTAAAGCCCTCCTGAGAAGCAATATACATAAGCCTTGAAACGATGTCCTCGTTTCTTATCCTGTGAAAGTCGAAATGCTGGCATCTCGACACGATAGTTGCAGGAACTTTATGTATCTCCGTAGTGGCAAGAATGAACTTGACGTGCGGAGGAGGTTCTTCCATAGTTTTCAGCAGGGCGTTGAATGCGCCCGCAGAAAGCATATGCACCTCGTCTATGATATATACCTTATATTTACATCTTTCAGGAGTATAGACAACGCCTTCACGCAGCTCTCTGATATCGTCTACTTTAGAATTTGAAGCAGCGTCAATCTCGATAATATCGGAAAGAGTGCCGTTGTCAGCGTCTTTGCATATCTCACATTCAAGGCATGGCTCACCGTCATGTGGGTCAAGGCAATTGATAGCCTTTGCAAAAATTCTTGCACAGGTGGTCTTTCCCGTACCTCTTGAGCCTGTGAAAAGATAGGCATGAGCGGTCTTGCCACTTTTTATCTGATTTTTGAGAGTAGTTGTAATATGCGGTTGTGAAACAACATCGTCAAATGACATTGGACGCCATTTTCTGTACAATGCCTGATACAAAACTCTCACTCCAATCAAGAAAATAAAAAAATCAATCCGACATATGGGCGTGCGGGCGGAACTGTGACACACGAAACAAACCGCTTAATGCTGCTCGGTTCCCCGCCTGACATGGTTCACAGCGTTTCATTGCACAGGACCCGCACACCTATATCTCGGATTGATGAGGAACAATAACTGAATCATATCAATCTAACTTTTGTTACCTTACTATTATAACATACTTCCAATGAAATTTCAAGTGTTTTTGAAAAAAAGTTATAAAAAAGGCAAAGAACATCAACGCCGCTGAACAAAGCTGGACAGCGGCGGATATTATGTGCTTGTAAAATTATATCAGGTGGCAATGATGAAATTCAGCTTGCCGAACGGATAGTTCACAGGGATACAGAATGCAGTGCCTGACAGGGCAAGCTCACCATTTTCCAAAAATTCCTGCGGTGTGAGTGTAAGCTCAACGCCATGCTCGTTTGACTCATTTACAACGAACAGACCGTCGTTTACGTTCAGAAATTCGCCTGCTGTAGCGTTTACAAAGTCATCGACCTCCGTGAAGCTCTCTTTTGCAAACCTCTCAGCGAAAGCCATATATGTCTTTGAATCTGTGGCAATGCAAGCCTCAGCGTTATATTTTCCATTTATTTTTTGGATAACGATATGTTCTGCTGCAAAATTCTTTATAACTGACGCTTCCATAGGAGTGAAATCGTCACCGATAAATCTGATAAGATTTTTGAAAAGCAAAGTAACATAATCAGTACAGATACGAGCGTTTTCATCATTGTCAAAATGATAGAACTCATTGATAAGGTTATGCAGTGTTTCTGTTTGATTGTCTGAAATATCGTCGGTTATCTGATTTTCAGTCTTATAATCTTTAAGCGCCTTTTCAAACTCAGCATTGGTAAGAGCACCGTTATTAACAAGGGTCTGACCCAGGAGCAGGTAATCTGTAGGCTGCTGAGCAAGAAGCTTTTCAACGTCGTCAGCGGTAACATAGCCAAGCTCCACGGCAAGGTCGCCAAAACGTTTATCGACACTCTGCTGAGTAATATTAACGTGCTCCACCTGCTCGGCTGTCATAAGACCAGCATTTATAGCGAGAACGCCAAGGCGAAGTCTTGTATGCTTTTTAGCCTCGAAAGCCTGAGTAAGATCCTCAGCGGTACAAAGCTTATGGTTAAAGAGATAGCCTCCAAAAAACTGCGCAAACATTTACAGTACCCCCTTTGCAACGTTCTCAAGAACTTTAAGAGCGTCGTTATCAGCTATAGGTTTCTGCAAAAAGTCCACAGCTCCCGACTTAAGAGCGTCTTTCAAATGGCTCTGAGTACCAACAGAAGAAGCCATTATCACCTTAGCGTCAGGGTCTTCTGCTATTATCTGTTTGAGGGCTTCAAGACCTGTTACCTTTGGCATGATGATATCCATGAAAACCACGTCAGGCTTGAACTCCTTATATTTGCTAACAGCCTCTTCACCGTCGGCTGCTTCATAAACGGCTTTTACTCCAAATCCAGAAATAGACATACTGAGCTTTTTGCGAGCGAACATAGAATCGTCGCATATAAGCACTGTCATTTCATTTATATTCACGATAGATCCCTCCCGATTATTTTGCGGCAGCAGTTCCGTAATTGCCGATGACGGAGAAAATAAATTCTTTACTGCCTTGTTTTTTAATTATATCATAAAATTCTCCAAAAGTCAAGAGTCGTCAAATATGTTTTATGTTGAAAATATACAAAGGAGTAAATGCAGAATTTACTTGCAGTTTGCTTGACAAAATGAAAAAAGTATGCTATAATCATAGTGTTATGTGCCGGTGTGATGGAATTGGCAGACGTGTCGGACTCAAAATCCGATGGTAGCGATACCGTACCGGTTCGACCCCGGTCACCGGCACCAGGAGAACAGGTTCTTGTATCAAGAGCCTGTTTTTTTATTAGAGTCCTCATTCTCTTCTGTCTCTGCTTTATCACCAAGAGCATTGGCGATGACCTCGGCTTGAAAGCCACTTCAGACGAACTGAAACGCCCCTCAGAGTCGTCCGAGCCTGCGGAGCGGAAAACTAACCGCCTGAAAAGAAAAGACCTGAGAAGTACTTGTGTGAGCAAATCTCAGTTCTTTGTGAGTTATTCAGCTTCAAAAAGGGTATGTTGTCATTGTGGCGCGTGCCATAATGATGATATGGACTTGTGCGGAACGGTTTGCAGGTGCTCCAATAGACTTACGGGCAAGCGGCACACATCAATATTGTGCCTTAACGGAATCTTAACACAGTAACCGTAATCTTAACAGCACTTTAACCGCTCATGTGATATAATAAAGCTATAATTTGAACGAGAGGTGTACGATGTTACATAAAAATAGAGTAAAAAACAGAACTCATATGACTTCATTTCGGGTCATCATTATCAGTTTCTTTTGCCTAATTCTGGTAGGTTCGTTGCTTCTGATGCTGCCTATCTCATCAAGGCAGCGGTGTGTGACTTCATTCCCTGATGCAATGTTCACAGCCGTTTCAGCTACCTGTGTGACTGGACTTGTTGTAAAGGATACTGCTACATACTGGTCTCTGTTCGGGCAGGCGGTCATTCTGATGCTAATTCAGATCGGAGGTATGGGCGTTATCACCGTCGGGCTTACGATCATTAGAGCATCAGGGCGGAAAATCGGTCTGTGGCAGCGCAGTACGATGCAGGAATCCATCTCCGCACCGCAGGTAGGCGGTATTGTGAAGCTGACAGGCTTTATCCTTAAAACATCACTTATCATAGAGATGATCGGTGCGGCTTTGCTTGCACCCGTTTTCTGCAATGATCTTGGTATCGCTAAGGGACTGTGGTATTCCTTGTTTCACAGCATATCGGCTTTTTGCAATGCAGGCTTTGATCTGTTCGGCATAAAAGAACCGTTCTCATCGCTGACCTTTTACCACAGCAACATCTATCTCAATATCATCATTATGCTGCTAATTATTACGGGAGGCATCGGCTTTCTCGTCTGGGGCGATATCGGAACACACAAGCACAGGATCAGGCGCTACTCTCTGCAAAGCAAGGTCGTACTGATGACATCTGCTGTCTTGATCGTTCTGCCTGCGCTGTATTTCTTCTTTTTTGAATATGACCATGGGACTATCCATGACCGGACGATCCATTCACTGTTTCAGTCTGTCACAACACGAACCGCAGGCTTTAACACAACTGATCTCGCTGCTATGGATGAATCAGGTACAGCCATTATGGTCATTCTTATGCTAATAGGCGGTTCTCCCGGTTCCACCGCAGGCGGTATGAAAACAGCGACTTTTGCTGTTCTGTTCCTTTCTGCGATCACAGTGTTTAGCCGCAGAAATGATGTGCAGTGCTTCAAAAGAAGAATATCAGACGAAACTGTCCGCAGTGCAGGCGCTGTTTTGTTTATGTATCTTGTATTGTTCTTTACAAGCGGTGTCATTATCAGCAGAGTGGAAGATCTACCGCTGCTGACCTGTCTGTTTGAAACAAGCTCAGCTATCGGTACAGTAGGGCTGTCACTTGGCATTACAAGTGGTCTGTCTGCTGTATCCCGTGTGATACTGATGATACTTATGTTTTTCGGGAGAGTTGGCGGACTGACACTCATTTATGCAGCTCTGCCGTCGGCGGACAGTCAGAATTCACGCTTACCGCTTGAAAAAATATCCGTAGGATAAGGAGTTTTATATATGAAAACAGTTTTAATTATCGGAGTAGGTCAATTCGGCAGTCATATTGCCAGACGCATGGAGGAGCTTCGGTGTGAGGTCATGGCAGTAGATGAAAATGAGAAGCATATCAACGATATCCTGCCTTATGTGACCAACGCAAGGATCGGTGACAGCACCAATGAGGAATTTCTCCGTTCGCTTGGTGTAGGAAACTATGATGTTTGTATCGTTGCCCTCGGCAGCCGGTTTCAGTCCTCTTTGGAAACAACGTCTTTGCTCAAGGAGCTGGGGGCAAAGAAAGTCATATCCCGTGCGACAAATGATGTACAAATGAAATTCCTGCTTAAAAACGGAGCCGATGAGGTTGTCTATCCTGAGAAGCAGATGGCACTTCGCATCGCTACAAAATATGCATCAGACAGCATACTCGACTTTATTCATCTGGATAACAATTACTCGATCTACGAACTGAAAGTACCGAAGGACTGGTTCGGAAAGTCGCTTTCACAGATCGATATACGAAAGAAATTCAAGATCAATATTCTGACGATCAAACGTGGAGAAGAGGTATTTATCCCTGCACCGGACACTGTGATTGAAACTGATGACATCGCATTTGTCATAGGTGAGGTTCGGGATATCCAGAAATGTTTCAGAATCTAGGAGATGATCGTGTGAGAGATGTTCTGCTTGCACTGTCTGTAGGAGCAATGTTTCTCTACGGCTTTTATATTATGAAAAAAGTAGATGAATTCATCGAGGAGATACAAAAGAGCAGACGTGGACACGACCTGTCAGAAGATGATGTTGACGAACACAAAAGTGATATGTTATAATAACAAGGGTGATCCTTATGACTGCTAATTCTATAAAAAGCTCTAAAGCATTTTCTGTGTTCAAAGACTCCGCTATATGTATTGTGGTGCTGACAGCCGCAACACTTGCCGGATACGCATTCAAAGCCTTTCAACTTGCCGATGCGGACATTATCATGCTGTATATTATTGCTGTGCTTGTGATATCCATTTTTACATCAAAGATGTATTTCTGCCTGATATCATCATTAGTAGGAGTAATGCTTTTCAACTGCTTCTTCACCTATCCTGAGTTTTCTCTTTCAGTTCACGATGCAGGCTATCTTGTCACATTTGTGACGATGTTTATTACAGCGTTCATTGCAGGAACGCTTGCCAATAAGCTGAAACGCAATATCCTGATCGCCGAGCAGAATGCCCGTGAAAAGGAGGAAGCGGCACTTCTGGCGCAGAATGAACAGCTTAGAGCTGATATGCTCCGTTCCATATCCCATGATCTCAGAACACCGCTGACCTCCATATCAGGCAATGCCAGTACGCTCATTTCCGGCGGCGATACGCTTGATGAATCAGCACGTCAGCAGATATACACGGATATTTATTCCGAATCAATGTGGCTTATCGAAATGGTGGAAAATCTTTTATACGCTACACGAATTGAGGACGGCAGAATGCAGCTCAATATCTCGGTAGAGATACTTGATGACATTGTTCAGGAGGCTGTCAGACACACCAAACGCACTCACCCAAAGCGAAATATCATCGTTGATATGTATGACGAGATAATCCCCGTTATGGCAGATGCGAACCTTATCGTACAGGTCATAGTCAATCTTATGGATAATGCTGTCAAGTACAGTGATGAGGATTCTGATGTTACCGTCAGTGTGCGCCGAGAAAATGCGCATACTGTTGTGATATCCGTGTCCGATCACGGCACTGGTATCTCCGATGAAGAAAAAGAAAAGGTATTTGATATGTTCTATACAGGCGGCAGCCGTTCCTCAGACAGCAGAAGAAGTCTGGGGCTGGGGCTTGCACTGTGCAGGTCAATTATTACTTCACACGGCGGTACTATATCTGTCAGCGACAACATACCAAACGGTACAGTTGTCAGCTTTACTCTGCCAATAGGAGAGGTCGATCTAAATGAATGAATATCTTGTTCTGGTGGTGGAGGACGACAAGCCTATCAGAAATCTTATTACAACTACTCTTAAAATGAACGACTATCGCTTTATTACTGCTGTCAGGGGCAATGAAGCGATCATGCTCAGCGCTTCGCATAAGCCTGATATTATCATACTTGACCTTGGACTGCCTGATATTGACGGCGTTGAGGTGATAGAGCATATACGCACTTGGAGCGATGTTCCTATCATCATAGTCAGTGCAAGGAGCGAGGAAAGGGACAAGATAACAGCCCTTGACAAAGGTGCAGATGATTACCTGACAAAGCCTTTCTCTGTTGATGAACTTCTCGCAAGGCTCAGGGTGGATACAAAGGCGGCTTATGAAGTCCGAAAACATCTCGGTCACGGAGTTTGTCAATGGCAGACTACGGATAGACTATGTTTCGGGCTGTGTTCACCTTGATGATGAAGAAATTCACCTGACACCGATAGAATACAAGCTGCTTTGCCTGCTTGCCAAGAATGTCGGCAAGGTGCTGACGCATAAGTACATTATCCAAAGTGTATGGGGAACTCCTGCGGATAACAGCGAAGCCTCCCTGCGTGTATTTATGGCTACCCTGCGAAAAAAGCTGAGTGACAGCAGTCAGGCGCTGATACAAACACATATCGGTATTGGGTATCGTATGATGAAATTATAGTTTTAGGGAGCAGTACAAAGCAGACACTTTATTTGATGGTCTGTATCGCCTTCAATGGCTGCAAAAACAATTGAACTGATTTTTTCTAAAGGAAAAAAGGGCAATGCCTTCCACTCACGGAGGACATTGCCCTTTTTCTTATGCTGTGATTATATCAGTCCTTAATCTCCTACATCATAGTTGCAATCCTGTATAATAAAACTTGACACATAAAAAACAATCAAAGTATAATAAAAACAAGGGAATGTGTCATAAATGGGAACAGGAAAACAATATGATGAATAGTTTAAAAAGCAGGCAATAAAGCTCGCAAAGGAGATTGGCACCTAGCTTTATGCCGCTGGGTGTATTTTTATATGTATCGTGTATTATTTTACAGTTCACCTGCCCTAATTTGACAAAAGTACGTCAATGGAGTATAATGTAACCAGCGTTACGCAAATTAATTATAGGCAATACTACACAAGACAAGCCTATACCTATTATTATAGAAACGAGGTCATGAAAATGAGCGAGGAAAGAATACCTAAGAGAAGTGAAGTGCCTGAACAGTTCAAGTGGGCACTGGAGGATATTTATGCCACTGACGAAAAGTGGGCGGAGGACTTGCAGAAGCTGAAGGCTATGCCTGAGAGAATAGCGTCGTTCAAGGGCAGGCTTAGCGAGAGTGCTGACACGCTTTATGATTTTATGCAGCTTTCAGACGAGATATCTGTTCTTTGCGACAGCCTTGGCAACTATGCTCAAAGACGTTCTGACGAGGATACTGCAAATGCAAAGTATCAGGGCTTTATCGGTCAGCTTATGAACGCTTATGTTGCAGTAAACTCAGCAGGAAGCTTTGAAACACCTGAGATCATTTCTATCGAGGAGGATAAGCTTCAGAAATTCTATGAGGATAAGCCTGAGTTGAAGCTTTATAAGCGTGCGCTGGATAAGCTGCGTCGTAAAAAGGCTCATATCCTCTCTGAGGCTGAGGAGAAGATACTTGCCCTGACCGGTGAAATGGGTCAGTCCCCTGAGAATATCTACTCTATGTTTTCTGACGCAGACCTGCGTTTCCCTGACGCTGTGGATAAGGACGGCAAGGCTCATCAGGTCACACACGGAAGCTATATCCCACTGGTGCAGAGCGAGGACAGAGTACTGAGAAAGTCGGCTTTCGAGTCTATGTACGGCACATTCGATAAGTTCAAGAACACCTGTGCGGCAACACTGTCGGCACAGATAAAAGCGGTGAACTTCTATGCAAAGGCAAGAAGATATGATTCAAGCCTTGAAGCCGCTTTGGACGGAACAGAAGTACCTGTTTCAGTGTACAAAAACCTTATTGAAGCTGTTCATGACAATATGCACTATATGTACGATTATGTTGCTCTGAGAAAGAAACTTTTGGGCGTTGATGAGCTGCATTTCTATGACCTTTATACTCCTGTTGTTCCTGACGCAGATATGAAGATAACCTTTGAGGAGGCTAAGGAAACTGTCCTGAAAGCCCTTGCACCTATGGGCGAGGATTACCTTGCGATACTCAAAGAGGGCTTTGAAAACCGCTGGATAGACGTTTACGAGAACGAGGGCAAAACAAGCGGAGCATATTCCGCAGGTGCAAGAGTTCACCCTTATGTGTTACTCAATCATAAGGATACACTTAACTGTATGTTTACGCTGGCGCACGAAATGGGCCATGCTATACACTCGTATCTGTCAAATAAAAATCAGCCTGTGGTATATTCAGATTACGTTATCTTTGTGGCAGAGGTAGCCTCAACTTGCAATGAAGCGCTTCTTATGCAGTATCTGCTGAAAAATACCGAGGATAAAAAGCAGAGAGCGTATCTTATAAATTACTTTCTTGAACAGTTCCGTACCACACTTTACCGTCAGACAATGTTCGCAGAGTTTGAGCTGAAAATAAATGAAATGGTAGCGGCAGGGGAGAGTCTGACAGCCGAGGGGCTGAACGAGCTTTACGGCGAGCTAAACAAGCTTTATTTCGGTGACGGAATAGTGCTTGATGATGAGATAAAATTGGAGTGGGCTAGGATACCGCACTTCTATTATGACTATTATGTTTATCAGTACGCAACAGGCTATTCTGCGGCTATTGCACTTTCACAGAGAATATTGAAGTATGGCGAGCCTGCGGTAAAGGACTATATAGGCTTCCTGAAAGGCGGCTGCTCAACTGACCCTATCTCATTGCTTAAGGGTGCAGGTGTAGATATGGCAACAACTCAGCCTATCAATGAGGCACTTGCAATGTTCGGAGAGCTTGTAAAGGAAATGGAAGAAGCAATGGCGGAGTAAGTGAGGAATGAGGAATGAGGAGTGAGGAATGAGGAATGAGCATAGCTGACCAAAGTTGTGCCCCCAACACCGAGCGTAGCGAGAGATAAAACGCAGGCTCAAGCCCGGCGTTAGAGGGCTTGCAGGGTCAAGGGACAGAGTCCCTTGTGGGTACAGGGCAAAGCCCTGTCGGAGTTTGAGGCAGAGCCTCAATAGGCGTAAGCCTACCAAGCGGTGCAGATAAAGAAATAAAAGCATACAAAAGTAAAAGAAACAATAAAGCGGTGTCGGAGAACAAATCTCTGCACCGCTTTTTCCTATCCCATTAAACAAAGTAAAACCCGCAAAGAGCGACAGCGATTTTGCGGCGGTAGAACGTAGCTCACAATTGTAGGGGACGGCGCCCTCGACGTCCCACACCTGCTTGACTGCTCAACCATGCGGTATATGCACAATGAACTGCATAATATCTCCCAACATGGCACGTCTACACAAATTTGATGCCTTTACCACTTCTTGTTTATATCTGCACAACGCATACCTATCTTCAACGCCCTCAGCTCAACATAACAGCCGCATAAAACGCACATTCCGTCCACAAGCTTTTCGCAATTCTTGCAAAAATCCAACCGCCGACGATATTCGTCCTCAGATACCCTCTTGTCCGCAGGATATGCCTCAATGTGCGAACGCATATCACGGAGAAAATCATTCTCGTCCATGTCCTCAAGCAGGCACTTGCGGCACTTTATCTTCACAGCATTGTCCATACTTCCTCCATAAAAAAGCGGACAGCCTTTCCGCCGTCCGCATTGATGTCTTTATTCAACCGAAATGATGTAGTAGTAAACAGGCTGACCGCCGTTTATAAGGTTTACATCAAGATTTGAGAACTTCGCAGCTACCTGCTTTTGCAGTGCCTCAGCCGCCTCGTCTGTAACGTCTGAGCCGTAAAGGATTGTGATGAATGAGCTGTCGCCCTTAACAAGCTTCTTTGTGAGCTTGTAAGCTGCCTTTGAAACGTCCTTTTCTACAAAGCTCAGCTTGCCGTTTTCAATGCAGAGTATCTCGCCCTGCTTGATAGCGTGACCCTCATAGTCAGAATCCCTTGCCGCAAATGTTACCTGACCTGTGGCAACTCTTTCAAGTGCATTGGTCATCTCAATGCGGTTCGTATTGAAATCAGCGTCAGGGTCAAATGCCAGCATTGCTGACATTCCCTGCGGTATAGTCCTTGTCTGAAGCACGCATACCTTTCTGTCTGCAAGCTTAACAGCCTGCTCAGCCGCCATGATGATGTTCTTGTTGTTTGGCAGAACGAAAACCGTTTCAGCGGGGCATGACATTATTGCCGCAAGTATATCCTCAGTGGACGGGTTCATGGTCTGTCCGCCCTTAACGATGCAGTCAACACCGATATCTCTGAACATTGACTCAATGCCGTTTCCTGCCGCAACTGCAACAAAGCCGTACTGCTTTTCAGGCTTTGCAGGAACGAACTCCTGCTTTGCTTCTTTTTGTCTGGCCTTGTGCTGGAGCTTCATGTTTTCTATCTTTGGCAGATTGATGTAGCCAAATTCAAGACCCTTCTGTATTGCCTTACCAGGGTCGTTGGTATGAACGTGTACCTTTATTATCTCATCGTCCTCGACAACTACAACGCAGTCACCTATGGTTTCAAGATAAGCTCTCAGCTTTGATGAATCGTCAGCGTCAGCTTTCTTTGTGATTATCATTTCAGTGCAGTATGTGAAGTGTATCTCACAGTCATACTGACCAACAGTAGCCGCAAATGTGTCGACTGTTACCTGCTGTTTCTGTGCAGGAGCATCAGCCTTTACTATTTCGCCGCCCTTGAATACATCTCTCATTGCTTCAAAGATAATGAGAAGTCCCTTGCCGCCTGCGTCAACAACGCCTGCCTTGGCAAGTGCAGGGAGTAGCTTTGGTGTTTCGTTCAGTGAAAGTTCAGCCTGTTTGCAAACTTCCTCCATTATAATAATAGGATCGTTTGTGGAGTGGAGCATTTCTCTTGCTTTCTCCGCAGACTCTCTTGCAACTGTCAGGATAGTTCCCTCTGTAGGCTTCATTACGCTCTTGTATGCTCCTGAAACGCCCTGTTCCAGTGATTCAACAAGTTCGTTCGCACCCATTTCCTTTTTGCCTGCAAGTCCTTTTGCAAAGCCTCTGAAAATAAGCGAAAGTATAACGCCTGAGTTTCCCCTTGCACCTCTAAGAAGTGCAGAAGCTGTTGTGCTTGCCACAACTGAGCAGTCTGTATCGTCGCTGAGATTTTCAAGCTCTGCTACGGAATTTGTTATAGTCATTGACATATTAGTTCCTGTATCTCCGTCAGGTACTGGGAACACGTTAAGCTCGTCAACTGATTTTTTCTTGTTAGATATGCTGTGTGCGGCACTTATGACAGCGTCACGCAGCAAGCCTCCGTTTATCACTATAGTTTTCCTCCTATACTGTTATAGATATCCTAGGACGTTCAGCCTTTCATTTCGTCAACGTAAACGTTCACAGATTTAACGTTGACCCCTGCCTGCTCTGTCAGAACATAATTTACCTTGTGAATGATGCTGTCAACGATAGCTCCGACATTTATGCCGTAGTTCACAGTGATGTGCAGGTCAACGATAAGCTCGTCCCCGTCCTGACGGATTATAACGCCCTTTGTGGTGTTCTCTTTCTTTAGCATTGCAGAAACGCCCTGTTTTGCACCATAGGCGTTAAGTCCTGCCACGCCGAAACAGCTTTCGGCAGTATCCGAGATAAGCTGTCTGAGATATCCAGTGGATATACCTATAGTTCCAATGTGGTTGCGAAACTTTATCACAGAAAACAACTCCTCTTGATCGTGGCAGGATCACAAGCTTATTTCTTATGCCGCCACATAATAATTTATTTTATTATATCATAAACATTTGACTTTTGCAATAGGTTTTCGCTCTTTTGTACACCTGTCAAATTTATCCCAGAAGCCATTTTGCGGCTTCCATAGGCGTTTCGGCTATATACACCGCACCTGCCTGAGAAAGCTCCTCTCTTGTGCCGTAGCCGTAAAGCATACCGATACAATCTATACCAAGAGCTTTTGCACCAAGCACGTCATGATGCCTGTCGCCTGCCATTATCACCTGTGAGCGGTCATTAACTCCGCAGTTTTTCAAAGTGTGCACGATAACGTCCGCCTTTACGCTCCTAGAGCCGTCAAGCTCCGCACCGCCTATGTAGTCAAAATACTGCGCAAGGTGAAAATGCTCCAGTATCTTTACAGCAAAGACCTGCGGTTTAGAAGTCGCCACCGCAAGGTGAAGCCCAGCCTCTGACAGCTTTTTAAGACATTCTTCAACGCCGTCATAAACACGGTTCTCGAAAATGCCCTTGGTGGTGTAATATTCACGGTAGTATTTAACAGCCTGCTCGCATTTTTCATCATCAAAGCCGTAAAAATCCCTGAAAGAGTCTTTCAGCGGCGGGCCGAGAAACTTTGTCATCGTGCTCATCTCGGGCTCTATGCCGAACTTTTTCAGTGCGTATACAGCCGAATTTATTATGCCCTCGCCCGACTCAGTAAGCGTGCCGTCAAGGTCAAAAAGAACATATCTGTAATTTTTCATATCATTACCTCACATAATACAATATATCAATTGCTATTATAACGCAAAACAGCTTATTTGTCAAAGAAAATGGGCAATTACGCACAAAAATTCCTGCTGAAATACGGCATTTAGCTCATTGACAAAAATATTGTTATAAGTTAAAATTAAAAAGGCGGTTTGTGTCGGAAAAGCCGCCGAAAAGAAGTATTTTTCCTTTTATATGGGAAAAGAATAAATATGAATGAGGTGTTATTTTGAAACTTATTTTTGATGTTTCAGACAAGCCAAAGGCTGGTCAACTGGTAGTGTTCGCACTTCAGCAGATGTTGGCTATCCTTGCGGCGACCATCGCTGTGCCGCTTATTATCGGCAACGGTCTTACACCTGCGGCTGCAATGTTTGGTGCAGGTGTGGGAACTATAGTTTATATCTTTTTTACAAAAAGAAAAAGCCCTGTGTTCCTTGGCTCGTCCTTTGCTTTTTTAGGCTCAATGGCGGCGGCCTTTGCAGGCGGCGTTTCAATGCAGCTTGGTATGCTTGGACTTATCGTTGGCGCACTGCTTGCAGGACTTGTATATGTCGTTATCGCAATAGTAGTAAAATTTGTTGGAGTAGGCTGGCTCAATAAGCTCATGCCTGCGGTGGTAATAGGACCGACCGTTGCTATAATCGGACTTTCCCTTGCAGGAAATGCTGTTGGCGACCTGCTCAAAGGCGATGTTACAAAGCAGGTAACAGAGTATGCAGTTTCCACAGACAGCGGCACACCTGAGATTATAGAAACTGTATCCAATGTGCCTGTTGGCTCATCATATGTGGCTCTTATCTGCGGACTTATCACCCTTGCAGTGGTAATGCTTTGCTCAACATATGGCAAGAAAACACTCAGACTTATACCTTTTATAATCGGTATCCTCGCAGGCTATGCAGCTGCAGCGATCTTCACTGTTATCGGCAATATATGTGATATTGACGCTCTTAAAATAGTAGATTTCAGCGTTTTCAGCAGCTATATGCTCACAGACGGCAGCGTTTCACTGAAAACATTTGTTAGCCTGCCTGACTTTGCGTTCGTTTCAGGTCTGAAAGGTCTTAAGGAGTTCGACTTCACATATTTTGCTACTATATTTGTAGCCTATGTGCCGGTTGCACTTGTTGTTTTTGCAGAACACGTTGCTGACCATAAAAACCTTTCTTCTATTATCGACCATGACCTCCTTGAAGAGCCTGGTCTTACAAGAACGCTTCTCGGCGACGGTGTAGGTTCTATCGCAGGCGCACTGTTCGGCGGCTGTCCGAACACAACATACGGCGAGTCCGTTGCCTGCGTTGCTATCACGGGAAATGCTTCTGTTGTAACTATCTTTGCCGCAGCAATAGGCTGTATGCTCTTCTCATTCATCACTCCGCTTGTTGCGTTCGTTGATTCTATCCCTGCCTGCGTAATGGGTGGCGTTTGTATCGCTCTTTACGGCTTTATCGCAGTTTCAGGTCTTAAAATGATACAGGACGCAAACCTTGACGATAACAGAAATCTCTTTGTTGTGTCCGTTATCCTAATTGCAGGTATCGGCGGTCTGACACTCACATTTGGTGATATAACACTCACAGAAGTAGCGGCAGCACTTATCCTTGGCATTCTTACAAACGTTATGCTCTCAAAGAAAAAAAGCAATGCAGCCAAGAAATAATTATAACAAAATTGCAGAGGCGAACAGTGTTCGCACGTTACTGCACACAAAAAATGCGAATTTATAAATCATTACGAAAGGAAATGGGAAAATGGGAAACGTAAATATCATCAATCATCCGCTTGTAAAGCACAAAATAACGCTTATGCGTGACGAAAAGACCGGAACAAGAGAGTTCCGTATACTTGTGGAAGAGGTCGCAATGCTCATGGGCTATGAGGCTATGAGAGATCTTCCAACAGAGGACGTTGAGGTCAAAACACCTATCACCACAAGAAAGCTCCCTATGCTCTGCGGCAAAAAGCTTGCTATCGTGCCTATCCTGAGGGCAGGTCTTGGCATGGTAAGCGGACTTCTTGCACTTGTTCCGTCTGCAAAGGTAGGACATATCGGTCTTTATCGTGACGAGGTCACACACGAGCCACATGAGTATTACTGCAAGCTTCCTGATAGAATAAACGAGCGACTTGTTATTGTCTGCGACCCAATGCTTGCGACAGGCGGATCTGCGATACAGGCTGTTGACTTTTTGAAAGACAAGGGCTGCAAGAACATCAAGTTCATGTGCATAATCGCTGCTCCTGAGGGTCTTGACGCTCTGAGAACGGCTCACCCTGATATCGACATTTATGTAGGCAACCTTGATGAAAAGCTCAACGAGGACGCTTATATCGTTCCTGGTCTTGGCGACGCAGGTGACAGGATCTTCGGCACAAAGTAATGGTCTTATACTAATACTCGCTGCTCTGTATTTTGCAACAGAGCGGCGATTTTTTTGTTTTCTTCACTAAAAAAACTTAAAAAAATTCCTTCAATTTCAGTTGTTAAAATAATTGAAACTTATTTCCGTTGATGATATAATTCAAATGTAGAAATATAGGACAAAATAAAAAAGCAGGGCGAACTCATGTAAAAAATATATTATGAGGATACACCCTAATAAGGAGCTAAAAATGTTTGTGAAGAAAACCGGCCGATTTTTTGCGGTCACAAGCATGATCGTGTGCTGCTGTTGCACTGCAACTGTGTTTATCTCATACATAAAACGCAGTAACATACAAATGCTTTATCTTGGACCATTTTTCCTTGCGGCGGCGATAGTGTTGTATATTGCTCTGAAACGCTGTGAAAAGAAGCTTACCAAAAAGCGTGTCAGACTTATATTTGCTTTTTTCTGCTTGATTTTGCTTGCCTTGCAGATATTGTTTGTGCGTTATCTTTATTACAATTACGAAATGGTTGACCCAAAAATAACAGGGGAGTTCGCAAAACGCTTTGTCATGGGTGAAGACCTGGGGAGCATCAAAGAAAGCTACCGTATTTATGCTGCAAAATACCCTAACGCATGGGGTATGATATATTTGCAGATACCCTTTTTCGCCTTATGGAAGCTTTTCACCGGCGGCGTGAGCATCTATGCGGGGCAGACCTTTAACGTAATTCTTATTCAACTTAGCGTAATAATGACCTTTCTCACAGGGGAGAGGATATTCAAACTTAACAGCCAAAGGCTTTTTTGCGGCATTATTTCGGCACTTATGCCTGTTATGCTGCTTTATACTCCGTTTTTTCATTCTGACACAGCAGGCATGATATTTGTAAGCTGTACTCTTTATTTTCTGACCCTTGCGGTGAAAGAAAAAAACAAAACCAAAAGCGTTGTCTATGCTCTTATAGCAAGCCTTTTTATCGCACTTGGAAACACTGTCAAGGGAAGCATTGCAGTAATGCTGATTTCAGTGATGATATTTTTTGTGCTGAAAATGGGTGTAAAAAGGGGAGCTATACTGAGCCTTGCGGCTGTTATGCTGTTTATTGGTGTGTCAAAGGCGGCATACTATGGCGGTCTTGCCATGGGTATCTCTGATGAAAAAATGGTAGACAGATATCGTTTCCCTGTTACACACTGGATAATGATGAGCCTTAACAGCGAATACAAGACCCACGTTGACGAGGACGTTGACTTCACAATGTCATTTGATACATATGACGCCAAAAAGCAGGCGAATATCCGGGAAATAAAAGCCCGCCTTGAAAACATAAGCACCCCTTATGAAGTCTGCAAAATGGCTTATCACAAAGTCGCCAGAACGTGGGACAGCGGTGGTTTTTCCTATGGCAAATATCTATCACGCTCCGACCCCTCAGGTGGTTTGCGAGAGGTATTGAACAGTCGCTTGCTTGGTAGCTATGTAGACGGCTATCACAGTGCAATGCTCATAGCAATGGCGTTTGGTGCAGTTTATGCCGCTGGCAAGCGTCGCCACTCTGCTTTGTTTTTCAGCATAGTGACTCTCACGGGAGTTATACTCTTTTTCCTTATCTGGGAAAATCCACCTAGATATATCGTCACATTTATCCCCGTGATAATGCTTCTTTGCACTGCAGGAACAAGATATATCACAGCGATTATTTCACGTCTTTGTAAGCGTGTGAGTGCTTCAAAATAAGATAAAAAAGGCCTCTTATGGTTTTTCCATAAGAGGTCGATTTTTATTGTGTAACATCAAGGTAGAACGCAGGGTTCAATATATAACCCTGATAGCGTATCTCAATGTGCAGATGGTCGCCCGTTGAAAATCCGGTCGAACCCATTTTGCCGATAACGTCGCCTTTTTTCACCTCGTCGCCTATCTCTACATCTACCTCCGTGAGATGTCCGTAAAGAGTGATGAACTCGTTGCCGTGGTCGATAATAACATAGTTTCCATAACCGCCGCCGCAGCCGCAGGACTCCTCCTTGCCGTAGTCATGAGTGCAGGTGGTGTTTATCTTTATGACCTTGCCACTGCATGAAGCGTGAATAGGCGTGCCATGAGCCGCAGGAATGTCAAGACCCGTGTGATATGAGCCCCATCGTGCGCCCACGCCTGATGATACGGAGTAAGCCCCCGGAACAGGCCATGCGAAGTAGTAATCAGGCTCGGTATCTCCAAGCTTTTCGCCCTTGTCAAGGCGGTCATTTATCTCCTTGTGAAGCTCCTCAAGCTTAACATCTGCAAGTGCCATTGTGGCAGAAACTTCGTTATCTCTTGCTGTTCCGCCTGAGCCTGACGATTTCAGTATGCCGGAAAGGCTGCCCTCAAACTGCTCACGCTCCGCCTCATAGGCTTCGTTCTGCTCTCTGAGCTTTTTCTGCTTAGCTTTAAGCTCTTGCTGTGTTTTTGTACTGGAGCGGTAAAGCTGACTAAGCATATCCTTCTGCTGTGTATACTGCGTATACTGAGCGTCATACTCGGCTTTCTGCTTGTCTAGGGTCTTTTGCATATCCTCATATTCAGTTTTGAGTTTTATAAGGTTATCAATGATAGTGTCATCATGGTGTGCCACACGCTTTATAAGCTCTAATCTCATGAGTATGTCATAAAAGCTGTCTGATTCCAAAAGCATTGTGGTGTAGCTGTCCGACCCTGCGATATACATTGCCCTTAATCTTTGTTTAAAGTCCTCTATGCCCTTGTTTATCTCAGCCTGCTTCTTCTCGATATTTCGCTGATTAGTGTTTATTTGAAGCTCCAGTGCGGTCATGTAAGAGTTGAGAACGTCTATCTCTTCATTTATAGAATCTATCTTTTCTTTCAGAAGCTTCTGCTTTTTCTCGCTTTTCTCAATGTCCTCATCATATTTGTCGAGCTGTTCGTTTATTTCCGTCTGCTTTTTTGATAGCTCTCTTAGCTGTTCTGCATACTGTGTGATGTCAAAACCTGTTGACTCCTCCTGAGAATTATCGTCATTTTCTGTTTGTTCATCGCTTTGCTGACCTCCGTCAGCCACAGATTCAGTATAGCTATAGTCCTCCCCCTGCGAGCTTTCAGTGTCCGCTGAGGTTATCTTCAAAGAAGAATTGTAGCTGCTTCCTGCAATACCAGCAGTAACAGCGAATGCGATAATGAAAGTGAGAATACGTTTTAAGCTGTAAAGCCTGTTCATGAAATAAAAGACTCCTTTGGTTGTGGGGCAAGACCTTTCGTCATTGCCTGTTTATACATAATTTGACGGATTCTGAGCCACACCGTTCAATCGCACCTCAAAGTGCAGGTGGTCGCCAGTTGAATATCCTGTTGAGCCGACAATACCCAGAACGTCGCCCTTGTTGACGTGCTGACCCTGTGTTACGCTCATATACTGTGAGTGACCGTAAAGGGTCCAGTAGCCGTTGCCGTGGTCGATTATGCAGTAGTTTCCGTATCCACCGCCGCAGCCGCATGAGCCGTTCTTGCCATAATCGTGTGTGCAGGTGTTGCTGACGAGTATAACAGTACCCTCAGCGGCAGCGCATATCTTTGCGCCTCTTATTCCGGGAGACCAGATGTCGATACCCTTGTGATAAGCGCCCCAGCGCCAACCCACGCCGTAGGAAATATGATAATAACCCGGCACAGGCCATGTAAACTGGCTCTTGTCGGTATAATTGTAGTCACCGTTATTGGTAGAAGATTGACCGCTGTTAGAGGTGTTGCCGTTTGCATTAGAAGGTGAAGAATTGCCGTTATTATTCTGCTGTTGCTGCTGTTGTCTACGTTCTTCTTCCTCTCTTCTCTTACGTTCTTCCTCTTCTTTTTTCTTACGTTCCTCTTCTTCCTTCTTTTTGATCTGCTCCTGCTCCTTGTAAAGCTTCTGGAGCTGTGCCTCAAAGTCTTCCTGCTCCTTGTTTATCTGCTCCTTATTGGCTTCATAAGCCGCCTTATCTTCCTCAAGCTGGTCGATAACAGCCTGACTTTTTGCATAAAGGTCGTCAAGCTTTTTCTTCTGCTCAGTGTGATAGGCTTTTTGTTCCTCAAGGGTAGCTTTGTTAGTTTCAAGTTCAGTCTTGTTTGCTTCAAGCTCTGCTTCCTGAGATTCATACTCGCCTTTAAGCTCAACAAGTCCGTCGATCATGGTGTTGTCATGGTCAGCCACTCTCTTGACAAGCTCTATTTTCATAAGCATATCATAAAAGTCCGTCGAACCAATAAGAATATCGGTGTATGAACTATTTCCGGCAACATACATTGCTCTAAGACGTTGTTTGAAGTCAACAACGCCATTTTCTATCTCAGTTCTCTTGTTTTTTATTTTTATTTCGCTCTTTGCAATAGCCTCTTCAAGGTCGGCTATCTCAGTTTCAAGGTCAGTGATAGAATCCTCAAGGGTCAATATAGTTTCCTGAACAGTTTCTATCTGCTCTTGGATCGCTTTCTGATTTTCTTCCTCCTTGGAGATATCGTCCTTTGTGCTGTTTATCTGCTTGTCAAGATCAGCCTGCTTTTGTTCAAGCTCGCTTATTTTATCCTTGGCAGAGGATATTTTTTTCTTGTTGTTCTTTATTGCCTGACTTTCTGCAGAAGCGTTCTGTGCTGTCATGACCGGCTGTGTGCCGCCTGCAAGCATTGTCATGGAAGCGACTACGGCGATAGTGAAAGCCAATACTCGCTTCATTGTGAATATACCTGTTTTCATACTTGTCCTCCGTCTTAAAAAAGACCATTTTTACACGTTTTTATCCTTCTCTAACGCATTATCCCGCACGTTCTTTCTTTTTTATCTCATGTCAGGATATGCTTTAAACTGCAACAAAAGGCAGTCTAAAAACCCCGTTGGATCATAGCCTGCCTTATGTCTATATTTGGCAAATGTATTATACTTTAAGATGCTTGCCTGTGCTTATAGAAGTACCCACCGCACCGATAACAGCGCCTGCGATAAGATAAGATACTGCAACAGGGAGCAAAAGGGATTTGAACGAATACAAGTTCTGAACGCCGAGAATGCTCCAGAGCTTGAAGTCATCATTGAAGATGTTGTAAATTCCCTCGTAGGCAAATTTTGTGAGCAGCAGTGCGCCTGCAGCTGCAAGCAGACCGACTATCATACCCTCGATAAAGAAAGGTATCCTGATAAAGCTGTTGGTAGCGCCTACATATTTCATGATGTTGATCTCTTTACGTCTTGCGAAAACGCTCGCTCTGGTGGTATTTGAAATGATTATCAGACAAACCACAACAAGTGCCACAATGACCGCAAAGGCAACTATCGTAAATACTCTTCTGATACTGATAAGGATATCAGCAAATGCTGTAGGGGACTTTGTTGAGTCAACATTGTCAAAGGTCTCTATCTGAGTGGTTGTTTCGCTCATCTTCTCGATATCCTTGACCGTTACCTTGTAAGTATCAGGCAATGGGTTATCATCGGCATACTGGAAGAAATCCTTTTCCTCGTCTGTCATGCCCTTGAGCATATTTTTCCACGCTTCGTCCTTTGAATAAAGGCTCACTGTGTTGATATTTCCGACCTCTTTGAGCTTGTTCTCAAGGGTCTGCATATCAGCTTGACTTGTGCCGTCCTTAACGATAACGATGACCTCACTCTTGTCCTCGATACCACCGATTATTCTTGTAAGGTTAATGGAAACCAGCACCGAAGTGCCTACCATAAGCAGGGAAACGAGCAGGATACAGAAAGAAGCGAACGTCATCATTCTGTTTTTCCAAATGCCCTTGAAGCCCTGATTTATAAGATATCTAAAACTACTTGCTTTCATTGGAGCCTCCTATCACTTCGTCAAAGGCGATCTGACCTTTGTTGATGTTGATAATTCTGCCTCCGAAATAGCGCACAAGGTCGTGCTCGTGGGTAACCATAAGAATGGTAGTGCCGCACTCGTTTATGCCTTTGAGAAGCTCTACTATCTCATATGAAAGCGCAGGGTCGATATTACCTGTCGGCTCGTCGGCAATGATGAGCTGTGGGTCGTTTACAAGGGCTCTTGCAAGTGCCACACGCTGCTGCTCTCCGCCTGAAAGCTCGGTCGGATAGCTTTTCGCCTTATCGGAAAGTCCCACAAGGCTTATAACATACGGAACACGGCTTCTTATGTACTTTGCAGGAGCGTCGATCACTCTCAGCACGAACGCCACGTTCTCATAAACTGTCATTGTAGGGATAAGTCTGAAATCCTGAAAAACAACGCCGATAGTTCTGCGAAGGGCAGGTATCTTTCTTCTTCTCAGCTTTTTCAGATTGAAGCCGTTTACCATTACTGTACCGCTGGTCGCATCTATTTCTTTAAGCACCAGCTTGATAAGTGTTGATTTTCCGGCGCCTGAAGGACCTACCACGAAAGCGAAGTCGCCGTCGTTTATCTTCAGGTTTACTTTGTTCAGAGCGTCCACACCGCTTGAATAGGTAACGGACACGTCTTTAAACTCTACCAAAATTTACACCGCCTTAGTTTTACAGAGGCAAGCAAGCCTCTTTTCCGCTCGTAGGATTTAGAACTTGACAGGGTTAGCGGAGAGATATTTCTTTACCATAAGAGCTATCTTAAAGATGATAGCGTGGTCGAACTCTCTCAGGTCAAGACCCGTGAGCTTTTTGATCTTTTCAAGTCTGTACACAAGAGTATTTCTGTGAACAAACAGTTTTCTTGAAGTTTCAGAAACGTTCAGGTTGTTTTCAAAGAACTTCTGGATAGTGAAAAGTGTTTCATGATCCAGCGACTCGATAGAGCCTTTCTTGAAAACTTCCTTGAGGAATGTTTCGCAAAGTGTTGTAGGCAGGTGATAGATAAGTCTTGCGATACCAAGATTGTCATAAGAAACGATATTCTTGTCAGTATCGAACACCTTTCCTACCTCGAGAGCTATCTGTGCTTCCTTGAAGCTTCTTGCCAGATCCTTTACGCCCTCTACTACTGTTCCTATACCTACAGTGACTCTTGTATAGAATTCACTTGAAAGGGTATCGGAAATAGAACGTGCCAGCTTTTCCAGATCCTTTGACTCAACGCCGTTTGCCACTTCCTTAACAAGCACGATATCGCTCTCAGTGATGTTGAAAACGAAGTCCTTGGACTTGTCAGGGAAAAGGTTCTGGATAACATCGTAAGCTGAAACGTCATTTGTGGAGAGTATTCTGATAAGCAGCACGACTCTTGAAATGTCAGCGCTGAAATGCAACTCTCTAGCTTTAACATGAACGTCGCCCGGCAGCACGTTGTCAAGCACTACGTTCTTGATGAAATTGTTTCTGTCGTATTTTTCGTCATAATACTGCTTTATGCTGGAAAGAGTAATGGCAAGTATGCTTGCATACTTTGCTGCCACCTCGTCTGTTCCCTCAACGAAAACAGCATAGTCAGGTTTCATATGAGCACCGAATGGCTTATAGGTATAACCGTCTCTAACAAAAATGTCGTGTGAATCGCCCAGATCTAACGAAACGAATTCGTTAGTCGTTCCGACCTGTGAAAGCTCAGAGCAGGCAATGATAGTTGCGTTCTCATCTATTACGCCTATGACGCAGTCGATAGTGTCACGCATCTGATGAACAACGCTCTGAAATAATCTGTTTGACATAAGTTATTCCCCTCTACTTGCAAAAATTTTCGACCTAAGTTCTGCCATGGGCATAATTACCCCATAAGGGCAGATGTCTGCACATTGTTATTATAACAAAAAACGATATGTTTTGCAAGTGTTTTATAGTGAAAATATGCAAAAAAACTTTTATACCGCAGTTTCAAGCACTGGTCTGCGGTCTGATATATTACAAATTGTAACACATTTTGCTCTCTTATGTGTGAATTTTTTGTTAAATCACAGGTTTTCATGGTGATTTTGTACAAAAGAGGGGCGTAAAGTTCGTTTTGAGTAACCGAATTGTAATTAATAAACTTTTTGTAAATATCCTGAGCTATGTGCATAACAGCGTAGTTAAAGCGTTGCAAAGGGTAAAAAAATATGTTACAATCTATAAAAAGAAAGCTGTAAGATTTGTTATCGGGAGGTAATCAAAATGGACGTAAAAAAATATCTTGAAGCAGGAAAGATAGTATCGGTGTTCGGCATAAAGGGCGAGATAAAAGTACAGCCATGGTGTGACGGACCTGAATTTCTCTGCGGATTTGACACACTATATTATAAGAGCGGTACTCCTGTGGAGATAGAGCGTTCGAGAGTTGCAAAGAATATCGTTGTAATGAAAGTCAAGGGCGTTGACACTGTGGAGGAGGCTCAGAAGCTTCGCAACAGGGTGCTTTATATCGACCGTGACGATGTGGAGCTTGATGAGGGCTGCTATTTTGTTCAGGATCTTATAGGTCTTGAAGTGGTCGACGCTGACAGCGGTGAAAGCTACGGCAAGATAACAGACGTAAGTCAGACAGGCGCAAACGATGTTTATCACATCACTGATGAAAAGGGAAACGTAAAGCTTATCCCTGCAATACCTGAAGTGGTGGCTGAAACTGATATTGAGAACGGTATGATGAAGATAACTCCTCTGGAGGGACTTTTTGATTAATGAAGTTCTGCAAATACGAGGACTTGAAAAGGCTTGTCAGAGATTATTCTGACGGTATGTTCAGCCTGATATTTCCAAAGCTCAACAGCCGTGAAAAGTCGCTGAAATGTATCGAGAGAGTTTTTACAGCATACATAGATGAAAGCCCAAGGCTGAGAAGTCCCAGGGCTGAGGAAAAATGGCTTATAAAAAGGCTGAGAAAAGAGAGCGGATTCAACAGGCTTGCCAACACATATAAGGGCGAGGGGCTGAGTTTTATTGAGCTTGACAATATGCTCACAAGTCTGAGGGTATACTATAATAACGAGGGCAACAAGCCGAAGAAGCGCAGGTCTGCTTTGTGGAGCTTATTTGTGGTGATAATAATCGCTATTGTGGTGACTATCGGTGTTGTGCAGGGCATAGGATACTATGAAAAAAGCGGTGGCTCTGTGCAGGAAAAGCTCAACAGCAACGCTGAGAACTGGGCTTGCCAGTCTTTTGACATGATATGGAGGAATTGATTTGAACATAGATATTGCAACGCTTTTTCCTGAAATGCTTGAGAATTATCTTTCTGAAAGCGTAGTAGGCAGAGCGAGGGCTAAGAATATTTTCACGGTAACGTGTCATAATATCAGGGACTACACTCAGGACAAGCACCGCAGAGTAGACGATACCCCTTACAGCGAAAGACAGGGTATGCTCATGCAGTGCGAGCCTATTTACAACTGCTACAAGTCGGTAACAGCTGGAAAGGCAAAGCCCCACGTTATCTATATGTCCCCTCAGGGAAAAACGCTGACCCAGAAGCGTGCAAAGGAACTTTCTCGGCTTGACAGCATATTTATATTATGCGGTCATTATGAAGGAGTGGACAGCAGGGTCATTGACGAAATAGTTGATGAAGAAATATCCGTGGGGGATTATGTGCTTACCGGCGGAGAGCTTCCTGCGTTGGTGCTGGTGGACTGCGTTGTGAGAATGCTGGAGGGAACGCTTTCGCAGGCGGATTGCTATGAGGACGAGAGCCATTATAATGGTCTGCTGGAATATCCACAGTACACACGTCCTGAGGTGTGGCACGACAGGGAAGTGCCTAAAGTGCTACTATCGGGCAATCATGCTGAGATAGCGAAATGGCGCCGTGAGGAGGCTGTAAAAGCCACCTATTTGAAGCGTCCTGAGCTGTTGGAAAGAAGTCCGCTGACGGAAAAAGATTTGGCTATTATACACAAATTAGAGGAAAAAGAGGATAAAAAGTGACATTGGTTTTCAACATTTTTCACATAATTGTTAAATGAATTTGTACAAAGTGATATAATGTAAAAATCTGTGTTGTGAACATATCACAAGTTTAATTGCAAAAGTTGCAAAGTTTAGAGCATTGTGCTGAAAATTAAGGGTTTTTCGCTTGTTTGTCTAAAATTTGCGTTGACTAAGGCAGACTTGTCGAGTATAATAAATATATCAAATAACCTGAGGGTATCTTGAAAAAGTCCCTTAATTAGGGAGTTTAACAGCATTATAATGAATGGGAGAGATCAGTATGTTCGTAAAAGACGTAGTAGTACAGAATCAGGTAGGACTTCACGCACGCCCTGCAACATTTTTCATCCAGAAGGCAAATGAATTCAAGTCATCTATCTGGGTAGAGAAAGAGGAGAGAAGAGTAAACGCAAAGAGCCTTCTTGGAATCCTTTCACTTGGCATCGTAGGCGGCACAACTATCAGGATCATTGCAGACGGTCCGGATGAGGAAGCAGCAGTAAAGGGTCTTGTTGATCTTGTTGACAGCGGCTTTGCTGAGGGTGCAAGATAATCGCTCCCTGAATATAACTAAATAGAATAGTTTGATTTAAGCGGAATGTTCTGTGTGGGGCGTTCCGCTTTTTTACGTCATAAAATAGGTTCGTCCTGCGATATCCTCGACAGGACAAAAAAACACCCACAGAAAACTGTGGGTGCCAAAAAATAAAAAATTATAGGGGAGAAGCTAGTAGAAATTAATCTACAAGCTGTATATATGAAGGCTTGGGGTAAAAGCCTACATACCAAAATCAACTGCCGCTCTCGGAACTTTCCTCGGTGGGTCTTGTCCCTTGCGACAACTATATAATACCCTGCCCGTATGTACTGCGTATGAAAGTTTTGTGTTAGTTATGTGAACTTTGTTGAACAATTTTTGAAGGTGTGGTATACTATACCAAGAAGCGACGGAAGCGTCGTGAAAGTGCGTAAAATCGTGATTTGAGATTGGAGGACAGTGCTTGACACTGGTTGGGAATATGCCTAGATTTTTTGTTGACAGCGTATCGGGAGATACGATAACTATCAGAGGTAATGACGCTTATCATATCGGCAGAAGTTTGCGTATGAGAATTGGGGATATCATAACTGTTTGTGCGGACAGGGTGGAATACAGAGCAAAAATTCTGTCCATTTCTGATAAGGAAGTGGTTTGCGATGTGCTTTCTGCTGAGAAAAGCGAAAACGAGCCTACTGTGAATGTCGTGCTTTATCAGGCGCTGCCTAAGTCTGATAAAATGGATCTTATAGTGCAAAAGGCTGTAGAGCTTGGAGTATACAAGATAGTGCCTGTTATTACGGCGAGGTGCGTTTCAAGACCTGCAAAAAGCGGCTATGAAAAGCGTGTGGAGAGATACAATAAGATAGCTTTGGAAGCGGCGAAACAGTCGGGCAGGGGATATGTGCCTGAGGTGACGAATTTTATCAGCTTCGAGGAATGCCTTGATGAACTTAAAGAGTGCGACGAGAGTTTTATGTGTTACGAAAAGGGCGGCGTGAGCCTTAGCAAGACAGGTATTTCCCCTGTCAGCGAGGACGAGGAAAAGACTATTGGCTTGTTTATCGGCTGTGAGGGCGGTTTCGAGAGCCATGAGGCGGAGAGCTGCAGTCAGGCAGGGGTCACTGTGGTGAGTCTTGGACCTAGGATACTGCGGTGTGAGACAGCTCCACTGGCGGCTCTTAGCGTGATAATGAGCCTTACGGGGAATATGTAGCAGTGGGCAATTTGTCAAAGCTTACTGAGATTTTTTGAGCAGGTTGTATAAAAAGTCAGTATTTTTTGTAAACGTCTTGATTTTTTATAACAAATATGCTATACTGTAGATAATCTGAACGCAGTTCAGAGTGGAATATTCAGAAAAGGAGCGTTTTATTATGGCAAGCGGATTGAAAGTTATAGCTGCACTCGGTGCGATCGCTGCAGGAGCTGCTGCTATTTTTGCATTTAAAAAGCACAAGGAGCTTGAAAACTACGATTACGAAGATCTCGACGAGGATTTCGACGATTGCTGCGGCTGCGACGAGTGTTCTGACGAGGCTGATGAAGCTGACAAGGCAGAGGACGCTGAGAAGTCTGAGGAAAAGGCTGAAGAGCCAGCGGAGGACGAGGCTGCAACTGAGGAGGACGCTGACGTTGAAGTTCAGCTCGACGCTATCGAAGAGCCTGTTGAGGACGTTGACAAGGAATAATCGAGTATTGTTTATGAAAATAAAAAGGACAAGCCACTGTGGTTTGTCCTTTTTTTAGTTTGCCGATATTATTTGTGTCATTTGTATGTATTTAGGCTTTGCTCAGGCGGGTTTCTATAAAGTCGAAGACCTCGTCTTGGGATATGCCCAGGACGGCTGAAAACTCATCGAAAAGAAGATTTTCAGCGTTTTTGAAAAAACGTTCGTCTAATGAATGGAGATGTCTGCCCTTCGCAATAAGATGTTTCTGTCTGAGATACAATGTTCTTACAAGCTGTGCAAGTCGCTTTCTGTCACCGCTTTCAAGTACCTGTGAATAAAGCTCGGCACGCTCGCTGCTGCTTTCTTTCCAAAGGGAGCTCTCCTCGGGCATTTCTTTTATGATCTCCTCTATCTCATCGCCTGTGAGCAGAGGTTTGAACTTTGTTTTAAGCTCGTCATTATCCAGTGGCACATACAAGGTGGAATTGATTTGGTGGACAGGCTTTAGAACTATGTAGCGCTTTTTCTGACCTTTGACTGTTTGTTCACACTCGCCCTCGACTTTGCACACTCCGGTTGTACCGTATGATATGACGTCGCCTTTTTTTAGCATTTTTAACGCTCCTTCCACATTAAATCGTGAATACAACTTTGTTTTGTCTCTTATATACATTATAACACTTTTTTTCTAAAAATGTCATAGGCAATTTTAACAAATCCTGCATAGAAGAGGATTGTATAAATGTGTATGAAATGGGTTGCAAAAAAGCGGAAAGAGATGTTCTTTCCGCTTTACATATCTTTATAGTAGGTCTTGTTTTTGGTTAGTCCCAGAAGATAGTCTACATTTGTTTTGTGATATTCAGCTAGGGCTATGAGGATATCCGTGGGAATATCACGCTGTCCTAGTTCGTAGTTGCTGTAAGCTTGCTGTGAGCAATGGAGTATTTTTGCCATATCGTTTTGTTTAAGGTCTGCATCTTCTCGCATATCTCGTATTCTTTGAAAAACCATGCGGCACTCCATTCCTTTCTGATAGTCTATATTTAATATATCATACAACATTATGTTGTGCTTTTCTTACTACATTATGTTGTAAAAACACTATGGCTGTTTGTGGGTATTTAACAAAATATTTATAAATGTCGAAAATATTGTTGACTAGCATAGGAGAATGTTGTAAAATAAATTTATTAAAGAAATATGGAGGTAACATTATGAAAAAAATATCTGCTCTTTTATTGGCGGTGGTAATGGCTTTTGGCATGGCAGGCTGTTCTGACAGCGGGTCTTCCGACAGTGATAAGGAAAGCTCTGCTGCGGCTGTGCAGACGGAAAGCAGTGCCGCTGACTCTTCGGAAGATACAACAGCAACGACAACTACCACTACAACTGCTCCTGCGGTAACGGAATCATCACAGGCTGAGGTGGCTGACACAAGCACTGCTGACGAAAATAAGCCTGCAAGCGGTGACAGCAATGACATTGCGGCTAGTGCTATAGAGCCGTCTGAAACAAGCGAGGAAAATCTTGCACCTATCGGTCAGTGGATAAAGACCACCATATACTGTCCTACAGATAAAATTTATCACACTATTTATACAAGAATAACAAAGGTAGTGAGCAAAACTGACGACGCAGATTATGTAAACAAGGCTATCGAGCTTAACAATTCTGTTGGCAGTGATTTTTATAAGATAGACGAGAGCGAGCTGAAAATACCTGATGACTGTGAGCTTTGCGTTATGGAATATGAGGTATATGTTCCTGAGGATTTCCCTAGCGATGAATGGGGCATAATCTCTCCTGATGTAAACTATTCTGCTTCTAACAAGGGCGGCGGAGGAATACCTTCTGCTGACGGTGCTTCTACTTATATCGGCATGGGCGGAACTACTGAGCTTCTTACACAGAAAAAGAACGAATATTTTGTTGGAAATACATACAAGTATGTAAACCTTTTCCTTATGGTAAAGGGCTACAAGGATTACAAGTTCACATTCAGCTCTTATCCAGAGGGAACAACTTCTGACAGCTCTGATGACGCTGTAACGGCATATATCAGCGCAGAATAATATGTATTTTGGGGCAGGCACGTTGTGTCTGCCTTTTTTCTTTGCGGAGAAATTGACAATGTGGGGCAAGCGTGTTATAATAAAGTATTATGGAAAAGTATACTTGTCTGAGAGAGGAAAAACAGTAAATGAACGAAAATAATATACGAAATTTCTGCATTATAGCTCATATAGACCATGGCAAATCTACTCTTGCCGACAGGATTTTGGAGCTTACCGATACTGTGAAGCTGAGAGATATGGAAGATCAGCTTCTCGATAATATGGATATCGAGCGTGAAAGAGGTATCACTATCAAGGCTCGTGCGGTGCGCCTTAATTATCACGCTGACGACGGGCAGGACTATGTTTTCAACCTTATTGACACCCCAGGTCACGTTGACTTCAACTATGAGGTGTCACGTTCTCTTGCTGCCTGCGAGGGTGCACTGCTTATCGTTGACGCTTCCCAGGGTATAGAAGCGCAGACCCTTGCAAACACTTATCTTGCTATCGAACATGACCTCGAGGTCGTGCCTGTTATAAACAAGATAGACCTGCCGTCCGCTGACCCTGAAAGGGCTTGCACAGAGGTGGAGAACGTTATAGGCATTCCTGCTATGGACGCTCCGAGAATATCAGCTAAAATGGGTACGAACGTCAAAGAGGTGCTTGAACGTGTCGTAAAGGATATACCATGCCCAAAGGGCGACGAGAACGCTCCGCTAAAGGCTCTTATTTTCGACAGCTATTATGACCAGTACAAGGGAGTTATCATATACTGTCGTGTGAAAGAGGGGCATATCAAGGCTGGAGATACCATCAGGCTTATGGCTACGGGAGCTGAATTCCAGACTGTGGAGATAGGCTATATGGGAGCAACTGACCTTGTGCCTGTGGGCGAGCTTCATGCAGGCGAGGTAGGATATATCGCTGCTTCTATCAAGGATATCGGCGACACTCGTGTTGGCGATACTGTGACAAATGCGGCTGAGCCTTGCGCTGAGGCACTCCCTGGATATAAGAAAGTAAACCCTATGGTGTACTGCGGAATCTATCCTGCGGACGGAGCAAAATATCCTGACCTTCGTGACGCTTTGGAAAAGCTTATGCTAAATGACGCTTCACTGTCCTTTGAGCCTGAAACTTCCATTGCGCTGGGCTTTGGTTTCAGATGTGGCTTCCTCGGACTTCTGCACATGGAGATAATCCAAGAGCGTTTGGAGAGAGAATATAATCTCGACCTTATCACAACTGCTCCGTCGGTTATCTACAAGGTAAATCTTACTAACGGCGAAACTGTGTTTATTGATAACCCGACAAATTATCCTGATGTGGCAAATATTGCTTCGGCAGAAGAGCCGATAGTTAATGCACATATTTATACGCCGTCTGAATATGTTGGAAATATAATGGAGCTTTGTCAGGACAGACGTGGCGTATACAAGGATATGAAGTATATAGACGAAACTAGAGTTGACCTGCATTATCAGCTTCCCCTCAACGAGATAGTTTATGACTTCTTTGACGCATTGAAATCACGCACAAAGGGCTATGCTTCATTTGACTATGAGATGATGGGCTATGCGAAGTCTAAGCTTGTGAAGCTTGATATACTCCTTAACGGCGAGGTGGTTGACGCACTTTCATTCATCGTACACGAGGATAAGGCGTATTCAAGGGGCAGAAGACTGACGGAGAAGCTTAAAGAGAATATACCAAGACAGCTCTTTGAGATACCTGTGCAGGCGGCGATCGGTGGAAAGATAATAGCCAGAGAAACTATCAAGGCTATGAGAAAAGACGTTCTTGCTAAGTGTTATGGCGGAGATATCACAAGAAAGAAGAAGCTGTTGGAGAAGCAAAAAGAAGGAAAGAAGCGAATGAGACAGCTTGGATCTGTGTCAGTGCCGCAGGAAGCGTTTATGTCGGTGCTGAAGCTGGACGAGTAGAGAGTTTCAGTGAGGAGTGAGGAATGGCGGAGCCATGCCGAGCAAATCACCAATACAAAGTAGAGAAAACACCGAGCGGAGCGATTTTGCGATGGTAGAATTTTGGTGTAGGGGCTGGCGCCCTCGACAGCCCGTTCGGAGAGTGGATAGGTTTTGGTTTATACAAATATATCAACATTTTTTGAAAGGAGCAGCTATGCCTGATATACAAAAGTCTATGAAATTGTCGCTGGCTTTCGGACTGAGCGGTGCGGTGATATTGCCTGTGCTTTATGAGGTGTATGCCAATATCTCTGCGGCGGCTGGGCTTGTGCTTATCGCTGTGTGGGCGGTGTGTGCAGGAGCTAAATTCTCGGCACTTAAATTCAAGGAAGCTTTTATGGGCATGGTATGCACACTTGCTTATGCAGGTATTCTTGGCGTTATCTGCTATATTGTTATCCACCCCAAAGTTTCCGATATGCTAAACAGGCGGTCGGTGTATTTTCAGCTCAGTTTGAAACAGCAGGCTTATTTCGTGCTTTATGCGGTGCTTATAAGCCTTTGTATGTTCCTTGTGTGGGGCGGTATATTTGGTGTGAAAAAGGCGATAGAGAGATTTCGGCTCAACCGTGAAAAAACAGGAGAGTATATCGACAAGGCTTTTGATGATGACGAGGATATGCTATGACAGGAATTTATATCCATGTGCCTTTCTGTAAAAGAAAATGCCCTTACTGTGACTTCTATTCCGTTTGCAGGCCTGAGCTTTATGAGGACTACACGCAGGCTGTGTGCCGCAATATAGAGGCTTTCAAGGGCAGGGACATAAAATGCGATACTATCTACTTCGGTGGCGGTACGCCCTCTGTGCTGTCGGCTGAACAGGTTGACAGGATAATAGATACGGCAGGAAAGTGCTTTGATCTTTGCCAGCCTGAAATAACCTTGGAGGCTAATCCCAGCTCTGTGGACAGGGAGAAGATGTCAGGGTGGAGAAAAGCAGGGGTAACAAGGCTTTCTTTTGGCGTTCAATCGGCTAATGACAGGGAGCTTGGCTTCTTGGGCAGGCTTCATGACTTTTCTCAGGCAAAGTCGGCTGTGGAAACGGCGGCTCAGCTGGGATTTAGGCGCATCTCATGCGATATCATGCTCGGGGTAAAGGGTCAGACCCTTGAAAGCCTTTGGGATAGCATAGAGAGCCTTACGGCACTCCCTGTTGATCATATTTCGGCTTATATGCTGAAAATAGAAAAGGGTACGGCTTTTGATTGTGATGAGATGAGAAACGCTGTGGCTGATGACGATATGCTGTGCGATATGTATTTGCAAACTGTGGGACAGCTTGCAAGCAAGGGCTTTTTACAGTATGAGATATCAAATTTTGCCAAAGAGGGCGGAAAATCACGGCACAATCTTAAATATTGGCACGGGGAAGAATATATAGGCATTGGTCCGTCGGCACATTCTTTCTTTGATAATGAGAGATATTACTGCAAGAGCGATGTTGAGGAGTTTATTTCTGACAATGTGCAGAGCATGGTGGTGCTTGAGGACGACCCTGACAAGGCAGAGGAGTATGTCATGCTGGGGTTAAGGCTCACGGAGGGCATTGACATAGGTAAAGCCGAGGAGCTTGGTGGTAAAGAACTTGGGGAGAATATCCGCAAGAAGGCGGCTTTGTTTCAGAAACAGGGGCTTTGCGTGGTCGAAAATGGTATTTTAAGGCTTACGCCTGCGGGATTTCTGGCTTCAAACTCTATTATCGGTGAACTGCTGTGGTAAACCTGTATAAATATAGGCAGACAGTGTTGTGCAGTTATACAATAGATATACGATATGTAGGGGATAAGCTTGAAAAATGACGGAAAATGTGGTATAATTTACTGCGGCGGAGTGTGTCCGCAGTTTTATATTACCGAGAGGGCTTTTTTTATGAAAAGTATAAGATTTATTGCTTTGATCTCAGCAGCGGCAATGTGTTTCGGACTTTGCGCCTGCGGAAAGTCGGAGAAAAAAGACGAGATAGCTGTGCCTATTCTTGAAACTAAGGATATAACATATAAGACGGTAAAAGCTGAGATAGGAGATATATCTCAGGAGTATCATCAGGAGGGTGTTTATGATTACCCTTACAGTGAAACTGTCACCTTCAAGGCAAGCGGTCAGATAAAGTCTATAGATGTGGAGTCGCCTTGTGATGTGAAAAAGGGTGACCTGCTTTGCACACTTTATTCTGACGATGTGGACGAACAGATAGAAGAGGAAGAAATAAGGCTCAATCAGGCGAAGCAGACGGTCGCTACATTGCAGGCGAACGGTGCTGACTACAGTGAGATACAGCTTTCTCAGTATGATTTACAGATAGAACAGCTCAAATATGACAGTCTTGTGGCGTCCTTGGAGGATTATAAGGTTTACGCTCCATGTGACGGACAGTTTGATCTTGCAGACAGACGTGGTCAGGAGCTGACAGCGTTCATGCCGGTGAATAAGGGCGAGGTGCTTGGGTATACTTCCGATAAATCACAAAAGGCTCTGTGCGTGTCTGTGTTTGATAATGCGCTCACAAACGTCAATTTTGGCACTGCAGTGCAGATAGTGCAGGGTGCCAATACGATGGGCGGCACTGTGACGGATATAATCTACAATGAGAGCGGAGATTTCTCGGCATATGTTTATGTTATAACCCCTGACGAGGAGAACGATATGCTGGATCTTGGCGGCATAGAGGTTGTCTTTGACGTGTATTCAAGGCTTGATACTGTGATAGTTCCGCAGAAGGCAGTGAAGAAGCTTGACGGACGCAACTATGTGAACCTGCTTGTGGACGGTGTAAAGATAGAACAGGACGTAGAGCTTGGCATCGAGGACAACGACAACGTTGAGATACTTTCGGGACTCAGCGGCGGTGAAGAGATAATACTAAATTGACGGCATTCAGCCAATTAAATACTATTTTATATGTCTGATTTGTGTTTTAAGAAAAAATAAAGAAATAAAGCACTTGATTTTTTGCGTAATTTCGTGTAAAATAAAAGAACAGAGTGTCTAGGGAGGACTAAAAATGAAGGATTTTTTATCTAACGTATGGGTGAAGCGAGCGGTGTCAGTTTTCAATGTCGCTTACTTTGCTGTAATAACTCTGCTCACTTATGCAACGTTCCTGTATGATCTGGAGTTTGCGGCAGGCAGAGAAAAATCGTTTTTCACAGTGTATGTGGTGCTTAACGTAGTTTTTATGGGACTTATGCTCTTTTCAAGACGTGAGCTTGTGACGGAGATACTGAGCATACTCATGCTTCCGGTCGTGTTCTGCATGATACTTTTCAACATGGGCGACTGGATATTGATAGTTCCGCCGTTCATTGTTGCTATCATAATGTTCTTTGCGGCAGGCACGAACGAAACTGTAAAGGTTATAATGGGTACGATATACCTGCTTATGTATGTTCTTGGAATAGTTGCTTACTTTGTGCTTAATATCCTTTTCGGCGGAACGTCTGTTGAAACTGTACTAAATTCTGATCTTGATACATCTTCAAGCGTTTATGCTCTCTACAGAGATAACTTCAAGAAGCTCACTGAAGTAACGTCAGACTCAAATACCATATCGCCTGACGGTCAGTATCAGATAATACTTTACGATGTAAAGGACAGCGACAAGGGTGCTGTAAAGATATGCGTAGTGCCATACAATCAGGATATCGAGCTTAAATTCTTTACTCTTAAGCAGAAAGGTATCAAAAAGACAATTTCCAACAAGGGCATAAGAGGAACAGTTCCTGATGTTGGCTGGGTAGAGGAGGACGGAGTTCTCAAGGTGCAGTACAGACTTTCGGAGGCTGACGATCTGAGAGCCACTTCTGTCACAACAATGCCGGATAAGCAGTATTTCCAGTTCCTTGGTATTCAATAAGATCGCAAGACCGTCTGAGAAGACGGTCTTTTTTTTGTTAAAAATGGCTGTCAATAAGAGTTTATTCATAAAAAGCGTGTGGCTATTTTGGTGAAAATGCTTAGCTTGTATTACAAAACAGTTACATTATATGAAAAATTGTATGGTACGCTTGACAGTTTTGTTAAAAAGGTGTAAAATATTAATAGTGTTTTATAGCGTTTCGATACTTGTGTGAACGGCTGTGAAAGCGTTTACATACAATAGTATCAAGGGAGGATAAGAATTAAGATGAGATCAAAGAGAATACTTGGCGTGGTATCAGCGATAATGATGCTTGGCGTTTGTGCTGTGCCTGCCTATGCCGACAGTGAGGCTGAAATACCTGAATATAGTGCCGACAAGAGTATCCTTACAACAGATACTTCAGCACCGTCCTTGTCGTTTGATATGAAGGATTGGGAGAGATATATCAAGGTGACTCCTGACGGAGAGAAGATATCAGTGGGAGCATCCCAGGAAAAGACCTATGCTTATCAGGGTGCAAGCCTTAAGATAACAGCAACGCAGCCTAATGACATAAGCGATTATTGTACTTATGCTTCGCTTATAAGAGATGACGATAAGAATTTGGTTTATCCCGGCTCTGAATCTGAAGATGCGCCTTATATAACGATGGGCGTTGAGATCGACGCCAAGGATTTTGGCATGACTTGTTTTGACGGCTGTATGATCTCTTTTAAGTATAGGATAAATCAGGACGCTCAGGGCAAGCTTATGGGAGATTCTGTGTTTGCTTTTCCTTGTACTGAGGAATACAAAAAGGTGACCAGCAATAGTGTTCAGCTTGAAATAAATACAGATGCAAGCAATAATGTTACTCAGTATGCGACAGCGCTTATACCGGTACCTGACGAGTGCGGAGCAACAAAGTTCATTTTTGAGATACCGGTTATCAAGAAAATGGATAAGACAGATGTGCTTTATATTGATAATCTTGTAATAGATACTCCGCTGCAAAAAAATGGTGAAGATCTTCAGGTAATGAATCTCGATGGCTACAATAAAAGTGCAAAGGCACAGGAGATCGTGCAGGGCTTAAAGGTGCAGCCTAAGTCAAACGGACTGAGCAGCACTTCGTCGTCTGAGGCTGAATCTTCAAAGGGTATCGGAGTAGTAGGCATTGTAGTTATTGTGGTCGTTGCGGTGGTTATTGTAGGTGCTGTTATTTTCGTTATCAAGAAAAAGAGATCGCAGTTCTATTGATTTTTTGATCTGACAGAGAGATGGGCTTTTGGCTCATCTCTTTTTTGTTTTTTTATGAATATATCCTCATCTCCGAGAAATAATAGCATTAGCCTGAAATGGCATATCTTATACTGAAAGGAACTTAATTATGAAAAAATTGATCGCTATGCTAACTTGTCTTGGACTTTGCGGCGTTATGCTCGCAGGCTGTTCAAGAAATGACGATAGCTCAGGTTCGACATCTTCCGGCGTTACTGCGACCACAACTTCTAAAAATGAGGTCACAAGCAGACGTGATGACAGCGACACGCTTGTAAGCCGTGTTGGCGATGGTATCAAGGACACTGTAAGCGGTGGTGCGGATATTATTGATGATACTGTAAGCACTGTAGAAAGCGTTGTTGACGATATCATCAGATAAGCTGCACATATGCTTGCGGACTGCTCAGCCGTGATATTATTTCGGCTTGCGGCAGTCCGTTTTTTATTGTGAAATCGTATGACAAAACTCAAACAATGTCAAAAATCAATGATTGACTATTGATAAATTATTAACGTCAAATCATAATTAACTAATTATTTGACTAACTGTGAACGAAATGTAAAATCCGTGTAAAATAAATGTTTAAGTTTGCGGTTTGCTCTTTAAAAATGTGGGGCTGTGTGGTATAATGAAATACATCAGGCAGATATTTTCTGCTATTAAGAAAATGTAAAGATTTATGGTGGATTTCTTTATGAAAATCGGAGAAAATAAGTGAAAAATATAGGCTCTGAGCTTGGCGGCTTGCTGAAAAAAATATGCTTATGGGGCGGTGTTATGGCTGCTGTATGCTGGGTATTTACTTTGCTGTGGGGCTTTGACATCACACAGCTTGCGGGCTTTGCATTGGGCTGGGGCTATATGTGCCTTTGTATGTACTACCTTGGTGTGACCTGCGAAAAGGCTGTGGAGCTTGAGGGCAAAAAGGCTAAACGCACAATGCTTGGGTGTTACATGACTAGGTATGGAGTGCTTTTTGTGCTTTGTGCGGGGGCTATGCTCACAAAGGCAGTAAGTCCAGTTGGGATTCTTCTGCCGCAGTTTTATCCGAGGATGATTCTGTATGTCATACAGATAAGAGAAAGAAGGGATAAATAAATGACGGGTATTGGAAACGGCCCTAAGATAGTGTTTGAGATAGGCAGTCTGAGGATCACCGAAACGGTGGTGATGGGCTGGCTTATTATAGTTGCGGTGCTGATACTGTGCTTGTGGCTCACTCATGACCTGAAAAAAGTGCCTGAGAAAAAACGTCAGGTGGTTGCGGAGATGCTTGTGAATTTCGTCAACAACATGGTCAAAGAGAACATGGGCGTTAAGATGATGAAGTATGCCCCTTATATTGCTACGCTGCTTATTTATGCGGTGTTTGGCGCTCTTATCAGTATGATAGGGCTCAGGTCTATGACGGCGGACATCAATGTTACGGCAACGTGGGCTCTTATGACATTCGTGCTTATCACATACAACAAGATAAAAGCGAATGGTTTCAAGGGCTACCTTAAAAGCTTTGCTCAGCCTGTTGCTTTCATTCTGCCGCTTAATATCATCAGTGAGGTGGCAACACCAGCGTCTATGGCGTTCCGTCTTTTTGGTAACGTTGCAGGCGGCATGGTAATAACGGGACTGCTTTACGGTGCGTTAGGCTCGCTGTCATCTGCACTGGGTCTGACTTTTGAGGCAGGCTCATGGGCGTTCAGCGTATTTCAGGTAGGTATACCTGCGGTGCTTAGCGTGTATTTCGACCTGTTCTCAGGGTGCATACAGGCTTATATTTTCTCCATGCTCACCATGGTAAACGTTGGTGCGGCTGCGGAAACAGAGTAAATTACCGCTTTGGCGGAAAAGTATAAATATGTAAATAACGGAGGTTTATCATTATGGAAAAGGCTATTCTTCTTGGCTGTTCAGCAATCGGTGCAGGACTTGCAATGATCGCAGGTATCGGACCTGGTATCGGTGAGGGCTACGCAGTAGGAAAGACTATCGAGGCTATCGCAAGACAGCCTGAGGCTAAGGGCGACTGCACAAGAACAATGTTCATAGGCGTTGCTATGGCTGAGTCAACAGGTATCTACGCATTCGTAGTTGCTCTTATCCTGCTCTTTGCTAACCCATTTATCGGAAAGCTTTAATAAAAAGCTTCAAACAAGATTTGCTCTGCATTGGTGCGGAGGGGAGGTTGGATAAATGGTATTGGCAGCAGGCGATGTGACAGAGTTTCTGTCAATAGATCTGACAACGATAATTGCGACTTTGCTCAATACGCTCATACTGTTTTTGGTGCTCAAGCATTTTCTGTTCGATAAGGTGAACAAGGTCATCGAGGACAGGAAAAATGATGTTAAGGAAACTTACAGGCAGGCTGACGAGGCAAAAGAAAATGCCGAGAAGCTTGAAGCTGAGTATACAAGCAGATTAGAGGGTGCAAAGGAAGAGTCTGCACAGATTATACAGACGGCAACAAGAAAGGCTCAACAGCGTTCTGACGAGATAATCAGCGAAGCGAGAACCGAGGCAAAGGGTCTTGTGGACAACGCTTCAAGAGAGATCGAAAGAGAAAAGAAGATCGCTGTCAACCAGATCAAGAACGAGATCACCGATATTGCTTTCTCGGCTGCGGCGGCAGTTGTGGAAAAGGATATGACAGGCGAGGACAACGAACGTCTTATCGAGAAGTTCATTGACAATGTGGGTGAGATGTAATGGCAGACAGTATCGGGAATATTTACGGCAATGCACTTTTTGAGGTGTGCTGCGAGGAAAACTGCCTTGATGAAGTCTATGGTGAGCTTGGGAGCATAAGGGATATACTTTTCTCTCAGGATCAGGAGGAATATGTGGAGCTTCTTGCGTCGCCGCTGGTGACGGAGAACGAGAAAAGGGCGGCACTGGAAAAGGTGTTTATGGGCAGGATACAGCCTGTTACGCTTAATTTTCTCTGCCTTGTGAGCGAAAAGGGCAGGATAAGGTTTCTGCCTGAGATATGCGCAAAGTTCAAGGAGCTTTATGAAAAGCATAATAATATCATAGAGGTCACTGCGGTGACGGCTATGCCTCTGTCTGAAAGGCTCAGGGACAAGCTTGTGGCTAAGCTGGAAGCTGTTTCGAGAGCAAAGATAGTGCTTGTGGAAAAGGTGGATAAAAGCCTTATGGGCGGTATCGTGCTGAGATATTCAGACACAGAAATAGACGGCAGCGTCAGAACTAAGCTTGATGATATCAAGGCTCAGATCGACGGGGTCATTGCATAGGAAAGGAACGGTATTTTAACATGAAATTACGTCCTGATGAAATAACAGGCTTGATAAAACAGCAGATCAAGGACTACCGCAGCAAGCTTGAGCTTGACGATGTGGGGACGGTCTGCACTGTTGGCGACGGAATTTCAAGAGTTCATGGACTTGACAAATGTATGTCGGGTGAACTTCTTGAATTTTCTAACGGAACATACGGCATGGCAATGAACTTGGAGCAGGATTTTGTAGGCTGTGTACTTCTCGGCTCTGAGGACGGAATAAAAGAGGGGTCTGGAGTAAAGAGAACAGGCAGGATAGTTTCTGTGCCTGTGGGAGATGCGCTTCTCGGACGAGTTGTGAACGCTCTCGGTGCACCTATCGACGGCAGGGGCGCTGTGCTTACAACAGAAACAAGACCTGTGGAAAGCCCTGCTTTCGGAATAATTACAAGACAATCAGTAAACAGACCATTGCAGACAGGTATCAAGGCTATCGACTCTATGATACCTATAGGCAGAGGTCAGCGTGAACTTATTATAGGCGACAGGCAGACAGGTAAAACTTCTATTGCACTTGATACTATCATAAATCAGAAAGGCAAGGACGTTATTTGTATCTATGTTGCGATAGGTCAGAAGCAGTCTACTGTGGCAAACGTGGTGGATACCCTTTCTAAGCATGGGGCAATGGATTATTCTATAGTTGTATCGGCAACGGCTTCTGAAATGGCGCCTTTGCAGTATATAGCACCATATGCAGGCGTTGCAATGGCTGAGTATTTCATGCTTCAGGGCAAGGACGTGCTGTGCGTTTATGACGACCTTTCAAAGCACGCTGTGGCGTACAGAACTATGTCACTTCTGCTTCAAAGACCGACAGGACGTGAGGCTTATCCGGGAGATGTATTCTATCTCCATTCAAGACTTTTGGAAAGAGCCTGCTGTCTTAACAAGGACTACGGCGGAGGCTCTATAACCGCTCTGCCTATTATTGAAACTCAGGCAGGCGATGTTTCGGCTTATATTCCGACAAACGTTATATCTATCACTGACGGACAGATATTCCTTGAATCTGAGCTGTTCTTCTCAGGCGTCAGACCTGCGGTAAACCCAGGTATATCAGTATCCCGTGTAGGCGGTTCGGCACAGATAAAGGCTATGAAAAAGGTTTCAGGCTCGCTGAAACTGCTGTATTCTCAGTACAGAGAATTGCAGTCATTCTCGCAGTTCGGCTCTGACCTTGACAAAGACACTAAGGAAAGACTTGCACAGGGCGAACGTATTGTGGAGGTGCTCAAGCAGGGCAAGACCTCACCGCTGGACGTTGAGAAGCAGGTGGTCATAATCTATGCGGTGGTAAACAACTATCTGAAAGATATCAGAGTTGAGGATATCGCTGAATTTGAGAAAGACCTTTTTGTGTATATAGATGAAACTCACCCTGATATTTTCTCATCAATAAGAGAAACAGGAGAGCTTACAAAAGAGAATGAACAGGCAATAAAGGACGTGCTTGCGGAGTATTCACAGAAGTTTCTTCAAAGCAGATAAGGAGCGCTGAGCGATGGCAACAGCTAATATGAAAGACGTCAAAAGACGTATCAAAAGCGTTGAAAGCACCATGCAGATAACAAAAGCCATGCAGCTTGTGGCGGCTTCTAAGCTCAGACGTGCCAAGGACAAGGCGGTGGCAGTTCAGCCGTTCTTTGAAACGCTTTTTAAGACAATGTGCGATATATCCTGCGACAGTGCGTTCAAGTCGGTGTATACAAAGAAGAAGTTCCTTAATTCCACACTGCTTATAGTGGTGGCAGGCGATAGGGGACTTGCAGGAGGATTTAACTCCAACGTGCTGAAAATGGCTAAGGCAAAGGCTGACGAGGTGCTGTCATCAGGCGGTCAGCTTCGTGTTATGGCTGTGGGCAAAAAGGCTGTTGAGTTCTTTGAGAAGCGTGATTATGACCTTGTGTGGAAATATCCGCAGATAGCGGAGAGCATTGACGCTGACACTGTTATGGACATTGCGGAAGATGTTATCGCAGGCTTCAGAAATGGGGATTATGACAAGGTAGAGCTTGTGTATACCACCTTCGTGTCGGCTCTGACACAAGAGCCTTGCAGCTTGCAGATACTTCCCGTGGAGGATCTTGACAAGCTTGGGGGAAGAAAGCACCCGTCAACTATCTATGACCCGTCCCCTGAGGAGGTCTTTGACGGCATGATACCGCAGTATATAGGCGGTATGCTTTATTCTGCGATAGTGGATTCTTACGCTTCTGAGCAGGCGGCAAGACGTACTGCAATGGAGTCTGCAACGGACAACGCAGGAGAAATGATAGACAATCTGTCGCTTCTTTACAACAGAGCAAGACAGGCGCAGATAACTCAGGAGCTTACAGAGATAAGCTCGGCAACTATCGGAAGATAGAAATAATAATTATGCCCCGAATGTGGGCGTTCAAAAGTAAATGTTGTGGGTATTGTTGGAGAAGTCTTGCAGGGGCGAACAGCGTTCGTCTGCATTTTGCAGGCTTTTAAACATATCAAGCTATGATATCCCTTTTTGAAAGGTGGTAAATAAATGGAAAGCAAAAACATAGGCAAGGTAGTCCAGATAGTTGGAGCGGTAGTTGATATACGCTTTGAAAAGGACAGCCTTCCTGACCTGCTCAATGCCATTGAGATAGACAACAAGGGCGAAAAGCTCGTTGTTGAGGTGGCTCAGCATATAGGCGACGATATAGTAAGATGTATCGCCATGGGCTCTACGGACGGTCTTGTGAGAGGTATCGACGCTGTTGATACCGGCAAGGCTATATCTGTTCCGGTGGGCAAGGAAACTCTTTCGAGAATGTTCAATCTTCTGGGTGAGCCTGTTGACAATCTGCCTGCACCTGAAACTAAGGAGCGTTGGGAGATACACAGAGAGCCTCCGACATATGAGGAGCAGTCCGGCTCAAATGAGATACTTGAAACAGGCATCAAGGTAATCGACCTTATCGCACCATATCTGAAAGGCGGAAAGATAGGTCTTTTCGGCGGTGCAGGCGTAGGCAAGACGGTGCTTATTCAGGAGCTTATAAATAACGTTGCCAATCAGCACGGCGGTATCTCGGTATTCACAGGCGTTGGAGAGCGTACCCGTGAAGGCAACGACCTTTATTATGAGATGAAAGAGTCGGGAGTTATCGACAAGACTGTGCTTGTGTATGGTCAGATGAACGAACCGCCTGGAGCAAGAATGAGAGTTGCACTTTCAGGTCTGACAATGGCGGAGTATTTCAGAGATGTTGAGCATCAGGACGTGCTGCTTTTTATCGATAACATATTCAGATTCACTCAGGCAGGCTCTGAGGTGTCGGCTCTGCTTGGCAGAATGCCGTCAGCCGTTGGTTATCAGCCTACCCTTGCAACTGAAATGGGTCAGTTACAGGAGCGTATCACTTCAACAACAAAAGGCTCTATTACTTCCGTTCAGGCAGTTTATGTGCCTGCGGACGACCTGACAGACCCTGCGCCTGCAACTACGTTTGCTCACCTTGACGCAACGACGGTGCTTTCAAGAAGCATTTCATCACTTGGTATCTATCCTGCGGTTGACCCGTTGGAGTCAAACTCCAGGATACTTTCGCCTGAGATAGTGGGAAATGAGCATTATCAGGTAGCAAGACAGGTCCAGTCTATCTTGCAGAGGTATGTGGAGCTTCAGGATATTATCGCTATCATGGGTATGGACGAGCTTTCTGACGAGGATAAGCTCACAGTATCAAGAGCAAGAAAGATACAGCGTTTTCTGTCACAGCCGTTCTCCGTTGCTGAGCAGTTCACAGGTATGAAGGGCAAATATGTGCCTATCAAGGAAACTATCAGAGGCTTCAAGGAGATAATTGAGGGCAAGCATGACGACCTGCCTGAATCTGCTTTCCTGTTCGTGGGAACTATCGACGAGGCTGTTGAAAAGGGCAGACAGATCGCAGAAAGTGAACAGTAGTAACAGAACGTTTAAAGAAAAATACTTGACAAGAGTCGGATTATAGTATATAGTGAATGTATGTGGCAATTTTGTGCCGCATGCGCTGATTTGTAAAAACTTATGGAGAAAGATTATGACGCCTTTTGATCTTAAGATAATAACCCCTGAAAAAACTTTTTTTGAGGGAAATACTGAGCAGATCATTGTGAGGACCGTATCAGGTGATATTGGTATACTTGCAGGTCATGCGCCATATGTGGCAAATATCGTTTCTTCTCCTTTCCGTATCAAAATAGAAGGTGAGTTCAGAACAGCCGCTATTTCGGGAGGGCTTATAAAGGTGTCTGCTGACGGTGTGACAGTGGTGACATCTGCTATCGAATGGGCTGATGAGATAGACGTTGCAAGAGCCGAAAAGGCAAAGGCGGCGGCAGAGAACAAGCTCAGAGAAAATGCTGGCCAGAAAGAGTTTGAAAGGGCGGAGCAGAAACTGCGACGTGCCATGAACAGACTTGTGGTGGCAGGAAAGAAATAATTATCAAAGTCAGAGCCTTGCGGGATATCCGTGCAGGCTTTGGCTTTGTTTTATTTATTAAGTAAAATCGGCGTAAAGGTAAGGTAAGTAATGGGGTGCGCAGGGGCGTGCTCGGACGTTGTGCAGTGGAAAAAACAAGAAAAGGAATGAATTGATTTGAGTATCTTTAACATTATCGGAATGGCGGGCGGACTTGGTCTGTTTTTGTACGGAATGACCATATTGAGTTCGGGACTTGAAAAGGCTTCGGGCGGACTTATGGAGAAGGTCCTTGCGAAAATGACGGGAAACGTGTTCTCAGGAATACTTTTCGGTGCATTGGTAACAGCAGCGGTGCAGTCATCATCGGCAACTACTGTTATCGTGGTGGGACTTGTAAACGCAGGCCTTTTGAAGCTTAAGGGCGCAGTTGGAATAATCATGGGCGCAAATATCGGTACTACCATGACAACTCAGATACTGAGGCTCACAAACCTTGAGGGTGACAGCAGCGGCCCTGCTATATTGCAGCTTTGCAAGCCGTCGAATTTTTCGTCTATACTTATCGTTATCGGTCTTATCATCATAATGGTGGGCAAGAAGAACAAGACAAAGAACGTGGGCGAGATAATGATGGGCATAGGTATCCTCTTTACCGGAATGATACTTATGCAGGAGAAGATCGCTCCGCTGGCAGAGCTTCCGCAGTTCGAGCAGCTTTTTGCAGTGCTTAAAAACCCTGTTCTGGGCGTATTGGTGGGTGCGATATTCACGGCTATCATACAGTCATCAGCCGCTTCTATAGGCATTTTGCAGGCGCTTTCAGTGTCAGGCGCTATCACATTCGCTTCTGCATTTCCTATCATAATGGGTACTAACATCGGTACTTGTGCTACACCTCTTATATCAAGTATAGGTGCTTCAAAGAACGCTAAGAGAGCCGCTATGATACACTTCTATTTCAACCTTATCGGTACTATAATCTTTCTTATCGGCGTTTATATCATTCAGTATACAATAGGATTTCCGTTCTGGAATAATAGCTTTACAACGGGAAGCATCGCAAACTTCCATACTATCTTCAATGTTGTGGTAACTATAATCTTTCTGCCGTTCTATACAGTGCTTGAAAAGCTTGCCGAATGGACTATCAGAGATAAGAAGAACGCTGAGGACGATGATACTTTCACTAAGGAGGATCTTCTTGACGACAGATTTCTTGTTACTCCAAACGTTGCTATCGCACAGGCTACAGAGGCAGTTGTTCAAATGGGCGTGCTGGCACAGAAAAATTTCATATCGGTAAGAGAGCTTTATGACAAGTATGACCTTAAGTCTATCGACAAGATAAAAGAGCGTGAGGAGCTTATCGACAGGCTGGAGGACAGAGTAGGCTCATATCTTATAAAGCTCAACGACTGCGGTCTGAACGAGGATGAGTCGAGAACTGTTACAGCGCTTTTCCACCTTATTTCAGAGTATGAGAGAATAGGCGACTATACTATAAACATCTATGAAACTGCGGATGTTCTTTATGAAAAGGAGATCGGTTTTTCTGAGCAGGCAAAGCATGAACTTGATGTTGTGTGCAACGCCATTCAGGAGATAATCGGGCTTGCTATCGAAGCCACAAAGACAGGGGATATGAACGTTCTCAAGGAGATCGAGCCACTTGAAGAAGTAGTAGACAGACTTGTTGAGGAGCTTAAGGCTGTTCATATCGACAGGTCAAAGAACGGTCTTTGCAACATCGAGGTGGGTGTGAACTTCCTTGATATACTCACAAATGTTGAGAGAATATCAGACCACTGCTCAAATATTGCGGTCTATCTTATCGCAAACCGAGAGAAATACAACAGCCTTAAAAAGCATGAATATCTTGATAAGCTTCACAGAAACGGTCCTGACTATTACGAGAAGCTGTTGGCTGAATATTCAGAAAAGTTTGCGCTTTAGTTCAGGTTTTTGCACCTGTGGCGTGATATAATATTGTAAAACAGCAAGGAGGGACGTTAGTCCCTCTTGTTATAAGCTGAAAAGGAGAGAGCAAAATGGACAAATTCAATTACACTATGCTGTGCGATTTTTATGAGCTGACAATGGGAAACGGCTACTTTGTAAGCGGTATGCAGGAAAAGATATCTTATTTTGATCTGTTTTTCAGACAGATACCTGACGGCGGCGGATTTGCCATTGCCTGCGGTCTTGAGCAGGTCATAGACTATATCGAAAATCTGCATTTTGACGAAGAGGACATAGAGTTCCTGCGCTCAAAGGGCATTTTTGACGAGGGCTTCCTTGAATATCTTAAGGATTTCCGCTTCACAGGAGATATATTTGCTGTGCCGGAGGGTACGGTGGTGTTTCCTAACGAGCCTATTATAACGGTGAGAGCACCTGCGGTGCAGGCTCAGCTTGTGGAAACTTATCTTCTGCTTTGCATAAATCATCAGACACTTATTGCTACAAAGGCTAACCGTATTGTAAGGGCGGCTCAGGGCAGGGCGGTATCTGAGTTTGGTTCAAGACGTGCTCATGGTGCAGACGCTGCCATACTCGGTGCAAGAGCCGCAGGCATAGGCGGTTGCTCAGGCACAGCCTGCACTATCACTGACCAGCTTTTCGGCTTCAATGCAACAGGCACAATGGCACATTCATGGGTGCAGATGTTTGACAGCGAGCTTGAAGCTTTCAAGACTTACTGTAAGTGCTATCCTAATGGCACTGTTCTGCTTGTGGACACTTATAATGTGCTGAAAAGCGGTGTGCCTAACGCAATAAAGGCTTTTGACGAGGTGCTGAAGCCTATGGGCTGCCGACCTGTGGGAATAAGGATAGACTCGGGAGATATAACTTATCTTTCCAAGAAAGCAAGAAAAATGCTTGACGAGGCAGGCTATCCTGATTGCAAAATATGTGCCTCAAACGCCCTTGACGAGTATCTTATAAGAGATATGATATATCAGGGCGAAAAGGTGGATATGTTCGGCGTGGGCGAAAGACTTATCACCGCAAAGAGCGAGCCTGTTTTCGGAGGAGTTTACAAGCTTGCGGCTGTGGAGGACGATGATGGCAATATTCAGCCTAAGATAAAGATTTCTGAAAACGTGGCGAAGATAACGACTCCGCATTTCAAAAAGCTTTACAGAATTTATGATAAGGACAATCACAAGGCTGTGGCTGACCTGCTGTGTATTCATGACGAGGTGATAGATGAAAGCAGACCCCTTACGCTTTTTGACCCGCAGTTTACATGGAAGAAAAAGGTCATCACAAACTTTGAGGCAAAGCCTATTCAACAGCAGATATTCAAGGACGGCAAGTGTGTATACAAGAAGCCTGCATACGAGGATATCGTAAAGTATGCGGCGGCTGAGATAGACACTCTTTGGGACGAGATCACACGATTTGAAAATCCGCACACTTATTATGTTGACCTTTCTCAGAAGCTTTGGGAAGTGAAGAATTATCTTCTTGCGGAGAACAACAGACAAACGGCAGATTAAAATTTACATTATTGACTTGAAAAAAGCTATAGGCTGTGTTACAATAAGCATGGTTAGCAAGTTCTAACCTATCAAGCATTGGAGGGTCAGAAATGGAAAAGATAACAGTAAAAATAGACGGAATGATGTGCGGAATGTGTGAATCGCATATGAATGACACTTTCAGGCAGAATTTCAAGGTGAAAAAAGTAAGCTCTTCCCATGCAAAGGGCGAAACTGTGGCTATAGTTGATGAGGATATCCCTGATGAAAAGCTTAAAGAAGCAGTTGAGAAAACAGGCTACACTTTTATTTCCGCTGAAAGAGAGCCTTATGAGAAAAAAGGATTTTTTGCAAGATTCAAGTAAATAGCTATGCACAAAGTCGTGGCAGATGAAAAGGTCTGTCACGGCTTTTTTGTTTGCTTGACAAAACATATTTTCTGTGATATAATAAACATTAGTTAGTATACATTAACCGATGTTCTATACTTTTGATACTGCACGAGAAGGGTGCGGCTAAGTTTGCAAAAAGCTTTTTGTGAAAAGGCATTTTGTTTTGATAGGCTTAGCTTCGTGGCGTGCAGTAATTTTATAGATGTAAGTTAGCTATAACTAACAAAGAAAGGGGCATACAAATGGCAAACATTCACACGTCCGGGGAGGACTATCTGGAAGCGATACTCGTTTTATGGAACAAGCAAAACGGCGAGGTGAGGAGCATTGATGTTGCAAGGGAGCTGAACGTTACAAAACCCAGCGTATCAAACGCTATGAAGATACTTCGTGAGGGAAAGTTCATCACAATGGACGAAAACGGCTTCATTACTCTCACTGACGACGGCAGATATGTTGCGGAAAAGATCTACGAAAAGCACCTTGTATTGACAGAGTGGCTTGTAAGTCTTGGTGTTGACAGAAAAATATCAGAACATGACGCCTGCAAGATAGAACACGTTTTGTCTGACGAGAGCTTTGCGGCATTGAAGAAGCATATCAGTGAAGAACAATGAGCATGACTATTTTTAAAGGCATTCTGATACCGTTTTTGGGTACATCTCTTGGTGCGGCGTGTGTGCTTTTTATGAAGAAAAATCTGCATTATCTTGTTCAGCGAGCCTTGACAGGCTTTGCGGCAGGAGTAATGGTGGCGGCAGGAGTGTGGAGCTTGCTAATACCCTCTATGGAGCAATCAGCGAAAATGGATAGACTGAGGTTTGTTCCTGCGGCGGTTGGATTTATTCTTGGAGTGTTTTTTCTGCTTTTTCTCGATAGAGTTATACCACATCTTCACATGAACGCCACTGAGCCTGAGGGAGCGAAAAGCGGTTTCAAGCGCACAACGATGCTTGTGCTTGCGGTGACGCTTCACAATATCCCCGAAGGAATGGCTGTTGGCGTTGTATATGCAGGCTGGGCGGCTGACCATCATGCTATAAGCGCCGCTGGTGCGTTGGCATTATCCCTCGGTATCGCAATACAGAACTTTCCAGAGTGTGCAATAATATCCATGCCACTGCGTTCGGAGGGTATGGGAAAGGGAAAAGCCTTTGTTTACGGCGTTTTATCGGGAGTTGTCGAGCCTGTTGGGGCTGTGCTGACGATACTTTTGGCACAGTTTATAATCCCTGTTTTGCCGTATCTTCTAAGTTTTGCGGCAGGTGCTATGATTTATGTGGTGGTGGAGGAGCTTATACCTGAAATGTCGGAAAAGCCACACTCCAATATTGGAACTATAGTTTTTGCGCTGGGCTTTGTGCTTATGATGATACTTGATGTGGCACTTGGATAGGTGTTTTTTTATGTTTACATAGGGCTCATCTTTATGCATGGTAAGTGTATTGAATATCTTTTTGTATAGCCGAGCATATCATTTTGAAATGATATGCTCGGCTTTGTTTTGTGTGTAATTTGCATTTGTTAATTTGTTTATCTTAAACGTTTGATGTTAATATGAAATGTAAACGTTTTTTAACTATTATTTTCTTTGGTAACAAAAGACGAAAATAATAAAAAATGATGATTACTTATAGCACAATTCACTAAGTTCGTACTTCTTTATTTGTCAAAAACATTGATTTTTAAAAACTTGCTTGCTTAATCGTTTTAAGAGATTGACATTAAATTAAGTTTGTGATAAAGTAAAAACGCAATAATTCGGCAAGCTAAATTAATTAAAATTAGCTAAAATGATGAAAAAGGAGTATGGTTATGACAGGAGTAATGAGAAGATTTTCTGCGGCTCTGGCGGCTGCTGCAATGGCTGTTAGCATTGTGCCTTTCGCAGATATCAGCGCATATGCGGAGTATGCGGCGACACACCCAGAGGGATTTGTTTATGCTGACGGCTCAAAGTTTATGTGTGACGGAAGCCCTTACTATTACGGCGGCACGAACTGCTATTATCTCACCTATAAGTCAAAGAGTGAGGTAAAGAATGTTTTCGATGACGCTTCAAAAATGGGGCTTAAAGTAATAAGAATTTGGGGAAATCTTGACGTTGGTAAGAAAACAGGCGAGATCGACTCGCAGTCTGGTCATGAGACCTTTGAGGGCAACAATGACGGAACGGGCGAAAAGGACGGAGTTTACTTCCAGTATTGGGACGATGAGGCTGGCAAGCCTATTGTGAATGAGGGTGAGGACGGCCTGAGACATCTTGATTATATTATCAAGCAGGCTGAAGAACATGATATGAAGCTTGTTATTACTTTCACGAACTATTGGGAAGCGTTCGGCGGAATGGGCCAGTATGTAAAGTGGTATCAGATGTCACAGGGCAAGAGCGTTGGCAATAGCAAAGTGGACGAAAAGGACACCTGCGATTTTTACACTAATGAAACTATCAAGGGGTGGTATAAGGATTATATCAAGACTTTGTTAAATCACACCAACTACTACACAGGCGAGAAGCTTATGGATTCTGAAGCTGTTTTTTCTTGGGAGCTTTCAAACGAGCCGAGATGTACTGTTGACGAGTTCTGCAAGGACGATATTCTTTATAACTGGGCAAAGGAAATGTCAGCATATGTAAAGTCTATCGACCCTTATCACATGGTATCTGTTGGCGACGAGGGCTTTTATAACCTTGGCTATCAGGAAGCTGCAAGGCAAGATCTTCCGTCTTCCGCATATTCAGGCTACTACGGTGTTGACTTTGACAAGCTTATGACTATCGACACTGTAGACTTTGGCACACCGCATATGTACGTTGATCAGTGGGGCTTTGACCTTGGCGATGATGACCTCGAGTGGATAAAGCGCCATGCCCAGACCACATCTTCCGCTGACAAGCCTATTATCTTTGAGGAATTCGGTCTTACAGACAAAACAAAGCGTGACGCCGCTTATTCCGATTGGCTGGATATTGTAACAGGGGACTACTATGAGGGTGTCGAATATCAGGGCTTCAACTACTGGATGATAGCTTCCTATCTTGATGACGGCACTCTTTATCAGGACTATGACGGCTACACCGTTTACGGCCCTGAGGGTATCGAAAAGACGGACAGCACAAGAACTCTTATGATGAACGCTGCTGCAAAAATGGAAAAGAAGAACATTGTAAACACCACTGACAAGTCTACATACAGTTTTGACAGAAGCAAGTCAGGTAACGTTGTGGTGAATGTTTCTATGAAAGAGGGCAGCATAAGCGGTGTTGAGGTCGGCGGAAAGAAACTCTCGTCAGACGATTACACCATAAGTGGCAACGCTGTTACTATCAAGGCTTCTTATCTTAAAAGGCAGGAGCTTGCAAAGTATTCGTGCAGGATACTCACAACAGGCGGCAATCAGCCTAAGTTCAATCTGACGGTGAGCGACAGCTCTATCCCTAAGCCTATTATCTCTCCTGAGATAATCTCTGTTGACGTAAACCCTAAGAAGTGCAGTGATGTTGATATCACCATGGATCGCAAGACAAGCGAGTTCAGAGGCATTGTTGCTGATGGAAAGGCACTCGCAGAGGGTACAGATTACACAACTTCGGGCGACACTGTGACCCTTAAAAGTGCATATCTCAAGACGCTTTCAGCAGGCATTGTGACGCTTAAGTTCGATTTCTATGAGGGCGAGGATAGGGAGCTTACAATAAATGTTTCCGACACCACAGGCCTTGATGAGCTTGACACATTTGAGAGCTATTCATATGATAAGGCACTTTGGTCGTCTTATTCAAGAAACACAAGCGGCAATGAAGTTTCACTTTCTCTTGCTGCAAAGAACGGTTCAAAGGCGCTTGCTTTCGGATATGATATCGGCTCGCCAAACGGCTACTGCGGAGTAAACCACCCTATTGCAATAAGAAATGCTTCATCATTTGCAGGCGTTGAGCTTTGGGTAGAGGGGGACGGCACAGGCAACAGCCTTACTGTTCAGCTTAGAGACGCAAACGACAATTATTTTGAAGCGCAGATAGCACTTGATTTCGCAGACGGAAAAACTATCAAGATACCATTCGCTGACTTTAAAGCGCCAAGCTGGCAGTCGGGCGGAAATCTTGATACATCAAAGCTTAACCAGTTCTCGTTCTATATGGGCGGAGATTCTGCCCAAAAGACAGGTACAGTTTACATAGACGATGCTGTTTTCTATGAGGACGGACAGACCGAGAAGCCACACCTTTCCACAAAGTCAGGCATATTTGACGCTGATGCTCCAAGCGGTGTGAGAACAGACCTTGTGCTTTATGGAAAGAGCGTTGAGTCTATCACAGCAAACGGCAAGAAGCTTTCAGGCGGCTTAGATTATTCCACAAACGGAAGTCAGATAATGCTCAACGAAAGCTGGATCAAGACGCTTGCAAATGGTAATTACACACTTACATACACATTCTCAGACGGAAACACAGATACATATGCACTCACTGTCAAGAATGTTAAGTCATCACACACTCACAGCTACACCGCAAAGGTAACAAAGGAAGCTACTTGCACAACAGATGGCGAGAGAATTTACACTTGTACTTGCGGAGACAAGTACACTGAAACTATCCCTGCAAAGGGTCACAGCTGGGTAAAGGGCGAGACAGTTGCTCCTACGGAGAACGAAAAGGGCTACACTATCTACACCTGCGCTTCCTGCGGCGAGACAAAGAAGGACGATTACACCGACCCTATCGGTCACAGGCACAGCTATACCCTCACATCAACAAAGGCTGCAACTTGCGAAGCTGACGGCGAAAAGGTATACACTTGCTCATGCGGTGAAAAGTACACTGAAACTATCCCTGCGACAGGTCACAGCGAAAGCGCATGGATAATCGACAAGGCGGCTACTGCGACAGAAAATGGCTCAAAGCACACTGAGTGTACAACTTGCGGCAAGGTTATAAAGACAGAGGTTATCCCTGCAACTGGCGAGGTAAGTGACAAAAAGGAAACTGTTATCTTCACAGGCTCGGCAAAGACATCAGGCTGGGGTCAGGCTATCACTCTTTCCACAACTAAGGAAGGCGGCAGCTTTGACAGCTCAGTTATCGAAAAGGACGGATATTTTGAAGTTCAGTTCAAGGGCGGCACAGACAAGGCGGAGGTCATTCTCCAGAGTTGGTCAGGCGGTGCAGACTGGGCGAGAGTTTCACCAACTGAGGTAACAGAAAAGGACGGCATTGTATACGCAAAGTACAGCTACGACGATGTTGCGGCGGCGTTCGGAACAACAGATTTCTCTAAAGTAGACCGCTTCCATGTTGGTGCTGCTAACGGAGATATCGAAGTTCTTAGTGTTAAGTATATTGTCGAGAAGTCAACAGAGCCGGTTGATCCGGTAGATCCTGTTGACCCTGATAAGCCGGAGCAGGATCCATATGTATCTATTTTCTGGGGTGCAAAATCATGTGGCTCATGGGGTCAGGCAGTTTCAGTTATGACTTCAAAAAATTATGGCAGTTTTGATGTTTCGCATCTCTCTGCAAATGGCTATTTCTATGTTGAGTACTCTGGCGCAGAGAACGAGCTTGAGCTTATTCTCCAGAGCTGGTCAGGAGGAGCAAACTGGGCAAGAGTTCAGCCTAGCGAAACAGGCAGAGCGAATGATCATTACTATGCTAAGTTCACTTATGCAGACTGTGTAAAGGAGCTTGGTGCAGGTTTTGATAAGCTGGATCAGCTTCATGCTGCGGCAAAAAACGGTGATATCACAGTTTATTCTATTTGCTACTGTACACCTGCTAAGTAATTTAAGAAAAAGCGTTACATTTATTAAGATGCAAAAAGAGCGAATGACGTTACGATCATTCGCTCTTTATATTTTGTTTACTTGTTTTTCTTTTTGCGTTTTTTATCCTCTAAAGGAGTCATGCTCTTTGCACAGATCGCCATTGTTGAAGCGTTGTGCAGAAGCGCTGAGGCTGACGGCTGTAAAAGCCCGAAAGCTCCTGACAGCAGAAGCACTGAATTGAACAGCAGTATAAATCTGTAGTTACTGTTTATTCGGTGCATTAGCTTTTCGCTAAGCTGTCTTATAGCCGCAAGCTGTGTAAGGTCTGCTCCACGAACTGTGATATCGGCAGTTTCCTTTGCAATATCGGAAGCGTCGCTCATTGCGACAGAAACGTTTGCCGCCGCAAGGGCTGGAGCGTCGTTTATTCCGTCGCCTACCATTATTACTCTGTGTCCATGCTCTTTGAGCTGTTCAACATATCTGTGCTTGTCCTCTGGGAGCACCTGCGCCCTGAAATCTGATATGCCAAGCTTCCGGGCGGTTATCTCGGCAGCCTTTGCGCTGTCGCCTGTGAGCATAATGATATTTGTTATGCCTGCTTCTTTGAGCTGTTTAACGGCTTCCTCAGCTTCAGGTCTAGGCGGGTCGCTTATGCAGAGCGCACCTGTGAGCTTGTCGCCTACAGTAAGATAAACTACCGAGCATGCTCCCGACTTTTCGTCGATCTCAGCCTGCTGTTCGTCTGTTATCTCTATGCCCTCGTCCTCGCAGACAAAATGCCTGCTTCCTATGATAGCACGTTTGCCGTGAAGCGTTGTTGAAATTCCGTGGGCAACTATATACTGCACCTCGGCGTGTTCCTCGGCATGGTCGATATCTCTATCGGCCGCACCCTTTACTATAGCTCTCGCTACGCTGTGAGGAAAGTGCTCTTCAAGGCAAGCCGCAATTTTCAGCGTTTCCGCCTCGGAGTAATCCCCAAGGGCTATTACCTTTTCAAGCACCGGCTCGGCGTTTGTAAGAGTGCCGGTCTTGTCAAAAACGATAGAGTCGGCAAGTGCGTATTCTTCAAGATATTTTCCGCCCTTTACCGTAACGTCATCATCAGCGGCTTCTTTAATAGCGGATATAACGGCTATAGGCGTTGAAAGCTTGATAGCGCAGGAATAGTCCACCATAAGAACGGAAACTGCTTTTGTGACATTTCTAGTAAACAGCAGTGTAAGACCAAAGGCAAGAAAGCTGTACGGCACGATAGAGTCCGCAAGACGCTCCGCTTTGCTCTGCACACCTGCTTTAAGGTTTTCTGAGTTGTCGATAAGTTCGATTATCTTGCTTATCTTTGTGTCGGAAGAAAGCTTGCGAACTTTTATCACAACTGAGCCTTCCTCGACAACTGTTCCCGCAAATACGCTTGCTCCTGCGCTCTTCATGACCGCAAGAGGCTCGCCTGTCATGGAAGCTTCATTTATGTAAGCTTCGCCCTCGGTTATCTGACCGTCAACAGGAATAACGCTTCCTGTGCGAACTCTTATGCAATCGTCCACCTGAAGCTGTGACATTGGTATAAGAGTATCAGCGTCCTTGCCTGCCAGCCATACCTGATCTGCCTTTATCGCCAAGCTGTCAGTAAGAGCAGCTCTTGTTCTCGCTCTTGTGTAATCCTCCAGCAAGCCTGATACAGAAAGCAGGAACATGACAGTGCCAGCCGTATTGTAATTTTTCTGGATAAGACAAGCGCTTATTGACGCTCCGTCAAGCACCTCAACTGTAAGCTTGCCGTCAAACAGTGCGCTTACGCCCTTTGCTATATATTTAAGTCCGCTGTACACGATAAGTGCTGCGCCTATAGGTGCAGGCAGAATAGCTTTTCTTATATATCTTTGCATCACAAGCTTTGCAAGGTCAGATTTGAATGTTCTGTCTATCTCCTCGGTGTCATACTGATTGTCGCTGACAGGTGCTAGGTCGCTTCCTCTGAGCTTTCTTACAAGTTCGACAGCTTCGGCTCTGTGACCCTCTTTATAGCGTATAAGTATTCCGCCGTTCTCATAGTGAGCCTCGCAGGCGATCGCCCACGGGTTTGACATAACAAGCTTATGTATCGACCGTTCAAGTTCTTTTGTGAAAGCGTTGCTACCACAGCGGAAACGTATGCGGCAGGGCTTGTCATAAACGATCTGAGCTTTCATTATTCAGTTACTTCTTCCTCGTTATCTATTCCTGCCTCGACCTTAGCGTCATAGCAGATGTCAGATGCTTCGTCCTTCATGCTTCTCAGTGCTGACTGAGCATCGCTCTTGAGCTTCATTCCCTTTGCAAGACCTGTAACGGCAAGCTCTCTTGTTTTCTTAGCCTTTACTACTTTCTTGCCAAGAATAACTGCGGCTGCTCCGCCTACTGCACACCAAAATTTCTCGTCTTTAAAACATTTTAACATAATTATTACCTCCTGTTTTCGTCTTTAAAGATTAGTAAGAACTAATTATTTAGGTATATACAGAAACTCTGTCAAAAGACCGGTTTTTTACAAGTCTTATGACAGATTCTTACCACGTTTTTATTATAATCCCAAGATGTTTATTAGTCAAGTCAAACCGACAAATTTAAAAATCATTTAAAACTATGTATAATTTTTTGCCGTAAGTTAATTTATTGCCATTTTTCTAACTTTTCATTTTTGGGTGAAGCTTTAGGATAATGTTAAAATGTTTATGATATCTTATCAGTAAACCGCAAGAATGAACATTACAACGAATAGATAATAATTGACAAAAACCATAAATTCGGGCTTTTATTTATATGTAAGTTATGCACACAACCAAAAAAATTATAACTTTTTGTTAAATCTGTTGAAGCCATAACAGAGTTATGTTAAAATATTATCATAATAATATGGGGAGGTCTGCGTTGTGGGTTATATTATCCATTATGATATATGTGCCCTTGTGATATATGCTATCACAGGAGTTGTATTCTATTTCAAGAAGCGTATTCCGTGCAGCAAGAATAAGGTCTTTGGCATTCTCGTGGGCGACTCGGCTTTGTCAACTGTTTTGGATATTTTAAGCGTGTTGTCTACCGGTGAATGGGGCATAGGGCTTAAAACCTTCTTCCATACGGCTTATTATTTTACACATAATCTTATTCCGTTTCTATTTGTGATCTATATACTTTTCCTGACGGACGGCTTTAAAGAGATGTCGGCACTTTTCAAAAGCTTTTTATATACACCGATGATCGTTGACCTTTTGCTTGTGATCACGACGCCTGCAACACATTTTATCATCTATGTGGATAGCCAAGGCGGTTATCATCGTGGCACTCTTCAGCCATTTACATACATTGTGGCGATTTATTATCTTATATTTGGCATCGTTTACGCAATGGGTAATAGAAGTATGCTCTCAAGACAGGTGGTCACTTCTATAACAGCCTTTATCTCAATGACGGTAGTGGCAGTGATTGTTCAGATAATCAATAAACATCTTCTTGTGGAGTGCTTTGCGGCGTCTGTATGTATGCTTCTAATAATGTTCACTTTGCAAAGTCAGGACGATATGATAGACCAAGGAACAAAAATGCTCAACTGGAGCAGCTTTGTCAATAGGTGTTCCATAAAATATGCCTCAGCTTCTGATTTTACATTATTGCTCATAAGGATACCGGATTTCAAAATGTTTATGAAAACCTTTGGCGGACGTTTTTCCAACTCTCTGTTAAGAAGCTTTTCCGACTATCTTTATAACTTTGTTAATCTGGGCGATGGATTTTATTTGGAGGACGAATGCTTTGCTCTTATGTTCCCGAAGGATTCTGAAAAGGTGGGGGAAACGTATCGTGCAATAAGGAAAAAGCTGTCTGAAAACTGGAATATAGGTACTGTTGATACTTTGATAACAGCCTGCTTTATGCGTATCGACTGCCCTGAGGATGTTGACAATGCAGATATGCTGGTGGACTTTATCGAGCAGTTCAAGCATCGTGAACCTGAAACGGAAAGACTTCTTCATGCAACTGACATAAACTTTTATGACAGCAAACGTCGAAGCGAGGTAGAGAATGCTATAGACAAGGCTCTGGATAATCGTGGCTTTGAGGTATACTATCAGCCGATATATTCAAGTTCAAGAAACAAGATAGTTTCCTGTGAAGCCCTTGTTAGGCTTAAGGATGAAAAGCTTGGATTTATCTCTCCGCAGGAATTTATTCCTATAGCTGAGGAAAATGGCAAGATACTCAAAATAGGCAAATATGTTTTCGAGGAAGCCTGCCGCTTTATAAAGAAAGGCATGGGAACTTCACTTGGTATCGAATATGTGCAGGTAAACCTGTCGGTAGTCCAGTGTATGCAGTCGGACCTTGTAGAGCAGCTTCTCAGCGTTATGGACAGATACAAGGTAGACCCGTCATCTATCTGTCTTGAAGTAACGGAAACTGCGGCGGTGTATACTCCGCACATTATGGAGAAAAACATCAAGACCCTTTCCGATTATGGTGTGAAGTTTGCACTTGACGATTATGGTACGGGATATTCAAATATGACATATCTTCTCAGCCTGCCTTTCAGATTTATCAAGCTTGAAAAGGAAATAGTCTGGGAATGTTTCAAGAGCGAAAAGGCGCATATTGCCATTGAGAGTACAGTGGCGATGATAAAGAAGCTCAATATGCAGATAGTTGCCGAGGGTATCGAGGACAAGCACCAACTCGACACGCTTCTTGGCATGGGCTGTGATTTCATTCAGGGATACTACTTCTCAAAGCCTGTTCCTGAAAAAGATTTTATCGAGGTGCTTAAAAAGAATAATACTCAGGCTGTGACGGTTTAAGCAGTCTGATGAAAAAAGCCCTGACTTCGGTCGGGGCTTTTTTTTCACATGGTTTTCACTTTGTATTAAGGTCTGTTTAAGTAAGGAACGCTATAATATAGTCATAACAAAACCGAGACGGGAGGCGTTCTTGTGAACGTAAGTAATATGGCTATTCTTATTATTACGGCTGTGCTGCTTTCTTTGCCGCTTGTTTTATCCGCTGCATTTTGTGTTGAAGAACGCTGGGGCTTTCTTTCACGAAAACATGATAAGTGGATAGACGAACATTACAGATAATAGGCAGACAGATAAGCATGAGTTGTACGCCATACAAATACAAGCGTATTTCACAAACATACATCGAAAAAACTATAAAAATTAGTCCATTTATACATTGACTTAATCACGCAAATTCGGTATACTATTTATTGTAACGTCAGCGTGGGAAAAGTACGCAGACAGGAATAATTCTATAGTTTATAAGGGGTTTGTGAAATGACAAAGGTTGTAAAATTCGGTGGAAGCTCTCTTGCAAGTGCTGAGCAGTTCAAAAAGGTAAAGGAGATAATCACAGCGGAAAGCTCAAGAAGATTTGTTGTGCCGTCTGCTCCTGGTAAAAGATTTTCAAACGATACAAAGGTAACTGATATGCTTTACGGCTGCTATGATCTTGCTGCAAAGGGCAAGGATTTCAGCAGCGAGTTCGACGCTATCAAGGAAAGATATTACGGCATAATCAATGATCTGGGTCTTGACCTTTCTCTTGAAAGGGAGTTTGAAACTATCAAGGCTTGCTTTATCGGCAAGGCAGGACGTGACTATGCGGCTTCCCGTGGCGAGTATCTTAACGGTATCGTTCTTGCTAAATATCTTGGATATAACTTTATTGACGCTGCCGATGTTATCTATTTTAACGATCAGGGTCAGTTCGATTCTGCAAGAACCAACGAGGTGCTTCCTCAAAGACTTGCTACACTTGACAATGCGGTAATACCTGGTTTCTACGGCTCAATGCCAAACGATACTATCAAGACATTTTCAAGAGGTGGTTCTGACGTAACAGGTTCTATCGTTGCCGCAGCAGTAAACGCTGATCTTTATGAGAACTGGACAGACGTATCAGGCTTCCTGGTATGCGACCCTAGAATTATCGACAACCCACAGCCTATCACTACCATAACATATAAGGAACTGAGAGAGCTTTCCTACATGGGTGCAGGCGTACTTCATGAGGACGCTATTTTCCCTGTAAGAAAAGCAGGTATCCCAATAAACATCAAGAACACAAACAAGCCTGAGGATATGGGTACAATGATCGTTGAGTCCACATCTCAGAAGCCTGCATTCACGATCACAGGTATAGCAGGAAAGAAGGGCTTTACTGTAGTTAATATCGAAAAGGATATGATGAACGCAGAGCTTGGTTTCGGCAGAAGAGTGCTTGAAGTATTCGAGAAGAATGGTATCTGCTTTGAGCATATGCCATCAGGTATCGACACAATGTCTGTCGTTGTTCATCAGGCAGAGTTTGCTCCAAAGGAGCAGGAGATAATGTCAGGTCTGCACAGAAACTGTCACCCTGATACAATTGATATTGAAACAGACCTTGCGCTTATTGCAGTTGTGGGACGTGCAATGAAGTCAAACAGAGGTACAGCAGGCAGAATATTCTCAGCCCTTGCACACGCTCATGTAAACGTAAAGATGATAGATCAGGGCTCTAGCGAGCTTAACATCATCATCGGTGTGAATGAGGCTGATTTTGAATCTGCAATGAAGGCTATCTATACAATTTTTGTTGATACACAGCTTTAATACAATATGAAAAATATGGCGGACGGCTTAGGTCGGTACTAATATAGAAGCTTTTCAACAACTATTATGAAAGACCTATACAGCAGGCTATAACTAAGAAATAAGAAAGACAGATACTTCATTTGACTGAGGTATCTGTCTTTTTGCGTTATATATCAAAACTTATTTGAAAATGCTATCCGGTTTATTTTCCAATGTCCCATTCTTAGCCAACGGCAAAGCCTCGCACTGACGCAGATGATGTTTTTTTGATCAGCTTACCCCTTGATCTCACTTATCACACCCTTATCCATTTCGTGTACAGTATCGCACAGCACGGAAATATCCTCCGCCGAGTGTGAGCAAATAAGGAT